>CAZZKL010000041.1:4554-20876 GCA_964655135.1 uncultured Roseovarius sp. | reverse complement strand
TGGAATGCCAGATGCGGCATGTGCATGAAGGATCAGGGATGCTGAAAATATGCCAGACAGATCTGCCCGGCGTGGTGCTGCTTGAACCGCGCCGCTTTGGCGACGGGCGCGGATTTTTTAGCGAAAGCTGGAACCGGGCGCGGATGGCCGGGCTGGGCTTTGATATTGATTTTGTCCAGGATAATCATTCTCTTAGCCATGAGATCGGCACCATCCGGGGGCTGCATTTTCAAGCGCCACCGCACGCACAGGCCAAGCTGGTGCGCTGTGGCCGTGGCGCGCTTTATGATGTGGCGGTGGATGTCAGGCGGGGCAGTCCAACCTATGGCATGTGGACCGGCCATGATCTGAGCGCGGAAAATGGCCTGCAACTGCTGATCCCGGCGGGGTTTTTGCATGGGTTTGTCACCCGCGCGCCCGACACCGAGATCATTTATAAATGCTCGGATTATTACGCGCCGGAGTGCGATGGTGGGGTGCGCTTTGATGATCCCGATATTGCCATTGATTGGGGGATTGATCCGGCTGCCGCGATTTTATCCGACAAAGACGCCGCCGCCGGGGCGCTGAGGGATTTTGCCACGCCTTTCAGCTATGAAGGCGCGCCATGAAATTGCTGGTCACCGGCGGGGCCGGGTTTATCGGCTCAGCCGTGGTGCGGCTGGCGATGGCGCGCGGGGCTGAGGTGATCAATCTTGATGCGCTGACCTATGCCGCCTGCCTGGATAATGTCGCCTCGGTGGCGGATTTGCCGGGATACACGTTTGTGCAGGCCGATATTCGGGGTCGCGCGGCGCTGGATGAGGTATTTGAATACCACCGGCCCGATGCGGTGATGCATTTGGCCGCCGAAAGCCATGTGGACCGGTCAATTGACGGGCCGGGGGATTTTATTGAGACCAATATCACCGGCACCTATCATTTGCTTGAGGCGGCGCGGCAATATTGGCAGGCTGAGGGCCGCCCGGCTGGGTTTCGCTTTCATCATGTCTCAACCGATGAGGTGTTTGGCAGTCTCGGGCCTGAGGGGTTATTCACCGAAAGCACCGCCTATGATCCGCGCAGTCCTTATTCGGCCTCAAAAGCGGCGTCGGATCATCTGGTGCGGGCCTGGGGGGAAACTTATGGCCTGCCGGTGGTGCTGAGCAATTGTTCCAATAATTACGGGCCTTATCATTTTCCTGAAAAGCTGGTGCCGGTGGTGATCCTCAATGCTTTGGCGGGCAAACCCCTGCCGATTTATGGCGATGGCAGCCATATCCGCGACTGGCTTTATGTCGAGGATCACGCCGACGCGCTGTTGCTGGTGCTGCAAGAGGGCGCTTTGGGGCGCAGTTACAATATCGGCGGCGGCAATGAGTGCAGCAATCTGGAGCTGGTAAAGATGATCTGCGCCTGCCTTGATCGCCTGCATCCGGGCACGCGGCCTTATGGCGAATTGATTGAATTTGTGCCTGATCGCCCCGGCCATGATGCGCGTTATGCGATTGATGCCACGCGCATTGGTAATGAGCTGGGCTGGCGCGCCTCAGTGACGCTGGAGCAGGGGCTGGAGAAAACCGTGCGCTGGTATCTTGAGAACCGATCCTGGTGGCAGGCGTTGCAGGCGCGCGCCGGGGTCGGGCAGCGGCTGGGGAAGGGGTAACCATGCCAATCATCCGCACCGGGCGCGGCATTTTATATTTTGCCCATGTGCCCAAATGCGCCGGCACGGCGGTTGAGGCCTATCTCATGCGCCGCTTTGGGGCGTCCACAAAGGCGCTGTTTGATCCCGGCCATTTCAACCTGCCGGAACCGGCCCGCTGGAGCCGCTGCTCGCCGCAGCATATTGAGGCGCAAAGCCTTGCCCGGCTGTTTAATCCGGGATTTTTTGACCATATGTTTGCGCTGGTGCGGCACCCGGCCAAGCGGCTGCACAGTGCCTATCTGTATCAGCGCGATATTGAAGAGCTGATTGACCCGGCTGAGGATTTTCCGGCCTGGTTGCGGGCCTTGCCCGAACGCCGGGCACATGACCTGTGGTATCTGGATAATCACGCCCGTCCAATGGGCGATCTGGTGCCCGAGGGCTGTGTGATCTTTCGGCTGGAAGACGGCACCGACCCGGTGGTGAACTGGCTTGATGCGCTGGCCGCCAATCAGCTTGGCCCGCGCCGCATTGAAAGGGCGCACAGCTATGAAACCCTGCTGGTGCAATTGGGCAAATCTCCACGCGGCGATGTGGCCCCGATCACGGCGGCGGATCTGGATTTCATCTATCAGCTTGACCGCGATGATTACGAGCGCTTTGGTTATGTCCTTGAGCCACCTGCGGAGCCGGGCACATGAGCCGCCTGCTGGTGTTTGGCCGCAGCGGGCAGGTGGCCCGCGCGTTGCAGGATCTGGCCCCCGAGGCCACCTATCTTGATCGCGCGGCGGCGGATTTGGCCGATCCCGAGGCCTGCGCTGCGACGATTGCCGCGCATCGCCCGCGCATGGTGATCAATGCCGCCGCTTTTACCGCCGTGGACCGGGCCGAGGATGAAGAAGCCCTTGCCACAGTGATCAATGGCGCGGCCCCGGGTGCGATGGCGCGCGAATGCGCCCGTGCGAATGTTCCTTTTGTGCATATTTCAACCGATTATGTGTTTGCTGGCCATGGCACGGCGCCGTGGCAGCCCGACGATGACACCGCGCCGCTCAATGCCTATGGCCGCTCTAAACTGGCGGGGGAACATTTGGTGCGCGGCGCGGGCGGCGCGCATGGGATTTTGCGCACCTCTTGGGTGTTTTCCGCCCATGGCCAGAATTTTGTCCGCACCATGCTGCGTTTAAGCGAAAGCCACGCGGCCCTGCGGGTGGTGGAGGATCAGGTTGGCGGGCCAACCCCGGCGGCGGATATTGCCCGGACCTGCCTTCAGATGGTGCGCGCCCTGCGCGATGATCCGGCCAAAACCGGCACCTATCATTATGCCGGCGCGCCGGATGTGAGCTGGAAGGGTTTTGCCCAAGAAATTTTTGCGCAGGCCGGCCGCAAGGTCGAAGTCACCGGCATTGCCACCGCCGAGTACCCCACCCCGGCCCCGCGCCCGCTGAATTCACGGCTGGACTGCCGCACCGTGCAGGCCGCTTTTGGCCTTGCCCGCCCCGATTGGCGCGCCGGGCTGGCGCGGGTGCTGGCAGAGCTTGAATAACGCCGGGCGATATGTGCAAATGCGGGCCTGAGATTTAGAGTTGGGGAAACGTCACCGTGACATCACGCAAAGGCATCATTTTGGCCGGGGGCACCGGCTCGCGGCTCTATCCCGCCACGCTGGGCATTTCAAAGCAATTATTGCCGATCTATGACAAGCCGATGGTCTATTATCCGCTGGCGGTTCTGATGCTGGCGGGCATTCGCGAAATAGCCGTGATCACCACGCCCGAAGACCAAGACCAATATCGCCGCACGCTTGAGGATGGCCGCCAATGGGGCCTTTCCTTAAGCTATATCGCCCAACCCAAACCCGAGGGGCTGGCGCAGGCCTATCTTCTGGCTGAGGATTTTCTGGATGGCGCCGGGTCGGCGATGGTGCTGGGGGATAATATTTTCTTTGGCCACGGCCTGCCCGAGCTGCTGGCACAGGCGGATCAGGCCCAGACCGGCGGCACGGTGTTTGGCTACCGCGTGGCCGATCCTGAGCGCTACGGCGTGGTGGATTTTGACGCCAGTGGCCGGGCGCGGGCGATCATTGAAAAGCCCAAAAACCCGCCGTCAAACTATGCGGTGACCGGGCTTTATTTCCTCGATGAAACCGCGCCCGCCCGCGCCCGCGATGTGCGCCCGTCGGCGCGCGGCGAGCTGGAGATCACCACGCTGCTGGAAAGCTATCTGGCCGAGGGGCAGCTAACGGTGCAGCAGATGGGGCGCGGCTATGCCTGGCTCGATACCGGCACCCATGGCAGCCTGCTGGACGCGGGCAATTTTGTGCGCACGCTGGAAAAGCGCCAGGGGTTGCAGATCGGCAACCCCGATGAGATTGCCTTTGGCAGGGGCTGGATCAGTGATGATGCCTTGCGCGCCCGCGCGGAAATGTTTTGCAAAAACGATTATGGCCGGTATTTGCGGGCCTTGGCCGATGGGGCCGATGGGGCCGATGGGCAGGGCTGAGGCAGGAAGATGTTTCATACGTTTCAAGTTCAAGTCGTGTTTCAACTTAAACTCGAAACGCTTTAGCGCGATAAAACCTTGCGGGCGTTTTCCCGGGCGGCGCGGATGTCCACCGGCATGGCCGCGCCACTATCGGCCTCGCGCAGCACCATCCAGTCGGTTTGGCTGAGCAGGGCTTCGGCGTCGATCAGGGCGGCCTCATCGGCTTTGTCTTTGGCGGTGACAAGCTGTGTCAGATCAATCAATGGCATCTCAGGCCCCTTTGGATTTCTGGGTGGTCTTTTGGCTGGGTTTTTTGGCGGATTTGCGGCTTTTGGCCTTGTCTGTCGGCAACGGCACCGGCCCGTCCTGGCTCAGCGTGACCGGCGCGGGAAAGCGGCTTTTCTTGTTGGCGTCCTTGCCAATGGGCAAAATCACCGCCAGATGCAAAACGCCGTCCTTACGGGTCACATCATCCGCCAGCCAATCGCCGGTCACCGCCGCCTGCGGCAAGGTGGCCCCTTCGGGCACGGCGCTGAAATCATAAGTCTCATTATTGACCAGCAAACGATCGCCCTGACGCTCCAGTTTAAGCCGGGCGTCACTGCGCGCGGGATGAAAGGTAATTTTCATATTCTGGCCCTCCTCAAGCCCAATATCCAACAGCAACAGCGCGTATCAAAATACTTTCCCCTGAGGTAAACGTCGCCCCGGCCAGAGGCCGCACCTGTAATTTCCCGGTGGTGTCTGATACCAGCCCAACCACCAGCCCGGTCATCTGATTGACGGTAATTGACGGGGCCGTGCTTGCCAGCGAATTAGGGTTGAGCGTGCCTAAAACCTGAGGCTTGCCGCCGGCAATGAAAACCGCAGGAAATGTCCATGTTCCAATGAAAAGGACCCCGCTGACATAGTTTAGCGTCACCTCATGCTGGCAAATCTGGGTGCCATCGGCAAACCGGGTATAACTGCCATTGGCATTGCTGCCCTGCTCAATCAAAGCCCCATTTGGGGTGCTGCCATTAAAAGACACGGTGCCAAGCGCCGTGCCGGGACCATAGCCATAATCGGCCCGCATCAACCGCCCGGTGGTGGCATCTTCGGGGGTTTGCTGCACCGCCGTGCCGGTCAGGCTGCCGGTCACTACGGCACCTTGCGGCAATGTCGCCACCCCGGTGGCCGGATCAAGGCTCAGCCCGGTGGCCCAGGTGCTGCCATCGGCGCTGGCACGAATGGAAAAAGCATCCGACCCGGTCAGGCCCATCTCGGCGCGACCACTAAAGCCGGTCTGATACAGCAGGCTGGCAGTATCCGCGACCGCCGCCTTGTTGATCTTAAGCTGATGCCCCGCGCCTTGATGATTGAAAAGCGTCGCCTGCGCCGAGACCACCAAGCGGTTGATGGCATCACTGGCCGCATTCACCCCGATCCCGTCAAGATTTTGCAAATTGGGCTGCTCAGGCACCCAAAGCGCGCCATCAAACACCAGCCCGCTTGCGGCGGCAATATCATAAACCCGCCACCCCGCCTGCGGCGTGGCAAAAAGCCAGGCCACGCCATCATAAAGCGCAATCGCATTATCCTGTCCGGCCCAAAGCCCGGTGCCACCCGGCGCTACCAGATGCCGCGCGCCAGCCACCGGGCTTGCGGGCGGCGCAGTCAGGCTGCTGTCGGCCATGGCCGGCTGCACCAGCATATCAAGCCGCATGATGGCTTCATTATGGGTGACGTGCTTTTGCGCCTGTGCCGGCGCGATAAGCGGTAAAGCTAGAGAAGGTGACAGATCTGACATGAATACCTCGGAAAGCTGGAATTGCCCGGACGCTAGCGGGCGAAGCTGAACAGGCTGTAACCTGACCGTGCGCCGCCCTGCCCCTCTTTGGCCCATGGGGGATTTGTCCCAGTTGATCTAAGGGCTAAAATGGACAATACTCCCGCCAGTGAATTCAACAGCTTACCAGCCCGAAAATTGCGGGGGTTCAATTGGGACAAAAAGCAGCCATCTATGCGCGGGTGTCCACCGGCGATCAATCCTGCGCCCGGCAACTGGCCGATCTCGCGGGCTTTGCCGACCGCAGCGGCTTTGAGGTGGTTGGGGTGTTCAAGGAAACCGCCTCGGGGATGAAATCCAACCGCACCGCCCGCGCCCAAATCATGGCGCTGGCGCAGGCGCGCGAAATTGACGCCATTTTGGTGACCGAGCTGAGCCGCTGGGGCCGCTCCACTCAGGATCTTCTGGACAGCCTGACCCAACTGGCGGGCTGGCAGGTTTCCATGGTGGCGATGAGCGGCATGACCTTTGAGCTGAACACCCCGCACGGGCGGATGATGGCGACATTACTGGCAGGCATCGCCCAGTTTGAACGCGACCTTTTGAGCGAGCGGGTGAAATCCGGCCTTGCCGCCGCCAAGGCGCGCGGCAAGAAACTCGGCCGCCAACCGGGCCAGCGGCCCAAATCCGACCGGCTGGCGCCCGCCGTGATCCAGGCCGTCGCCGAGGGCCGCAGCTATCGCTGGATTGCCCGCGATCTGGGGATCAGCAAAAACACCGTCGGCGGCATCATCAAACGCCACCGGCAAAACCCCTAACCAAGGCTTGCAATTGTATCTCAAATGAGATACAAAATCCAAAACAGGAGCCGCCCCATGCCCGCCCAAACCTCCATGCTTCATGTCCGCGTCGATGATCAGCTCAAGGCCCGCGCCGCCGATGCGCTGGCCGGGGTTGGCCTGACATTATCCGACGCGGTGCGCATCCTGTTGACCCGTGTAGCGTCAGAAGGCGGGCTGCCCGCAGGCCTTGCCACCAGCCCGGAAAGCTATGACATCTGGTTTCGCCAAAAAGTGGCCGAGGCGCTGGAGGCCCCCGGTGCGGCCCTCGCCCATGAGGATGTGATGACACAAATGCGCGCCCGGGCCAAAAAATACCATGCCCCCAAAGCTTGAGTGGCGCGCCCCGGCGCGGGCGGATTTACAGGCCATCCTTGACTATATCGCCAACGATAACCCCGCCGCCGCGCTGGCCTTACTTGATGAGATTGACAGCAAGCTGGCCCGGCTGCCGCAAAACCCAAAGCTTTACAAAACCGGTCGGGTGAAAGGCACGCGGGAACTGGTCGTGCGGCCAAATTACATCGTGGTCTATGCCGAAGACGCCCGCGCCATCACCGTCTTGCGGGTGCTGCACGCGGCGCGGCGCTGGCCTTAGAATACTGGCCCTAGCCTGATTTGCGCGCCTTAACCCAGCCCAAAAACGCCCGGTCCGGGTTTGACAATCGCGCGCGCCCGGTCTCATGCCACCAGCGCTGCCAATCGGCCTCAAGCGCATAGACATCCGCGCCGGGATCCAGCGCGCGGGCGGCCTGATGGGTGTCCGGGTGCAGCACCGGCGCCTCCAAAACAGCCCCCTGCCCTCGCCTGCTAAAGCCGATAATATCGCCCGGCTCCTCACTCATCTCATAGTCCGGCAAATGCGCCGCTTTGATCATCTTGCGCAGCGCCGCACGAAACACCCGCAAAGGCGCTGCCGAGCCGGATTTTTTGTGCAAGGTGGCCACGCTCACCCGCCAATTTGGCTGCCGCCCGCAATGCTTGCGCGCCAGCTCATAAATCCGCCGCTCCAGCGGTTTGCGCAGGCTGAAATAGTCGCGACTAAGCGTCAGCACCGACTGATTAAGCACCGCGCGATAAATCCATTCCGACAAAGTAACCGTCACCCGGCTCATCCGCCCGCCGCGCGCATGGCGCAGAATTTCCCAGCTTTCAATCAGGCCAAAGCCGCGCGTCGCCTCACCCTCGCCGGTGCTCAGATTGGTGGTCAAACGGGTGCCCGCCAGCCGCTCAAACGCCTCGCGCAGGCGGGCGTAGCTGTCGCCGGATGTATCGCGTTTGGTGGCGCGCAAAAGGTCATGCGCCCTGAGCGTCAAAGTGCGGCTGATCTTACGCCCGGCATTGAGCGCGGCCATCAGTTGCGACACGCAATAGATAAGAATATCCTTGTCGTGGATCGTCGCGCGCCCCCGCACACTTGGCGTCACCTCAAGGGTCACGCCATTATGGGCGTATCTTAAAATGCGCCGGTCAGGCTTTGTGCTCAGCGAAAAAATCGGATGCTCCATCGACGCCAGATCATCCTTGAGCGCCGGGTCCAGCACGTCACATACGAAAAAGCCGTCCGCCGCTATCGCCATTTACTGCCGCCCTGCCTGTTGCTCTGCCTACTGCCGCCCGGTTGATCCGGGTCTGCGCCCTGCCCCGAATCTATCGGGGTTTCAGTGACACCAATCTAGGGTTATCCACAGGCCACGTCCAGTGATCAGGTCCCATCAGGTTCGGCGGATCAGAGTCACCCGCCCGGTGGATCAGAGTCGCCCTATCGTGGTTTCAGAGTCGCAACACCTTTGAAATCCCCCCACAACCTGCTGAATCTCAAGCGTAATCCTAAAATCCATACCCCCCGTAACAATAAAATAACAAATATATAACAGCAAAATCTTGTGTATGTGCCTCAAACATGCGCTATATCTGCCATGAACCGGGTTAAAGTGCTTAGAAAAACAGGGTGATGTTGGGTTTTTGCTACCATGTTCGCCTTTTTGTGATATACGGGTGAAAAGAGCGGACATCAAAACCCCATGGCCCAAGATACCCCCCTGCCCCCTTATTTCAATATTGATCCGGACCGGGCATTTGAATTGCTCGATGATCCCACCACCACGGCGGATTTTGCCGCTATTTCTGAGGCCTGTCAGGCGGGCCGCAATGATCTCATCAGCCGCGAATTAGAAGACGGTCACGCACGCAAATTGCGGCTGTTTTCCACCTGGGAAATTACCCGCTACCTGATCCCCGTGGCCACCGGTCATTTCCGCCGGGTGCTGCGGCAAAATCCTGATCTGCCTCAGGGGCGTTCCGAATCCGAGGGCGCCGCCAAATGGTTCAGCTTTGACGAGGTGCTGCGCCTGCGGGCGCATTTTGCTGCCGAAGGCTCCAAGGCAAAAAACTACCTGCCCTACCGCCCCAAAGACCTGCCCGCCAAACTGGTCGCCGTGGCCAATTTCAAAGGCGGCGTTGGCAAGACCAGTACCGCCGCACATCTGGCCATGTCGGCGGCGCTGGACGGCTATAAGGTTCTGGTGATTGACCTCGACAGCCAAGGCTCGATGACCTCAATTTTTGGCGGTCAGGTTGAAGATGAATGGCAAACGGTTTTCCCCCTGCTGGCGCGCCATTACGCCCTGCATCTGCGGGCCGAAAACCAGCGCCGTCAGGATCGCGGAGAAGCGCCGCAGCCGCTTGACGAAACCCTGAGTGCCGCATTGGACATCACCGCGCCGCAACTGATTCAGAAAACCCACTGGCCCAATATTGATCTGATTGGCGCGCAGCTTAATCTCTACTGGGCCGAATTTCAGATCCCCGTCTGGCGGATGCAGGGGCGCGGTTGGAAACTGTGGGATGCACTGACCGAAAGCCTTGAGGCCGACGGTATTTTAGACCGCTATGATGTGATATTCATCGATACCCCCCCTGCCCTCGGCTACCTGACGATCAACGGCCTTGCCGCCGCTGACATCCTGTTGGTGCCCCTCGGCGCGTCGTTTCTGGAGTTTGATTCCACGGGTCGGTTTTTCGATATGCTGCACGCCACATTTGGCTCAATCGAGGACGCCGAAAACATCGCCGCCCGCGCTTTGGGCCGCGATGGGTTGCGCTTTGAATGGGATGCGGTGCGGGCGATTGTCACCCGTTATGATGGCATGCAACAGGCCGAGCTGGCCGCATTGATGCAGGCCTATCTGGGCAAAACTCTGTCGCCTTACCGGCAGGATTTTACCGTGCTGATCGGTCAGGCCAGCGAACAGGTGCAAGGCATTTACGAGGCGGATTATCGCGATTTCAACCGTGAAACCTATGTGCGCGGGCGTCAGACCTTTGATGAAACCTATGCCGCGTTCAAGCAGCTTCTGATCGGGGCCTGGCGCCGGGATGAGCTTTCGCAGGCGGCGCCTTGAATTTGTTTCGCGCGCGAAACATTTGCCCCCGCCCGCCGCAGATGGCCCGCCGCAAATGAAAGGAGCCAGAAAATGGCCAAACGCAAACGTCTAAGCCCGGCCAAGCCCGAATTTCTGGCCGCCGCCCCCGAGGTTAAATCCGCCCTCCCTGCCCCGCGCGCGCCGATTACCGGCGTGGCCTCGGACGCCTCTGCCACCGCCGCGCTGAGCGAGATGGCGATGATGATGGAAAACGCCCGCAAGCAGGGCCGCATGGTGATCGAGGTGCCGCTGGAGCGGATTGACCTGACCTATCTGACCCGCGACCGCATGGCGATTGACGCGGATGAAATGCAGGCGCTGGTCGAGTCTATTCGTTTGCGCGGGCAGCAAACCCCGATCGAAGTGACCGAGCTGGGGGCGGGAAAATACGGGCTGATCTCGGGCTGGCGGCGCTGTCAGGCGTTGCAGCATTTGCATGATGACACGGGCCTGGCCCGGCACGCTGTGGCGCTGGCGTTGATCCGTCTGCCGCAGGACCGTCCGGCGGCCTATGTGGCGATGGTGGAGGAAAATGAAATTCGTGTCGGGCTGAGTTATTATGAGCGCGCCCGCATTGCGGTGAAGGCGGTGGATACGGGGGTGTTCAAGGATGAAAAGCAGGCGCTGTTGCAACTTTTTCATACCGCCTCGCGGGCCAAGCGGTCAAAAATCCGGTCGTTTTTGGGGCTGGTGCGGGGGCTGGATAAGGTGCTGAAATACCCGGCCGCGATTGGCGAGCGCATGGGGCTGCGGCTGGCAAAAAGGCTTGAGGAAACCCCGGCGGCGGCGGGGCAACTGGCGCAGCAATTGCGCAAGGCCCGGATCACCTCGGCCGATCAGGAACAGGCACTGATCACCGGGTTTTTGCACGGTAAAACACTGCCCGAAACACCGGCCGCAAAACCACAATATCATGACCGGCCCTTGCGCGGCGGCGTGGTGGCGCGGCTGTATGAGGACGGCCGGATTGAGCTGCGCGGCGCGGCAATCCCCCC
Source organism: uncultured Roseovarius sp. (assembly GCA_964655135.1). Taxonomy (GTDB): domain Bacteria; phylum Pseudomonadota; class Alphaproteobacteria; order Rhodobacterales; family Rhodobacteraceae; genus Roseovarius. The sequence goes on along the minus strand of CAZZKL010000041.1, from coordinate 9,738 downwards.
CAAGCTGCGCGATCAGTTGCTGGCCTGGCTTGACCGGTCGTTAAGCTGAATGTTTCGCGCGCGAAACATTTGCATTCCGGGGAACATGCGCTTACCCGGTCGATTGCAAAGCCAAGCAGGGAGGTTATTTTGCTGAAACGTATTGCCGGATTATTTGGCCGATACACGCGCCAGCATGGCCGTATTATGTTGCCGAATTTTGAGCTTTTTAGCAAAGATGCGGCCCTTGCGGGGGTGGTGGAAAGCCATGAGATTTATCAGGGTAGATATATCATCTCGGGCTGGGTTGATGCCGATGAGATCGGGCTTCAGTTGGGCGCATCCCGGCAGGTTCAGGCCAAGGGCACCCCGCGCGAGGATGTGGCGCGCGCGCGTCCTGATATTGGCCATATGGCGGTGGGTTTCAGGCTGGATGTGCCTTATGATCTGGGTCGGCCATTGCTGTGGTTTTCACGGGGCCCCGAGCATTATATGCACTCTCCGGAGCCGCTGACCCGGGCCCAGCTTCGGGCGATGCAGCGGCGGATGATCTGGCCTTTTTTGCGCGATCTGATCAAAGCCAGCCCGGCAATTGCGCAATGGTTTCTATTTCGTTCACCGACCGCGCGGGCGCGGGTCAAGGCAACTTTGGGGTTGAATGAAGTGCCGTGGGAGCAGACGCTGAACCAGTTTTTATTCGAGCCGCTATTGCAGGAGAATGAACCGGATAATGCATCAACCCAGCCCGGGATCAGCATCATCATGCCGGTCTATAATGCCTTTGATCTTTTGGCTGAAACATTGGGCCGGGTCGTGCGCCATACTGACCTGCCCTGGCGGCTGATTGTGATCGAGGATTGCTCAAGTGATGATCGGGTGCGGCCCTGGCTCAGGCAATGGCACGCGGCGCTGGAGCCTGATATACAGGCGCAGGTGACATTGCTGGAAAATGAAAAAAATCAAGGGTTTATCCGGTCGGTCAATCAAGGGTTTGCCCGCGCCCTGCCGCATGGCGATCACGTTGTGCTGCTCAATTCCGATGCGCTGGTGCCCGCCGGTTGGGCCAGCCGCCTGATCCGGCCCTTGGGGCGGCATGAGCAGGTGGCCTCGGTCACGCCGATGTCAAATGACGCGGAAATTTTCACCGTGCCGGTGATTTGCGCGCGCACAGATCTGGCCCCCGGGCAGGGCGATGAGATCGACAACCAGGCGCGGCGCTTCAACCCCGATGTGGTGTTGGAAGACGCGCCCACCGGCGTGGGGTTTTGCATGGCGATGCATATTGATGCGCTCAGGCAGGTGCCTGAATTTGATCTGGGCTTTGGCCGGGGATACGGCGAGGAAGTGGATTGGTGCCGCAAACTGGCAGCCTATGGCTGGCGGCATCTGGGCCATGGCGGGGTGTTTGTCGAACACCGGGGCGGGGCCTCATTTGGCACGGCGCAAAAACGCGATCTGGTACAGGCGAATAACCGGATTATTTCCCGGCGCTATCCGGGCTATGACCGGCTGGTGCAGGATTTCATCCGGGCTGATCCGCTGGCCACGCCGCGGCTGGCGCTGGCGCTGGTTGGGGCCGGGCAGCGCCAGGCCGAGGTGCCGGTCTATCTGGCCCATGATCTGGGCGGCGGGGCCGAGCATTATCTTCAGCGCCGGATTGCCGAGGGGTTGGACGCGGGCCACGCGGCGGTGGTGCTGCGGGTGGGTGGCGCGGCGGCCTGGCAGATTGAGTTGCACAGCATTGAGGGGCTGGTGCGCGGCGAGACGGATAACACCGATTTGGTGCGGCAGTTGATGCGGCTTTTGCCCCGGCGGCGGGTGATTTATTCCTGCGGTGTCGGGGCGGATGATCCGCTGCTTGTGCCCAAGCTGCTGGGGGAGTTGGGGCAGGGGGGCGGGCACAGCCTTGAATTTCTGTTTCATGATTTTTGGCCGATCAGCCCGTCTTATACGCTGCTGAACGGAGATGGGGCCTATCAGGGCCTGCCGGACCCGGCCCGCAATACTGACCGGGCGCATGAGGCGATGGGGCCGGGGGGCGTGCGAATTGATCTGGCCGAATGGCAACAGGGTTGGGGGCGGGCCTTGGAACAGGCCAAAAAGATCACGGTGTTTTCCGCCGACAGTCAGGCGCTGGTGGCGCAAGCCTATCCGCAAGTAGTTGATAAGATTGAAATAACCCGACATCGCCTGTTGCATGATGTACCGCAGGTGGCGCCGGGGAAGGCCCCTGACGGCGTGCCAGTGATCGGGGTGCTGGGTAATATCGGGGTGCAAAAAGGCGCGGCTGTGCTGCGCGATCTCAGCCGGTATCTGGCAAAGACGGGCCGGGCCCGGTTGGTGGTGATCGGTAATCTTGATCCCGCGTTTTCGCTGGCACCACCGGCGCATGTTCATGGTAGCTATGAGATCGGCGATATTCCGGCCCTGATCAAACGCTATGGCATCTCAAAATGGCTGATCCCGTCGATCTGGCCCGAGACGTTTTCCTATGCCACCCATGAGGCGATTGCCACCGCTCTGCCGGTGTGGTGCTTTGATCTGGGCGCACAGGGCGAGGCGGTGAAAAACGCATCTGGCCCAGGTGCGGGGCAGGGCGGGGTGATCGGATTGGGACCGGGGCCGGTTGACGTGGCCAAGCTGCTTGATCTTATGCTGCAAAGCGCGCAAGAACATGCGTGATGAGTAAAATGTCCGTTTCCATAAGTGCCCTGCGTGGCAAAGGTATCGAGGTGTTGAACCGGGGGCCGCATCTGACGGTCAAGCTGCCTGAAAACACCCGGCTTGAGGCCCCCGGCAGCCTGAAATGGACGGAATATGATCATTCGATCCATCTTGGGGCATTTTCCTATCAGGTCTCGGGCTATTGCTTTGCCGCGCGCATCGGGCGCTATTGCTCGTTTGGCGAAGAGGTGCAGATCGGGCGGCAGGATCATCCGCTGACATGGGCCTCGACCAGCCCGGCGTTTTATGTCCATGGCAGGTTATTTGCGCTTAAGGGCGGCTTTGAGGGGGCCGAGGAATATCATAGTTACCGGTTTCAGAATGTTGGCCCGCCGACAAAGGCCCAGATCACCACGATCGGCAATGATGTGTGGATCGGCCACGGCGCGATGATCCGGGCCGGGGTGACGATTGGCGACGGCGCGATTGTGGCGGCGCGTGCGGTTGTGGCGGGTGATGTGCCGCCCTATGCGGTTGTGGCGGGCAATCCGGCTCGGGTTAAAAAATACCGGTTTGAGCCGGATATGATGGCGCAGATGCAGGCGGCCAAATGGTGGCAATACGCGCCGTGGCAATTGGCCCATCTGACGCCGTCAAAACCGCAGGAATTCATTGATGGGGTGAGGCGGATGCATGGCAATGTGGCCCCGTTTGTGCCCACCGTGGTTGATCTGACGAAAGGCCCGCTATGACCACGATCGTTTTTCTGCACATCCCCAAGACCGCCGGGCAAACCATCCATCATGCGCTGGCGGCGGCGGTGGGGGGGAATAGCTATGTCTCGCCTGTTCGGCTGCAAAGGCAGGCCGAGGGCGGGGTTCATATGCCCGCGGGATACCGGCTGTATTCGGGGCATATCGACTGGGTCGAGCTTGAGACATTGCCGCCTGACCGGTTTGTCTTTTCGGTGTTGCGCGACCCCAAAGAGCGTATTGCCTCGTTTTATTTTTTCCTGCTGAAAGAGGCCCGCGCCCTGAGTGCCGAGGATTTGGATAAGCCTGTGAATTTAGGCAAGCGGCAGATCCTTGAGATGTCGGCGGATGAGTATTTCTTTGGCGGTGATGCCGCCTGGCAGAATTTTGTGCGCGATTATTACGATAATTTCTACTGCAGCTATTTCGCCACCTGTAAAATGCGCGGCCGCCGGGCGGTGGCGGGGCTGCCGCGGGCCGATCTGATTGCCCGCGCCCGCGCCGGGGCGGCGCAGTTGGACGGGATCTATGCCACCACCGGGCTGGCCCGGCTGGAGGCCGATCTGGCAGGGTGTGGGGTGGATATATCGGTGGCGGGTATCTATCAAAATCGCGGTGACCACATAGGTGATGAACCGCGCTGGCCCAAGCTTTTGGCGCTGTTTGAGCGTGACGGCTCGGCGGCACGGCTGGCGCGCTTTACCGAGGCCGACGCGGAGTTCATGCGCCAGGTTTTGCCAAACCCCATGTAATTTATCGAAACGCTTTAATCATTCAATAAATCCCGGTGAAACCGCCGCAGCAAAAAAAGCCCGGTCAGCAGCAGCGCCAGGGACAGGCCAACAAGATAACTGATTGAGACATAGCTGGCGTCATAGCTGGTATAAAACCCGCGCCGTATCAGGCCGATGATATGCACCAAAGGATTATACCACAGGTAATCACGGTAGGGCTGGGGGATGGTATCAAACAAAAAGAAAATCCCCGAGATGATGAACATCGGCCGCATCAAAATTGACCAGGCCCGCTGCCAGACCGGAAAGCGGGAAAACAAAAAGCAGTTCATCACGCCGACGCTCAGGGCCAGCAGGGCGGTGAGGGCAAAGCCTTCGATGATGGTGGGATACTCCGGCACCAGCCGGGTTTCAAAGATCAGTAGAATGCCGATCAGGGTGATATAGGCCACCATCAGTTGGGTCAGCATATTGACGATGAACCGCGCCAAAATGGCATCAAGATAGGTCACCGCCGGATAGGCCAGCAACGGCTTGGAAAACAGCAAAGACAGCGCCACTTTGCCCGAGATGTCATTATACATCAAAAACGGGATCATGCCGGTGGCATAGAAGATCGGGAAATTCGTGCCCAAGGCTGGCGCGCGAAACGCCGCTGAAAAGATCAGCGTCAGCAGGGCAATGCCCGCCACCGGCTCAAGCACCGCCCAAAGATAGCCCCCCGGCGAGCGGCCATAGGTTGTGATCATCTCGCGCAGGATCAGCGCGGTGATGGTGCGCAGGCTGGCAAAAGGCCGGGGCGGCCGGGTTTGGGGCCGGGCGGGCGGCATGGAGATTATGGGCATCGGCGCTCCCGGGTTGCGGCGCTTTGGCAGGGCAGGGGGCCAGACCTTGTTGCGGCTGGTGTTCAAAGCTGTGGTTTTGTATGACTAGCGCGCGCAACAGATGAAATAAAGAGCTTGGGGTATTGAAGTGACCAAACCTGTTTCAAACGTGGCCCCGCCGCTGGTCGCCACCCGGACGCCCGCGCCCACTTCGGTACAGCCCCCGGTGCA
>CAZZKL010000041.1:0-4454 GCA_964655135.1 uncultured Roseovarius sp. | reverse complement strand
CCCCCAGTACAGCCCCCTGCGCGCCCGGCGCGGGTGCGCAAGCGCCATCGCATGGTATTGCTCAGCTTTGTGGCGCTGGTGGCCCTGCCGGTTGCGGCCGCGGCGTTTTATCTGTGGATGATAGCGGCGGATCAATATGCCTCGACTGTGGGGTTTTCCGTGCGCAAGGAAACGGTCAGCTCGCCGTTGGAAATTCTGGGCGGTATCACCGAATTGTCTGGCTCTGGCACGTCGGATACGGATATTTTATATGAATATATCCAAAGTCAGAAGATGGCCTCGCTGTTGCAGGAAAAACTGGATTTGGCCCGCTTGTGGTCCAAGCCCGAGTGGGACCCGGTTTTTGCCTATCAGCCCGGCGGTACGATCGAGGATCTGGTTGACTATTGGGGCCGGATGGTACGGGTCTATTATGACACCGGCAGCGGGCTGATCGAGATCCGGGTGCTGGCGTTTGATGCGGATGACGCGCAGCGCATCGCCCGTGAGATATTCAGCGAAAGCTCGGACATGATCAACGAGTTGAGCGCCGTCGCCCGCGCCGATGCGGTGCGTTATGCCAACGAAGAGCTGGATCAGGCGGTAGAGCGGCTCAAGCAGGCGCGCGAGGCCATCACCCGCTTTCGCAATGAAAACCGGGTGGTTGACCCAACCGCAGATATTGAAACCCAGGCCGGGATTTTGGGCACCTTGCAGGCGCAGTTGGCCGAGGCGCAGATTGATCTTGATCTGCTGGATGAGACAACCCGCGCGTCTGATCCGCGCATTACCCGGGCCGAGCGCCGGGTGCGGGTGATTGAGATGCGCATTGATGATGAGCGCCGCAAGCGCGGCATCACCGGCAGCGGCGATGACAATCAGAAGCTGTTTTCCACCCTTGTGGGCGAATATGAGCGCCTGATCGTGGACCGTGAATTTGCCGAACAGACCTATATTTCGGCGCTGGCCGGCCGTGATGTGGCGCTGGCCGAGGCGCGCCGCCAAAGTCGCTATCTGGCGGCGCATATCGAGCCGACAAAGGCCGAGCGCGCGCTTTATCCGCAGCGCGCGGTGCTGCTGGGGCTGCTGGGGCTGTTTTTGTTCATGTTCTGGGCGATACTGGTGCTGGTGTCTTATTCCCTGAAAGACCGCCGTTAGCAGATGATCGAGTTTCGCAATCTCAGTAAGGTTTTTGTGCTGCGCGGCCAGCGCAAGACCGTGCTGGACAATGTCAGCCTGACCTTTCCCACCGGTCGCGCCGTGGGGCTTTTGGGGCGCAATGGCGCGGGCAAATCCACCTTGCTGAAGATGATTGCCGGCACCATGGACCCAACAAGGGGCGAGATTGTCTCGACCGGGACAATTTCCTGGCCGGTGGGGTTTGCAGGCTCGTTCCACGGCGATCTTACGGGCGCGCAGAACGCCCGGTTCATCGCCCGGATTTACGGGGTGGACAGTGATGAGATGGTGGATTTTGTTGCCGGGTTTGCCGGGCTGGGGGCGCATTTTGATCTGCCGTTTCGCAGTTATTCCTCGGGGATGAAATCACGGCTGGCGTTTGGGGTGTCCATGGCGGTGCCGTTTGATACTTATCTGGTGGATGAGGTCACTTCGGTGGGGGATATGGCGTTCCGGCGCAAAAGTGCCGAGGTGTTTGCTGCCCGGATGCGCCATGCGGGCGCGGTGGTGGTGTCGCACGGGATGGATCAGATCCGGGCGATGTGCGATGCGGCGGCGGTGCTGGAAAACGGCCATTTGCAGTATTACGATGATGTTGAAGAGGCAATTGCGCAGCATAATCAGAATATGCAAACCCCCGGCTAAGGCCCGGATTTCTGGCCTGACCGCAAAAGTTTTTTAAAAACTTTTGGCAAATCTTTTTTAAAAAGATTTGGGCGTCCTTTAAACCCGTCCCAGCATGGCCGCCAGATAAAGCCCGGCAGTGGCCAGAGGCCGCTGCCGCCGGACGCCCAGGGTGCGCAGTTGCAAAGCGCGTGCCGGGCCGCGCCGGGGCTGGCTAAAACTGTCGAGCATGATCCGGGCCTGGGGGGTGAGAAGGGCCTCGCAGGCTTTCAAGGCCGCCGCATTCGCGCGGGTCCAGGTTTTGAACTGTTGTGCACCAACTTGGCGCATACGGCGCAGATGCGCCCGCAATCCATGGCGCGCGCCCACCGTATTGCCGCTGTGCTGGCGGTATAATAACACCTGAGCCGGGTCGATGATCACCCGCCCGCTGCCGCCGGTGATCAGCAGATACAGCCACCAGTCATGAAACGGCACATTTTCGGGCACCCCGGCCCGGCGCACCAGCGTCAGGGCCGCCGGATTGAGCGCCGCACTGTGCCCACTGACGATATTTTGCACCAGCGCATTGCCAAACCCGGGCGGGCAGCGGCCGGGTTTTAATGCCCCGATCGGGCGCAGGGCGGCATCTGTCAGCACGCTTTGCGCGCCATAAAGCAGGGGCGCATCGCTTTGTGCCAGACCCTGCACAGCCCGCGACAGCTTATTCTCAAGCCAGACATCATCCTGATCCGACAGCGCCACCGTCCCGGTGGGGAACTCCGGGTGGCACAGCAAGGATATGTAATTGGCCGTGGCCCCCCGGTTTGGCCCGTCGATGAGTCTGATCTCATGGCGGTCGCCGTGGCGGGCGGCAAACGCTTCTAAAATGGCGCGGGTGGCATCGGTTGAGCCGTCATCACTGACCCATAAGCGCCAGTTTTCATGGTTTTGCGTCAGATAACTGTCCAACTGCGCCCGCAGATGCGCTGCCCCGTTATGGGTGCATAAGGCAATGGTAATGGGTGGCGCGGGATCAGACATGCCCCGCCAAATACGCGCAATTTTTTGTAAACACCATGATCTTGCCCCGGTTTCCCCCGGCTCAGGCTTGAAACCAGTGTCATGCCCGCGGGTGGGTGAGTAAATGGGTGATATGCTGTGAGTTATTTTCAGCATCTGTATAATATTGGCAATCTGGATATTCTGACAGCCCCGGGGCTGTCGGATCTTTATGTTGTCCGGCAAGGCCCCCAGACATTGCTTTATGCCACTTCGGTGGATACCGGCCTGGTGCTGACATGGGATGTGAGCGGGCCGGTGCCGGTCTGGCTTGCCAGTCAGGTGATGGGGCTGCCCAATGGGCTGTCGGCCCCGGTTGAGCTGATCGGCACAGCCACGGGCGGCACCCCTCTGCTTTGGGTGCACGGCATCGCGGGCGGCGGCGCCACCGGCTATAGCGTCGGCGCGGGCGGCGGCCTGATCCAAAGCTATCAGTTTGGCCCGGTGAGCGGGTCAATCACCGGATTTGATCTGCTGCAAGAGGCCGGGCAGGTGCTGGCGGTGAGCACCACAAGGGGCAGCGACAGCATTGACATTTGGCGGCAGGAGGTATCGGGGGATTTCACCCTGATTCAGACGGTGCAGGTGGGGGCCGATCTTCCGGCGCCCGATGATGTAACGGTGACCGAGGTTCAGATCGGTACGGAGGCCTATGTGCTGGCGGCCTCGGCGCGCGATCATTCGATCACCTCTTACCGGGTCGATCCGCAAACCGGGTTGCAGGTGGTGAATTATTTTGGTGCCGAGGATGGCCTTGGCATCGCAAACCCTGAGCATTTGCAGGTGGTGCAGATGGGGGCCGAAAAGTTTCTTCTGGTGGGGGCCTCGGGCAGCAGCTCGATCACGGTTTTGAAAATCCAAAGCGATGGCAGCCTGCTGCCGGTGGATCAGGTCAATGATACGCTCACCACCCGCTTTGCCGGGATCTCGGTGATGGAGACAATCGAGGTGGGCGGCGAGGTCTATATTGTGGCGGGCGGTACGGATGACGGGCTGACGCTGATGACGATGCTGCCGGATGGCACATTGCTGCAGTTGGAAACCATCGAAGCCACCTTGCTGACGGGGTTGCAAAATCCCGGCGGGCTGACCCTGACGCAGGAAAACGGCCATATCCGGCTGTTTGTTTCCGAGGATGGCCCGGGTATCCTGAGCAGTTGGGATATTGATGTGGGCGGCGGTCAAAGGCTGGTGGCGGATAATGCCGGCGGGGTGCTTTCGGGCGGGGCCGGGCGCGATATTTTGATCAGTGGGCTTGGCACCGATACGCTGGTTGGCGGCGCGGGCGCGGATGTGTTTGTGATCCGCCCCGATGGTGGCGCGCATGATGTTATTCAGGGGTTTGAGCTGGGGCTGGACCGGATTGACCTGTCTGGCTACGCGCAGATTTTTGCCATTAGTGATCTGAGCTTTCAGACCTTGCCAAACGGCATTCGCATCCGCTTTGGCGCGGAGGTGTTTGATATTCTAAGCGCCGATGGCCTGCCGTTGCAGGCGGATCAGTTCACCCAGACGGATTTCTTTGACCTGTGGCATGTGGATGTTAGCCAAGCGCTGCCGCAAACCCCGGTGATGGGCAGTGCGGGCGCGGACAGCCTGCACGGTACGGCAAAGAATGATACATTGATGGG
>CAZZKL010000040.1:9749-20989 GCA_964655135.1 uncultured Roseovarius sp. | reverse complement strand
TTAGTGTTCGCGACAACAATGTCGATCAGGCGCTTCGTGCCCTGAAGAAAAAGCTACAGCGTGAAGGCGTTTTTCGTGAAATGAAGCTCAAGCAACATTTCGAGAAACCGTCCGAGAAAAAAGCGCGTCAAAAAGCTGAAGCGATCCGCCGTGCCCGGAAACTGGCGCGTAAGAAAGCCCAGCGCGAAGGGATGCTCTAAGCACCTTTCGATGTAGTTTGGACTGACACAAAAAGTAACGACCCCCGAGGCCCCGCCACGGGGGTTTGTTTTTGGTCTGTTTTGATTTCGTGCTGGAACACTATGCGGACGAAGCAGACCTTTGCTTCGAGCTCGGCTTTCTAGGGTCTATTGGCGTTCGCCGCAATACTGCGGACAGGTTAGCCACCCAGAATCGCGTTAGAAAGTCTGTAGCTGTGTAAAATACCGCACTACATTTTGTGGCGTATCAGGCGAAACGGTGATGCCCGCTGTTACTCTGGCAAACACGTCATCTGCTAAATCGGGTTGGGGTTTCAATATGCCTTGATTAACGCCATTTTGAATTTGTGCTGCTTTGTAGATTATAGCTTCCGCATAGAAGACAAAAGAACAGTGGCGGACAAAAGGGTGATCCCCCACGTCCAATAAGCATGTATCATCATACCCATCATTATACGAACTGATGTTCACCATCAGATTGGCACCTAACTTGCACGTGTCATTGCAGATTATGAATAAATGTGGAACTGGCTTGGTAGGGATTAACAAGGTTCCCTTGCGATAAAACAATGCTACAATGACGCCAGAATATCTTGAGCTTCTTTGAGGCTAGCGTGTTCGCGTGCGCGCTCAATGGGGTGGTCTAGGCCAACCGCTGCCATCATCCGCTCCAATGAGATGGTCCGACGTGACCCATTGGGATCCTGCCATTCCGCAACATTTTCTGGCACATGTGTCCAATCAGCTAGGTCATAGCGATCCATATGCCCCAATTTATCCCAAATGTCATTTAGAATGGAAAGCTCGCGCTTACTCAGCATGTCTAGCTCAGCTTCCGTCAAATCATCGTTGACCACGCCAACATTGTTGCCAGCACGGGCTTCCAGCACCTTCTGCCAAACCGGCTGGTTTTCACGGTAAGCACCATTCAAATGATCCAATGTGGTGGAATTAACCGGGCCATGTGGCAATGAGAAGCGGGGCTCATCTTGGATCGGGTGCCCGCGCAAGCGGAGGCTTTCACGGTCTGCAAGATATACCAGCTTGATGACCTTCAACACATTTATAGAGCCGCCTTCGCGCATGGCGAAGTACGCAATAGTCTGCGCGGCTTTTTCTGGATTGTATGGCATTGGTCTGGTTCCCTCTCAGTGGGAAATATAAGTGGCAGTAATAAAATGAACAAGGGGTGTTAACATAATGTGAATATTACTGGGGATATATCAACACAGTAAGTATGTGTTTGGGTGCCATTACCAGTCAGAAAGTGAGCTTAATTCCAAGGCTTCTTTATGGGAAATTCTGCGGCGTGCATGAAAGCCCGCTTTGGGCAGTTAGGGCCAATTACTGATGAAAATCAAATGTTATGGACGGCCTCATAGCGGATCAACACAACTTCGCATTAAGGCACTGTTATTTATATACATCCCATTCAACCACCCTCAGCAGGCAAAGTAAGCGAGCCATCCTCGGCCAACGGCCAAAACGGGTTCATCGCCAATTCCCAAACATGCCCATCGGGATCAGAAAAATAGCCGGAATATCCCCCCCAAAACACCTTTTCAGGCGGCTTTAAACCCGTGGCCCCGGCCTTGAGCGCGGTTTTATAGGCGTCATCAACCTCTGCCTCCGTTGAAAAATTCTGTGCCAGCGTCATCGCCCCGGTGCCCAAATCCGCGCCCGGACGGCCCTGATCCTTGGCTAGTGCGTCCCGGCCAAAAAGCCCAAGAACCGCGCCGTTCATCTGGTAAAACACAACGCCTTCTTGCACTTGCGCGGGCTGCCAGCCCAGATTTGCATAGAAGGTTTTGGCGCGGTCAAGATCGTCCACCCCCAATGTAATGAGCGTGACCCGTTGCGGTGTCATGGTGTGCCCTCCTGTTTGATCTGGCTGCTGCCGTTTTCCTCGGTCACCTCAACAAACTGCGCCCGCGCGCCCAATTCGTCAAACAATTCCCGGCCGGTGCCTGTCATCCATGCCTGCGCACCCAAGGCGCAAATCTCATCATAGAGCGCGGCGCGGCGCGTGGCATCAAGATGGGCGGCCACCTCATCCAAAAGCAGGATCGGCGGGGCACCAAAATCCCGCGCCAAAGCCCGGGCATTGGCCAGAATGAGCGACACCAAAAGCGCCTTTTGCTCGCCGGTGGAACAGTCACGCGCAGGCACGCCCTTGGCGGCATAAACCCCATATAAATCCGCCCGATGCGGCCCCACCAAGGTGCGCCCGGCAGCAAGATCACGAAACCGGCTTTCGGCCAATGCCTCAAGGAAATCAGCCTCTGATCCGGGCATCTCCCCCTCGGTCATGGTCAGCTCAAGCTCAGCGGTGGGAAAGGCGGTTTGCGCCGCGTCCTGCGCCGCAGCCAATAACGATAGCGCCGCCTGCCGGTTGGCGTGAATTTGCGCGCCTGCCGTGGCCATCTGACGCTCAAGCGCCACATACCAATGGCCATCACGCACCTGATCCTTGAGCAGGCGGTTGCGTTCCCGCATGGCTTTTTCATAAGTTAGCGTCGCCTCGGCATGGGCAGGGATAAAACTCATGGTTAAACGGTCCAAAAACCGCCGCCGCCCCTCGGCGCCCTCAATCCACAAACGGTCCATCGACGGGATCAGCCACAGCACCCGCGCAATCCGCCCCAATGCCACCTGTGCGGTCGGTTTGCCATCAATCCGGGTCTGCCGCGCGGCGCCTTCTTCTGACCAAATCTCAACCTCATGCACCTGATGCAGCGACTGCAAAACCCCGGTTACTTTCCACCCCAGCGCCTCAGGCCTGCGGGTCATATCCTGCGCTGACGCCCGCCGCAGGCCCCGCCCCGGCGACATCACTGAAACAGCCTCTAATACATTGGTTTTCCCAGCCCCGTTTGGCCCATATATCGCAACCGGCCGCGCATCCATCTCCAGCCGCGCCGACTTATGCGAGCGAAAATGCGAAAGCGTCAGGGTTGATAGCCAAAGACCGGGCATACATCAGCCCTTTCATTTTTCCTTAAAGCGTTTCGAGATTAAGTTGTATCACGACTAAATCTCGAAACGCGCACAACATATAACGGTCATGGGCGTTTCGTCATATCGTAGTGACCCAACAATAAGTCGAAACGCTTTAAATACTCAACCGCGACAGGCGTCACACGCGCATCGGCATGACCACATAAACCGCGCTGGTATCATTGCCTTCGCGCATCAATGTGGGATCGCCTGCGGAATTGAACAGGAACACGGCGTTTTCACGGTCCACCTGACTGGCAATTTCCAGCAGATATTTGGCGTTAAACCCAATCTCAAGCGGCTCATCGCCATAAGCCACAGCCAGCTCTTCTTCAGCCGCCCCACTATCAGGCGCATTTACCGATAATATCAGACGGTCCTCATCCAGCGCCAGCTTCACCGCGCGCGAACGTTCGGAACTCACCGTCGCCACCCGATCCACAGCACGGGCAAATTCGGCGGCATCCACCTCCATCTTGCGGGTGTTACCTTGGGGAATAACGCGGGTGTAATCGGGGAATGTGCCGTCAATCACCTTGGATGTCAGCGTTATATCCGGCGTGGCAAACCGCACTTTGGTTTCAGACACCGAGACGGCGATTTTCATGTCATCGTCATCCAGCAGCTTGCGCAATTCCCCCACGGTTTTGCGCGGGACAATTACACCAACCATATCGTCGGCCCCCTCGGGCAGTTCGGTATCAATTCGCGCCAGACGGTGGCCATCGGTGGCAACACATCGCAGCACCTTGCCCTCTTCGCCATCGGCCACATGCATATAAACACCATTGAGGTAATAGCGGGTTTCCTCGGTTGAAATGGCAAATTTCGACTTGTCAAACAGCCGCCGCAATACCGCCGCCGGGGCGCTGAAATTGCACGCATATTCCGATGAGGCCATCACCGGGAAATCCTCTTTCGGCAAGGTCGCAAGGTTAAAGTTTGAGCGCCCCGCCTCAATCGTCAGCCGCCCGGCAGTGCCATCATCGGCCAGCGTCACCAGCGCGCCATCCGGCAGCTTGCGCACGATCTCATGCAAGGTGACGGCATTCACCGTGGTGGCCCCGGCGCGTTCAACCTGCGCGGGGGCTTTGTCCACCACTTCAATATCCAGATCGGTGGCGCGAAACTGAACCGCATCGCCTTCTGCCTCAATCAGTACATTGGCCAGAATCGGGATGGTATTGCGCCGTTCGACCACAGATTGCGCCTGCGCCAATGCCTTGAGTAACGCGCCGCGTTCAATGCTGAGTTTCATGTCCCTGCTCCCATTATCCAATGCCCGGACCGATGCCGGGACACGCACGTTAGCACCTTCCCCCATAGCCTCAAGGCGTTTTTTCATGTTTTGAGCAATAATGCGCAAGCGTCAAGGGCACCCCGCCCGAAAGCGAGGCCACCTGTATTAGCAGTTGAGCGGGTTTTTCAGCTTTCTAATGTGCGGCGCAGCAGTTCCAGATCTTCGGCAATCTGGCCATCTTGCACCTTCAGCTCTTCGATCTTTCTGACCCCGTGCATCACCGTGGTGTGATCGCGACGGCCAAACCGGCGGCCTATTTCGGGCAACGAGCGGCTTGTCATTTGCTTGCACAGATACATCGCCACCTGCCGGGGCCGCACATAAATCCGTAGGCGCTTGGGACCGATCATATCACTGAGGCGGATGTTGTAATGGTCCGACACCTGCCGCTGAATTTCTTCAATGGTAATCTTACGCTCAGACGCGCGCAAAATATCCGCCAGACAATCCTGCGTCAGCTCCAGCGTCACCTTATGACCCACCAGTGAGGCAAAAGCATAAAGCCGGGTCAGCGCGCCCTCAAGCACCCGCACATTGGTGCTGATCCGATGGGCGAGAAATTCCAGAATGCCATCATCCATCTCAAGATCAGGATATTGCTTGCGATAGGTCTCGACCTTGGTTTGCAAAATCCCAAGGCGCAGTTCGTAATCGGTGGGGTGCAGATCCACCACCAAGCCGCATTGCAGCCGCGATTTAATCCGGTCTTCGAGGTTTTGAATCTCACCCGGGGCACGATCGCCTGAGATAATGATCTGCTTATTCAGATCAACAAGCGCATTGAATGTATGAAAAAATTCCTCTTGGGTGCTGTCTTTTCCGGCGATGAATTGCACGTCATCCACCATCAGCACATCAACCGAGCGGAACATCTGTTTGAAATCCATCATCTTGCGTTCGCGCAGGGCCTGCACAAAGCGGTACATGAATTGCTCGGCCGACAGATACACCACATTGAGATCAGGCCGCCGCGATTTCAGCTCCCACGCGATGGCGTGCATCAGGTGGGTTTTGCCAAGGCCAACACCGCCATAAAGAAACAGGGGGTTGAAGGTCACCGGGCCGCCCTCGGCCACGCGCTTGGCCGCCGCATGGGCCAGCTCGTTGGGCTTGCCCACGACAAATGTCTCAAAGGTAAAGCGCGTATCAATCGGCGCGCCGGGCACCGAGCCATCGTTTTTCATCCAGGCGGCGGCGTCGGCCACCTGATTGGGGTGTTTCTTTTTCGGCTTTGGTTTTACGGCAGAATTCGCCGGCACCTTGAAGTTGATGCGCTGGATTTCCGGGGCCATCCGGCCCAGATGATACAAGATCACCTCGCCAAACTTCTGCGAGATATATTCACCCTGATATTTGGTCGGCACGCTGAGGGTGGCCACCCCACCCTCAATGCCCGACAAATCAAGCGGTTCAATCCATGTCTTAAAATTGTTTTTGCCAACTGATTTCAGCAATTCCTGCTTCAGCTCGCCCCATTCATCTTTTGTCATTTGCCCTCGTTCCACAACGCTTTATCACCAGTTTCAAAGCGGGCGCACCAATGCCCGCACAACTCTTGGATTCACCGTTTGGAACGTCCGGGCAAATGCCCCTCTACCCGCCGCATTATTGCAGCAGAAGAATAGCCCTTACCTAGGCCGACTATGCACAAATCAACCGCTTCCGCCCGGTATCTTCCCTGATAACTCAGGGGGGGGGGGCAAAATCGTTGCGTCGCGTGCAAAATATAGGACATAGCCCCGGGTAAAATCCCCGAAGGCTTGATACTGACGGACCTGTCTTTGTCCTGTTCAGTACCGGCGGCAGCCTGTCCCCCCAAACGTGAATCGCCTGACAAAGCTAGCAAGCAAAACGGGGTCAGAGCAACTAATCTTCACGCTTGACAGGGGGTTTGATCAAAAAGAATCTGTTGCGGGCCTGAACGCTCTTACAAAAAACAAAAGGCGCCAAATCACGGGCGCCTTTTGGGATCAATATGTTAGCCGGGTTTCTTCAGCCGATCGCCTTGACCCGTGCCGACAGCCGCGACATTTTGCGCGCCGCAGTGTTTTTGTGCAGGATACCTTTGGTCACGCCGCGCATAATTTCGGGCTGGGCGGATTTCAGAGCATTGGCGGCGGCGTCTTTATCGCCCGAGGCAATGGCCTCTTCTACTTTGCGCAGATGGGTGCGGATGCGGGTGCGGCGGGTTTTATTAATCGCCTGACGCTTTTCATTCTGCCGTGCGCGCTTTTTGGACTGTGGGGTATTTGCCATTTAAATCAAGCCTTTATCTGGGTTGTTAGTGTTCATGATTGCACGCCGACAAACCCAAACCGGCATTTGCATCAACCGGGGTGATTCTGGCCAGAGCGGGCCGCACGCGCTTTTATTGCCGCGCATATAACGTGGATCGGGAGGAATGCAAACCCCCCAAACCCGCCCATCGCGACTTTTGTACAAGTTGTACAAGACATACCCGAGTTTTGTACAACACGCCCTGCTCCAAAAAGAATCAGCGGGCCACAGATGTCACTTATCGCGAAACTGGGCTTCGCGTTTTTCCATGAAGGCGGACATGCCTTCAGATTGGTCTTCGGTGGCAAACAGCGCATGAAACACCCGGCGTTCAAACAACAGCCCCTCGCGCAGGGTTGTCTCATAAGACCGGTTCACCGATTCCTTGACGGCCATGGTGGTGATCATGGATTTCTCGGTAATCTTTTGCGCCGCCTGCATCACCTCTTCCATCAGCTTTTTGGCGGGGACAACGCGGCTGACCAGACCTGAGCGTTCGGCCTCGTCGGCGTCCATGAAACGGCCTGTGAGGTTCATGTCCATGGCTTTGGATTTACCAACAAACCGCGTCAGGCGCTGCGTGCCGCCCATGCCGGCCATGACGCCAAGGTTAATCTCGGGCTGGCCGAATTTGGCGGTGTCCGAGCAGATGATGAAATCGCACATCATCGCCAGCTCACAACCGCCGCCAAGGGCATAGCCCGACACCGCCGCGATGATCGGCTTGCGGATGCGGGTGATGGCATCGCTTTCTGCGCCAAACAGATCGGCGGTAAACACCTCAACAAAGGATTTATCGCTCATCATCTTGATGTCGGCCCCGGCGGCAAAGGCTTTTTCCGAGCCGGTCAGCACGATGCAGCGGGTTTTGTCGTTTTCCTGCGCCTCATTCAGCGCCGTGACCAGCTCGGTCAGAAGCTGATCGTTCAGGGCGTTCATCGCATCGGGGCGATTGAGGGTGATGAGGGTGATGTGGTCTTCTGTATCGACGGTGATCGTCTCAAAGGCCATGGGTCCGCTTTCGCTTGTTTCTGTCAGAGCTTGGGTTTTTACCCAAAATGCCGCCGGGATCAACCTATCTTTGGCATGAGGCGCAGTAAAATGACGAGCGCCCGGCCTGGGTGAGGCGGGTGATCACACCGTCGCAGCCCGGGGTGCGGCAGGGCTGGCCTTCGCGGTCGTAAACATCAAACCGGTGTTGAAAATAACCCAATTCGCCGCTGGTTTGCTTGAAATCCCTGAGCGATGAGCCGCCTGCCTCGATGGCCTCGGCAATGACCGCGCGGATGACAGGCACCAGCGTTGCGACATTTTTACCATATAGCTGCCCAGCGCGGCGTTTGGGCGAGATATGGGCGCGAAACAGCGCCTCGCAGACGTAAATATTGCCAAGCCCGGCGATGATTCGCTGGTCCAGAAGGGCGGATTTGATCGGAGTGTTTTTGGATTTCAGCGCCGCTATTAGATAGGCCTCGTTAAAGGCGTTGCCCAAGGGTTCCGGGCCAAGCTTGGCCAAAAGCGGGTGCTGATCGGCGGTGGCGGTATCCAGCAAATCCATCGCGCCAAAGCGGCGGGGATCGTTGAAGGTGATGCGCGCGCCGTTATTCATGTGGATGACAACGTGGTCATGTTTTTCGTGCGGAGGGTGGTTTTGCACAAACCGCCCCATCTGATCGCCGGAAATCAGCATCCGGCCCGACATGCCAAGGTGAATAAGCAGGGTTTCCTTTGAGGCGAGATCGGCGAGGATATATTTTGAGCGCCGCCGCAGGCCCAGCACCTTTTGGCCCGTCAGACGCGCCGCCATGTTTTCAGGAAATGGCCAGCGCAGATCAGGGCGGTTGACCTCGGCGCGGGTAATGATTGCGCCTTCCATCACGGGGGCCAGGCCGCGGCGTACTGTCTCAACCTCTGGCAATTCAGGCATTTGGCCCCTTTCCGGTTTATACGGCGCATTGTAACCGCGCCAAAGCTCCTTATAAGAAGAGCCTGCAATGAGATATGGCAAGACCTATGAGTGAGAAAACCACGCATTTTGGATTTGAGACCGTCCCCGAGGCTGAAAAGGCCGGGCGGGTACGGGGCGTGTTTGGCAGTGTCGCCAGCAAATATGACGTGATGAATGATGCCATGAGCCTTGGCATTCACCGCATTTGGAAAGATGCGATGATGGATTGGCTGGCGCCAAGGGCCGGGCAGAAGTTGTTGGATGTGGCGGGCGGCACTGGCGATATTGCGTTTCGGTTTCTTAAGCGCGCCGGGGCGGGTCATGCCACGGTGCTGGACCTGACCGAGCCGATGTTGGTTGAAGGCCGCAAGCGGGCCGAGGCCGAGCAGATGGCTGCAAGTCTGGATTGGGTGGTGGGCGATGCCATGGCGCTGCCGTTTGAGGATAACAGTTTTGATGTCTACACCATCAGTTTTGGCATCCGGAATGTGACCCGGCCGATTGAGGCGCTGCGCGAGGCGTTTCGGGTTTTAAAACCCGGCGGGCGGTTGATGGTGCTGGAGTTTTCTCAGATCCCCAATGAGATGATGCAAAAAGTCTATGATCTGTACTCGTTCAATATCATCCCCAAACTGGGACAGATGATTGCGGGGGATCGGGACAGTTATCAGTATCTGGTGGAATCGATCCGGCAATTCCCCGATCAGGAGACGTTTTTGGCGATGCTGCGCGACGCCGGGTTTGAAAATGCCAAGTATCGCAATTTGACGATGGGTGTGGCGGCGCTGCATTCGGGTTGGAAAATATAGATGCGCGGGCCGCATAATATCATCCGGCTGATCCGCACCGGGGCCACGTTTGAGCGCACCGGCGCGATGAAAGTGATCATGCGGGCGTTGGATGCGCCGCCGTTGGTGCGGATTGCGATGCGCTGTCTTGTCTGGCCGTTTCAGTGGCTGGGGCATAAGGGCGACACCTCGATGCCGCCAGCGTTGCGGGCGCTTTCGGTGCTGGGGCCGGCCTATATCAAATTTGGTCAGATACTCTCCACCCGCCCCGATCTGGTGGGCGAAGGCATGGCGACGCAACTGCGGATATTGCAGGATAAACTGCCCGCTTTTGATACCGATCTGGCCAAGGCCAGTATTGAGCATGAGTTGGGTCAGCCGGTGGATGCGCTGTTTGATGATTTCAGTGAACCTGTGGCGGCCGCCTCAATCGCGCAGGTGCATAAGGCGCGGCTCAAGGGCACGGACAAGCAGGTCGCGGTCAAGGTGCTGCGGCCCAATATTGAAAAGGCGTTTCGCAAAGACATTGATGCGTTTTATTTCGCCGCCAGAATGGTTGAAATTCTGTCGCCTGCCTCGCGTCGGTTGCGCCCGACCGAGGTGATTGCGCATTTTGAAGGCGTGGTCATGGGCGAGCTGGATTTGCGGCTGGAATCGGCCTCGGCCTCGGAATTTGCCGCCAATACGGGCGGGGACGCGGGGTTTGAGCTGCCCAAGGTGATTTGGAATTTATTCGGTCGGCGGGTGATGACGCTGGGTTGGGCCGATGGGGTGGCGCTGGGTGATAACGACGCATTGGACGCCGCCGGGCATGACCGCACAGCGCTGGCCGGGCGGGTGATGCAGCTATTCCTCAGCCACGCCCTGCGCGACGGGTATTTCCATGCGGATATGCATCAGGGCAACCTCAAGGTGGCGGCGAACGGCAATATCATCGCGTATGATTTTGGCATCATGGGGCATATTGATGAATATACCCGCCGGGTTTACGCCGAAATTCTCTATGGCTTTATCAAGCGCGATTACCAACGCGTGGCCGAGGTGCATTTTGAGGCGGGCTATGTGCCTGCCGACCGCGATGTGGATGAATTTGCCCGCGCACTGCGCGCCGTGGGAGAGCCGATTTTTGGTGAGGATGCCAGCCAGATTTCCATGGGTAGCCTGCTGAGTTATCTGTTTGAGGTGACCGAGCGCTTTGGCATGGAAACCCGCACCGAGCTGATTTTATTGCAGCGCACCATGGTGGTGGTTGAGGGGGTCGCGCGCTCGCTTGATCCGCAGATCAACATCTGGACTGTGGCCAAGCCGGTGGTGGAAAATTACATCAAAGACAGCATCGGCCCGCGCGCCATGCTGCGCGATCTGGGGCGGACGTTGAAGGTGCTGGGGCGGTTTGGGCCGCGCCTGCCGGGGCTGGTTGAAGGGGCGCTGTTGCGTCAGGCCGCGCCACCGCAGAAATTACCCGAGCCGCGCTGGCCGGGCCGGGTTTTGTGGCTTGGGGGCGGTATCGCCTTGGGCGCGCTGGGCGCGCTGGCCTTATCCGTGCTGATATAAACTGATTGCCCCTGTTGTCGTAGCCACTTGTTGTCGCTAGAGTGTTGTATAACGGACATGGGGACAGGTGAAACATTGGGTGTAATCCATAAGAACTGCAGGATTGCAGCAGTATTAAGTTTGGGGATTTTGCCGGTATCGGCGATTGCGGACGGCCTGACCACAGGGCAGACCAC
>CAZZKL010000040.1:6788-9649 GCA_964655135.1 uncultured Roseovarius sp. | reverse complement strand
GGCAGACCACGGAGCAGAAAAACCTCTATGGCACGCCCGGCGGGCTGTTGGATATGCCGACAGCCGAGATGGCCCCGGACGGGGAACTTGCCACGACCCTTTCCTATTTTGACGGCTTCAGCAAAACCACCCTGACATTTCAGATCACGCCGCGGCTTTCGGGCAGTTTCAGATATTCCGCCACCGACAACCTGACGCCGGTATTCAACACCTTTTATGACCGCAGTTTTGACCTGAAATTCCGGCTGTTGGATGAAGGGCCGGTGCGGCCCGCCGTGGCCATTGGCCTGCGTGATTTCATCGGCACCGGGGTGTTGGCCGGTGAATATGTTGTGGCCACTAAATCTGTGGGGGACAAGCTTAGGCTGACCGGCGGCGTTGGCTGGGGCCGGTTGGGCAGTAATGGCAGCATTGGCAGCACCGGCCACCGAGACCCGTTTAGTTTTGCCACCGCTGGCAATGGCGGCACGTTTTCCATCGATGAATGGTTTCGCGGCGATTTGGCGCTGTTTGGCGGGGTCAGTTTTGACGTGACCGACCGGCTGAGCCTTGCGGTTGAATATTCCTCGGATGATTATGTCACCGAACGTGCGGCGGGGATTTACAACACGGATTTACCGTTCAATTTCGGTGTCAGCTATAAGATCAATGACAACATCCGCGCCCGGGCGTTTACCCTGGGGGGCAGCGAATTTGGCCTGTCTGTCACCATCGCGTTCAACCCCAAAAATGCCCCAAGCCCCGGCGGCATTGAAGAAGCGCCGCTGCCGGTTGCGGTGCGCGAGCCGGGCAGTGCCGCCGATCTGGGCTGGACCGCTGATAACACCGCAACGACGCAGTTGACCGCCGCCATCGACAAATCCCTGACCCAGGTTGATCTTGATCTGCACGGGATTGAGATACGCGGCACCAGCGCGCATATCCTGATCCGCAATGACCGTTATGATGCCGGATCACAGGCTTTGGGCCGGACCTTGCGCACCCTAAGTAGGACATTGCCCGCCTCGGTGGAAACCCTGCATGTGACGCTGATCCAAAACGGAATGCCGTTAAGCACCATGACGATGAACCGCCGTGATCTTGAGCGGCTGGAAAACGCCCCGGCGCGCGAGGCGCTGGCGGCGGTCAAATTTGAGGATTCGCTCAGGTTTGGCGACATCCCTAGGCCTTTGGCAAAGACCTATCCCCGGCTTGATTGGGTCATCACCCCATTCTGGCGGTTTAGCCTGTTTGATCCCGGTCAGCCGTTGCGCAGCAATGTCGGCCTGCGGTTTGGTGGGGATTATAATATCGGCTCGGGTTGGATCGCCTCGGGGTCGGTCTCGGTCAAGCTGCTGGGCAATCTGGGCAATTTAAGCCGGGTGAACACCTCGCGTATTGCCCGGGTGCGCTCGGATACGGCGCTTTATGCCGATCGTGATGCGCCGGTGATTGATTATCTGACAATGGCCAAATACAGCCGCCTTGCCCCGGATGTGTATAGCCGCGTCACGGCGGGCTATCTGGAGCAGATGTATGCCGGGGCCTCGGGTGAGGTGCTGTGGAAGCCGGTGAATAGCCGTCTGGCCTTTGGGGTTGAGGTGAATTATGTGCGGCCGCGCGATTTTAATCAGTTGTTTGGCACCCGCTCACGGCGCACGGTGTCGGGCACGATCCCTGAGTTCAACGGCCATGTCTCAACCTATTATGATTTTGGTAATGGCTTTCACGGGCAGGTGGATGCCGGGCGGTATCTTGCTGGAGATTGGGGCGCGACGATCTCGCTTGATCGGGAGTTTGCCAATGGCTGGCGGGTGGGGGCGTTTGCCACAAGAACCGATGTTTCAGCCGGTAATTTCGGCGAAGGATCGTTTGACAAGGGCATTCGCATTACCATCCCGCTGGCGTGGATGATTGGCAAGCCAACCAAGCAAAGCAGCAATTTTGTGATCCGTCCGCTGACGCGCGATGGCGGTCAACGGGTGAATGTGAACGGGCGGCTCTATGAGACGGTACGCGGCGGGCACCAGCCTGAGATTACGAAAAGCTGGGGGAAATTCTGGAGATGAGGCGGATATTTAGTAAGACGTCGATCATTACGTTGCTGGCGGCGCTGGGGCTGTCGGCCTGTTCAAACAACCGCAATGATCTGGATAGCCTGACTTTGGTGAAAAGCATTTTCAGCCAACAGCGCAAGATAACGCCCTCAGACCCGCAGGTTGTGGCGCGCAGCCTGACCCGGGCGCTGGCAAATTCTGATGGGCCTTTGGCGCTGCTGCATCTGAAACGGACCAAGACAACCACCGTTTTGCGGCAGATTGAGACCAATGGCGCTTATCGCACATGGGCGGCGTATGGATCATCTGACCGGCGCAGCCTGACCACCAAAGGCGGGTTGATCACCGCCACAAGGGGGCTTGGGTTTGATCTGATGTCATCGGATGTGAACGGGGTTTTGCCGTTGATCACCGGGCGGCGCAATGGCACGGCCAAGCGGGTACAGCGCTATCTTAACGGCGAAAACATCATATATGAGATTGTGGCCGACTGCACCGTTTCACGCGGTCCGGCGCAGGTTTTTAAGATGGGAAGCCGCAGCCTCAATGCCACAAAGATGACTGTCCGCTGCACAGCGCCGGAAAATGAATTTACCAACACCTATCTGGTGTCTGGCAATGGCCGGATATTACAGGCCCAGCAATGGCTGAGCCCGTTTTATGGCCACGCCTTTATCCAGCAGTTGCGTTAAAAGCTTACCGTGGTATGTTGTCTGTTGGTGTCGTTCCACCCGAAGACGAGCCGGAATCAGTCAACAGGATAATAACACCAACGACCGCAGCCGCGCCAAGGCCAATGAGTAGGGGGCTGATGCCGCTGCCTTG
>CAZZKL010000040.1:3973-6688 GCA_964655135.1 uncultured Roseovarius sp. | reverse complement strand
TGAATTCTGTGTAAAAAATAGCCAGCTATCGCTTTGATGACAGCTATAGGGATATTTAAGGTGCTGTGGTTCCCGCAGAAGACGAACCTGAATCAGCGATCAGGATAATCCCGCCGACGACCGCAGCCGCGCCAAGACCGATGAGCAGGGGGCTGATGCCGCTGCCTTTTGGATCGTCTTGAGCCACAAACGGATCGGCTTCTTCAGCGGCACCTGCAAGGCTACCAGCAATAGCGGATGACGCTGAAAGGGCCGCCGCCACTGTAAGAATGAGAAATTTTTTCATATTACTCTCCAGATAGTATTGCGTTTCTTTAACCCTTAACGGGACATAAGCATTTTGATAGCACGGCATTTCATATCTGAATACCCCTGACATACAATCATAAGGGTAACATTTTCATGATTTGTATATTTGCCACATGCATTTAATCAAATGAAACTAATTGGTTAATCCCTTTGGCAGATACACCGGTTGGCGATGTTGCCGGTATTGCGGGGTTTCAGATAACGGGTTCACTCAACCCAAGAATATCATTCGCCGAGACCTGCTGACCATTTTTCAGGATAAGAATGGTCTGGCCATTTTCGCTGCGGGCTTCGATGATCCGGCTTTGGGTTTCAACCGGGTGGGTCTCAATCAGGTCATTTCCGGTGAAGCTTTCAACCGATATGGCATAGGTACCCGGGGCAAGCGGCGCGCCGGTCTGATCCACCCCGGCCCATTGGATTTCGCCGCTGACGGGCGGCACGGGACTGCGCTGTACCAACGCCCCTTGGGCATTGCGGACCACAAGCTCGGCACGGTCCGCCTGCGTGGCCACTTTAACATCAAAAGTAACCGGAGCACTGTCAAACACAACCGGAACCTGTGCGCGGGCATCAAGCCCGATCCAGCCAGAAAGCTGTGCCACGCCAAATGAACCAAACTGATTGCCCAAATTGGTGAGCAGATCATTGGTTTTAACCTGCTGTTCAACCGAAGAAAAAGTGGCCAGTTGAACAGCAAAATCTGCCGATTCGATTGGGTTTAGTGGATCTTGGTTTTTCAGTTGGGTCGTTAGCATGACCAGAAACGTTTCAAAATCCGACGAAAGTGCCGGCCCTTTCTGCGCTGGTTGCGGAGGCTGGGCCGAGGTGGGGTTTGTAAGGGGCGGTGTTGTTGGGGTGATTTCCATTTTAGAACCTTTCTTTGTGTAAATTACAGCCGGATGTCAACGCGGTCGGTGATAAGCCGGGTGGCATTGATGATATTGGCCAATGGCGGTGTTTCAGGCGTGGCATCACTTGCAAGGCCCGGTATTTGCGAGCTGTCATCCGGGGTATATGGGGCAGAATCCGCGCCGTTTTGCGGGCTGTTCTGGCCAAAGGCGAAATCGGCCTGACCGTATCCAATATCAAGAAACTCCTGCGCCAGCACATCAATATGGCGGCGCATCAGATCCAGCGTTTCAGGCCGGTCGGCAATAACGCTGACGCTCATCCTGCCGTCATTTGAAATCATGCTGATTTTAACCCGTCCCAGCTCGGACGGGTTCAGCAGCAGTTCAACCGGTTTATCCGCCCCGCCGCGCTGAGCAACGCTGGCAATTTGTGCCGCCAGATGGCGGGGTAAATCCGGGTGGTTGAAAACTTGATTGATGGATGTCGTGACCGGCGCGGACACCCCTGATCTTGCGCCTGTATCGGCCAAGACGCCGGTCTCGGAAACCCAGTTGACCCGGCCGGCATCCATTTGAAATTCTGCGAATGTTGCGGGTGCGGGGCCGGCTGCCGTTGCAGCGATAACGCCGGACGGTGCGGGCAGTATCTGGCCGCTGCGAGTGGCCAAATTCAGGTCGCTTATCCGCGGATTATCTTTTTGACGTTTGGTTATTTTGTCTGAGTCTTTATAAGTTCTGCCGCCTTTGGCCAATGCCTGCAAAGCCAAATCGGTTTGGCCCGTGCCCGCCGCTGTGGCCGTGGATGGCTGCGAAACAGGATTGGACAGGACATCAACCGCTTTATCCGGCAGGGCCTGATCCGTGTCAGCCTGCATCACAGGTGTAGCGACCTGCGGTTTTTTCTGAACCTCATTTTGCCCGGCGATTGCCGCGCTGGCCTGTTGGCCAAGGGCAACACCCAATAAGGAATGAACCGCCCGCCCGCCTTTGGCATGTGATTTATCATCAGCCGCGGCCTGTGGCCCAGTCGAAACCTGAGGTAAACCGGCCGTGATTTCATCCGTTAAAACCGGCTGATTTGTTGCCCCGGGGGCGGGGCCGTTCTGGGGGGCGGGGCCGTTCTGGAGCTGTGGGGATTGGGCCGTGGTGAGCAACGAGCCAGCATTGCCGGATATCGCAATGACCGGATCACCCGAGGCCCTATCAACAGAGGTCCTGTTAACTGTGGCCGTATCGGATGTGGCCGTATCAGGTGTGGCCGTGTTAGGCGGAACCTGTGCAAAAATGCGCCCGCCTTCGTGCCCGGCCTGACTGTCGGAACCAGCGAAATAATTTGGGTGAAACTGGTCTTGTCCGGGGGTCAACCGGCCCTCATCAGCCTGTGGCGGGGCGTTGGCGTGATCGGCAGGAATGGAAAATTCCGCCGCCTCATCTGTGCTGACTTCATCTGCGCTGGCCTCATTGGTCTCAGCCTCATCTGTATCAAGCTCGGGGTCAACATCGGTTTGGACGTCCGGGGCTGTGGTGTCTTTGGCAGAATCGGCGGCAGAAT
>CAZZKL010000040.1:0-3873 GCA_964655135.1 uncultured Roseovarius sp. | reverse complement strand
GGCGGCAGAATTGGCGGCAGAATTGGCGGCATCGGATTCAGCCGCCAGCACGGATTCGAATGTCTTGTCCCCGCGTTTGGCTTCTGAAGTTTCAGATTTCAGGGATGTCAGCGGATCAGGTTTTGGATCAGTTGCCTGACTTGTGGCCTGATTTGCAATCTGGCCTGATGCGGGTGCGATATTGAGGGGATTCAACATATATAACTCCGGGATTTCTTCCACGTTGCCCGCACTATGGCAAAATCTAGTTACCGGATGTTTACTGGTTTGGGGTCACATAGGAGGATAATCCGAGCAATTCGAGGTATTCCAGTGACTGATTTTTTACCAATTCCCCCAAACCGGGCACCAAACGCGCCGCCTGGGAAAAGCCTGAGCGGCCCAGCGCCGGACAGTAAAGACCAGAAAATCCGCGCGGTGGCGCAAAAGCTTGAGGCGACGTTTATCGCGGAAATGCTTAAATCCGCCGGGTTTGGCGAGCAAAAGAACAGCTTTAGCGGCAGCGCCGGGGAAGATCATTTTGCCTCGTTCCAGCGTGAGGCGCTGGCGGCGCAGATGGTGAAGGTGGGCGGTATCGGGCTGGCGGAAGCGTTTTATAAATCAATGACGGAGACACAAAAATGACCCTAGATAAGGCACAAAATATTATTGATCAGCTCGACGGGCTGCTTGAGTCGGAGCGTCTGGCGCTGTTAGATGGTGATCTTGAACGGATTTCCGGGCTGTTAGAGAAAAAAGAAACGCTGATTGATGCGCTCAATGCGCTGGAGCCGAAAGCCCGGCCAGAATTGCAGGTGCTACAGGATAAAGTGGTGCGCAATCAGGCGCTTTTGGATGGCGCGTTGCAGGGAATACGCAAGGTTGCGGCGCGCATGGCGGCGTATCGTAAAATCCGCCGGTCGCTGGAGACATATGATGAAAGTGGCCGCAAAAGAATCATCCCCGGGGCGATTGATCATAAGGTTGAGAAACGCGCTTGAGTGGATTTATATCAAATGCTTGCAAGATCGCAGGCGCGGCTTAGCATTCCATTAGCATATCCCGGTGCATTCTGTGTTTGCATCCAAACTTGGGTGGCGCAGCCGGGATAAACCCCTTTCGCTGCACATGTCAGAAAGACAGTTAAAGCTGCCCTCATGTGGGGGCAGGACATGTAACTGGTGCAAAAGCGCCATTAGTAAAGGATAATGCTATGTCCAGCATTCTGACAAACAGCAGCGCAATCGTTGCTTTGCAAACTCTGAAATCGGTCAACATGAACCTGGCCAAAACTCAGAATGAGATTTCTACCGGTAAATCCATTGCCACGGCCAAGGATGGCTCGGCGATCTTTGCCATCGCAAAAGTGATGGAAAGCGATGCGAACGGGTTCAAGGCGATCTCTGACAGCCTAGCCCTTGGGGAATCAACTGTTGCAGTGGCGTCCGCCGGTGCCGAACAGGTGGTTAACGTTCTTCAGGACATCAAAACCCTGATTGTTTCGGCGCAAAGCGAGAACGTGGATCATGGTAAAATCCAAAACGAGATTGCCGAGCGGGCTGCACAGATTGCTTCGGTTGTAGGCGCGGCGCAATTCAACGGGACCAACCTTTTGGCCACAGATGTTGATGGTAACGGTGCCACCAGCCTTTCAGTGCTTTCGTCGCTTGATCGGGTTGGCTCTGGGGCTCCAACGGCATCTTCAATCTCTGTTGCCACTGTTGACTTTCAGGCAAATGTTGATCTGGTAACCAACCTGACGGCGATTACAGATACAACAACTGCGGCTACGGCTTTGGGTGAGATTGAAACCTTCCTGCAAACCGCGATTGACGGTGCTGCCTCACTTGGTGCGTCGGCCAAACGGATTGAAGGCCAGGGTACTTTTGTCTCCAAGCTGACCGATGCCATGACATTGGGCATAGGGGCACTGGTGGATTCGGATCTGGAAGCGGCTTCTGCCCGGCTTCAGTCGTTGCAGGTTCAGCAGCAGCTGGCAACACAATCGCTGTCGATCGCCAATCAGGCACCGCAGTCGATCCTGTCACTGTTCCGGTAATATAAAACTGGTCAGGGGTGCCGGAATGGTGCCCCTGAACCCCGCTATTTAATAGGTTTCGTCATGTTGCCAAAGGTAACACAAACAGGCGTCACCAGATAAAGCCTGAACCCAATCCGGCATATAATGCCTGATTGCTGGCTCGGAACTGAACAACCCGTCGAGGTTAATACCCCGAAAGGATATGATGTGAATGCGATCCTCAAGGCGCAGAATGCGTATAAAGCCAGCGCACAGCCAATCCGCACCCACCGCGATACAGAATATAACGTTTTTGCCAAGATCACGCGCCGGCTAAGGGCTGCTACTGGCGATGGCATGTCTGGCTTTAAAGAGCTGGCCGATGCGTTGCAGGATAACCGCAGGCTTTGGACTATTCTGGCCGGAGATGTGGCGGATAAAGACAATCCGTTACCCAAGCAGTTGCGGGCGCAAATCATCTATCTGTCACAATTTACCCAGGCCCATAGCCGTCAGGTGCTTGCCGGCAAGGCAACAACTGATCCGCTGGTTGAGATTAACATCGCAATCATGAAGGGCCTGCGCAACATGGAGGTCGGATCATGAGCGGTCTTGTCCTGAAGTTAAGCCCGAAAGAGCGGGTGTTGATCAATGGCGCGGTGATTGAAAATGGTGACCGGCGTTCGCGCCTGTCGATCATGACGCCCAACGCCAATATCTTGCGTCTGCGCGATGCCATTCATCCCGAAGAAGCGACAACCCCGGTGCGCCGGGCGTGTTATGCAATCCAGTTGGTGCTGTCGGGTAATACTGAGCCGGACGAGGTAAAACTACAGCTATTGCGCCGCATTGAAGAGCTGAGCCTGGCGCTGACCGATCATGACAGCCGCGCGCATCTGACACGGGCAACCGAGGCGTTGCTTGGGGATCAGCATTATCAATGCCTGAAAGCCCTGCGTGCCTTGCTGCCGCGTGAAGACCGGCTTTTGGCGCATCATCGCGCGTCATGAATTTTCAACCGCTCATACCGCTCAGCGGGCTGCCTGGCTGGT
The DNA here is from genome assembly GCA_964655135.1 of uncultured Roseovarius sp. Taxonomy (GTDB): domain Bacteria; phylum Pseudomonadota; class Alphaproteobacteria; order Rhodobacterales; family Rhodobacteraceae; genus Roseovarius. The sequence goes on along the minus strand of CAZZKL010000040.1, from coordinate 822 downwards.
TGTTGCTCAACAACACACTTGCGCGGCAGACAGAGGTTTTCAACAAATCCCCCCAGATTATCCGCGATACCGAGTATTTTGAGCAAAATATCGGCTCGGTTAAGACTGCAGAAGATCTGGTATCGGACCGGCGTTTGCTGCGCGTGGCGCTGGGGGCGTTTGGCCTGTCGGATCAGATCAATGACCGGGCGTTGCTGCAAAAAGTCCTAGAAGAAGGCACCGAGGATCGTGGGGCTTTGGCCAACCGGTTGGGGGATAATAGGTATAAGCAATTGGCTGATGCCTTTGGCTTTGCCGATAAAATCATTCCCAGCACGATCCTGCTTTCCTTTGGCCCCGATATTACCGATAAGTACCGTCAGCGCGAGTTTGAAGTGGCGGTTGGGGATCAGGATGAAAGCCTGCGTCTGGCGATGAACCTGAAACGTGAGATTGGTGATCTGGTGAGCAGCGGTTCACCCAACAATACAATCTGGTTTCGGATCATGGGCACCCCACCGATCAGGAAAGTGTTTGAGGTGGCCCTTGGATTGCCCAGCAGTTTTGGCCAGATTGATATAGACAAGCAGTTGGAGATTTTTAAACAGCAGGCCAGCCGCCAGCTTGGGGTTGGTGAGTTGTCAGAACTGACAGATGCGGACCTGCAAGAGAAGTTGATCCAACGTTACTTGCTGCGCGATCAAATCGCGGCGATTCAAGTGCAATCCAGCAGCGCAATAGCCCTGACCCTGCTGCAATCCATGCCCAGCCGGTTTTCAGCAACACCTTAGGGTCAGGACCCATTAATCCTGCACCACTGGTTTGACAGATTTTTTCTCTGAC
>CAZZKL010000039.1:10960-21579 GCA_964655135.1 uncultured Roseovarius sp. | reverse complement strand
AGATGCATTTGGTCATGTCGATGTCATAGCGCGTGGTGCGGCGGCTGCCGTCATCGCGGGGTTCGGCGTCAATGGTGATGGCCTGCGCCGGGCAAATCGCCTCGCATAGTTTGCAGGCGATGCAGCGTTCCTCGCCATTGGGGTAGCGTCTGAGCGCGTGTTCACCGCGAAAGCGCGGAGATAGCGGGCCTTTTTCGTGGGGATAGTTCAGCGTGGCTTTGGGGGCGAAAAAATATTTTAAGCCCAGCCCGAAACCTTTGATGAAATCCGCCAGCAGAAAATATTTTGCGGCGCGCTTGTAATCAATGTTGCTCATCATTCAGCCCCCCGTCGTCCAGCGGGCGAAACTGCCCCAGAACCAATCAAATTTCGCCGCGAAGGATACAAACACCACCCAAAACAGGCTGAGCGGCAGGAACACTTTCCAGCCGATCCGCATCAGTTGGTCATAGCGGTAGCGCGGCGTGATCGCCTTGACCATCGCGAAGATGAAGAAGAAGAAAATCATCTTTCCCAGCATCCACAGCACCCCGTCCGGCAGGCCCGGAATTGGGCTGAGCCAGCCGCCGAAGAACAGCAATGTCGTGAGGGCGCACATCAGGAAGATGGAGATGTATTCACCCGCCATGAACAGCAAAAACGGCGTCGCGGAATATTCCACCTGATAGCCCGCGACCAGTTCGGATTCCGCCTCGGGCAGATCGAACGGCGGGCGGTTGGTTTCGGCCAGCGCCGAGATGAAGAACAAAATCACCATCGGGAAATGCGGCAGCCAGTACCAGCTGAAGAAGCCATAAGAGCCATCCTGCGCCCGCACGATATCGCCAAAGTTCAGCGACCCGGTTGAGATGATAATGCCGACGATGATCAACCCGATGCTGACCTCATAGGAAATCATCTGTGCCGCCGAGCGCAGGGAGCCAAGGAACGGGTATTTTGAGTTTGAGGCCCAGCCGCCCATGATCACACCGTAGACTTCAAGTGAGGACACCGCGAAGACAAACAACACCGCCACGTTGATATTGCTGAGCGCCCAGCCGTCATTCAATGGGATCACAGCCCAAGCGACCACTGCCAGAACAAAACTTGTGAGCGGGGCCAGCAAAAAGACGGCTTTGTCGGCGCCTGCCGGGATCACCACCTCTTTGACCACATATTTCAGCGCGTCCGCCACCGATTGCAAAATGCCAAACGTGCCCACCACATTCGGCCCCCGGCGCATCTGCACGGCGGCCCATATTTTACGGTCGCCGTAGACCAAAAACAGCAGCGCGATCATCACAAAGCCGAGCATGGCTAGGGATTGGGCGATGATGATTACTGCGATCCCAAGGGGGGTTGTGAAAAATTCAGCCATCAGGTCCTCGCATCATCGGGTTTAACATTTGTCGCCGCCTCATTTGTCCGCACATAACCGGGCCGCGCTGTTGGGTTTGTTTTAATCAAATCCCGCGCCCGGATACCACCGGAATCACGCATCAAACCATCAGTTTCGTGCCATATGAGAGGTAAAGAGCGCATTATTCTGCCGCCATCGGTTTTTCGCCACGGGATTTGGCGCCTGCGCTCAGCTCGGCCATCACCTGACTGGCGCGGGCAATGGCGTTGGTCAGGTAGAAATCCGAGACCGCCCCCCGGAAACTTGCCTTGCCCATTTTCTTGGGCTTCAAGGCCTGCCAGTCATTTTCCGGCACCGTGTCAATCGCCGCCAAATGCGGCACAGCCTCAACCAGCGCCCTGCGCAGTTGCGCAAGGCTGTCATAAGGCAGGGCCGCGCCCATCTCGCCCGACAAAGCCCGTAAAATGGCCCAGTTTTCCTTGGCCTCACCGGGGGCAAAGCCCGCGCGCAGCGCCAGTTGTGGCCGCCCTTCGGTGTTGACAAAAAGCCCTTGTTCTTCGGTATACGCCGCCCCCGGCAGGATCACATCAGCGCGGTGCGCGCCCCGGTCGCCGTGGCTGCCTTGGTAAATCACAAACGGCCCGTCTTTGATGTCAACCTCATCAGCCCCAAGATTATAAATCACGTCGGCCCCGTCGATGGCCGCATCCAGCCCGCCCTTGGTGGTACAGCCCGCATCCATCGCGCCAACCCGGCCCGCAGCGGTGTGCAGGACCATGAATTTGCTGTTTGAATTCTCGGCCAGTTTCATCGCATGGGCCAGCACGGCCTCGCCATCGGCCTCCTGCAATGCGCCCTGGCCGATAATCACGATGGTTTTCATGTCTTTCGCGGCACCGATGTTTTTGTTTGCCAGGTCCTCAAGCGCTTTGCGGTCGGTGCCGATATGGGCGTATTCATATGTTAAATCAACGGCTTCGCCGACCAGCCCGACAGTGCAGCCCTTGGTCCAGGCCTTGCGAATACGCGCGTTCAGCACCGGCGCTTCCACCCGGGGGTTACAGCCGATTAGCTGTATCATCTGCGCGTCGTCAATATCTTCGATGCAAGCGGTGCCCACATAAGCGCTCCGGTTGCCCGCAGGTAATTTGGCCTTGTCCACGCGGCATTCCACGCGGCCGCCCTGCGCCTCAACCAGTTGTTTCAATGCAAATGCGGCCTCAACCGGGACCAGATCACCGACCAGACCGGCAACGCTCGTCGCGCCCTTGACCGCTTGCGCGGCCTTGGTGAGCGCCTCGCTCCAGCTTGCCGGGCGCAGCTTGCCACGCACGCGGATATATGGCGTGTCCAGCCGTTGCCGCCGCAAGCCATCCCAGACAAAGCGGGATTTGTCGGAAATCCATTCCTCGTTCACGCCGTCATGATTGCGCGGCACAATGCGCATCACTTCGCGGCCCTTGCAATCAACCCGAATGTTACTGCCCAGCGCGTCCATCACATCAATGGTTTCGGTCTTGGTCAGTTCCCAAGGCCGGGCGGTAAAGGCGTAGGGTTTGCTCACCAAAGCGCCCACCGGGCACAGATCAATGATGTTGCCTTGCAGGTTGCTATCAAGGGTTTCGCCCAGATAGCTGGTGATCTCGGCATCTTCGCCGCGCCCGGTCTGGCCCATTTGGTGAATGCCGGCCACCTCGGTGGTGAAGCGCACGCAGCGGGTGCAGGAGATGCAGCGGGTCATATGGGTTTCCACCAGCGGCCCAAGATCAAGATCGTCGGTGGCGCGCTTGACCTCACGGTAGCGGCTGAAATCCACGCCATACGCCATCGCCTGATCTTGCAGGTCGCATTCGCCGCCCTGATCACAGATCGGGCAATCCAGCGGGTGATTGATCAGCAGAAATTCCATCACCCCCTCGCGGGCCTTTTTGACCATCGGCGAGTTGGTTTTCACCACCGGCGGCTGACCCTCCGGGCCGGGGCGCAGATCGCGTACCTGCATGGCGCAGGACGCTGCGGGCTTGGGCGGGCCACCGACAACTTCGACAAGGCACATCCGGCAATTACCGGCGATTGACAGGCGTTCATGATAACAAAAACGCGGCACCTCAACCCCGGCCTGCTCACAGGCCTGTATCAGGGTCATGGCGCCGTCGACTTCAACCTCGTTGTCGTCAATGATGATCTTGCGTAGGTCAGACATCCCAAACTCACTTTGCTTTCAGTATTCGCCCAATCCGGTTTTGCTGCTTCATGTCAGCACCCCCGAATACAAAGGCTTTGCGCGCGTGCATCGCAGCCTTATTTTGCTTGTTCTCATGGTCATCGTCAATTTCACCGCAATTTACCACAGGAAACACTCCCCTTTCAGGGTCAGATTACCGCTTTTTGCCTTCAACATCTCTTCTGGCGCATCCGGGCCAACCTCCCAGTTGATCTCAGACGTGCCGAAATTCTTCAGGCAATACAGCGTGCCCGCGTGACGCCCGGCCTCGCGCGCGCCGTTGATCCCCTTGGACACCCGCCGGACCGACACAACAAAGACCTTGCGATCGCCTTTGCCATGCTTGGCTTTGGCCGGGTAAAAGTTGCCATCAAAGAAAACCTTTTCTTCTTTCTTGGCACAAGCGCCCAGAACCAGCATCGCCGCAAGGATCAATCCCATATATTTCATTTGTTGCCCTTTGCCCCGGTGATTAATTTCAGTGCCACACCACTCATCCCCCAAATACCGCTGCAATCGCAAGGATTGCCAGACCAATACACATCACCAATCCAGCCACATAGGCGATTGATCGAATGCTCCTATCCGGTTTGCCAATGCCCCTAATATGCACAAATGCCAGCAACAGCCGACTGACGAAAAACAACGACGCCAGCAGGTTTACCCAAAACGGATTGACCCCCGCCAGAATGGCCGCCACCACAACGGCGGCAAAATATCCGATCATGTCGGCCATGTTCTGATAGGCCCGGTGCCAACGATAACAAGGATCGGCATAATCCGCTTTTGGCTCGGAACCCGGGGCCAATCCGGATGATTGTTTTTTCATCGCCGAAAGCGGGCCTAGGACCAGCCCAAAAACCGCAAGGGCCGCGAGCGATACAATCGCGTGTCCGTATGCGGCAAACGCTCCCATCAAATCACTCCGCCGCCACGGCGCTGAGGGCACCGCTGCGTTTGGATTTGATCCGGTCTTCTATCTCATCGCGGAAATTTTTGATCAGGCCTTGTATGGGCCAAGCGGCCGCGTCACCCAGCGCGCAAATCGTATGGCCCTCGATCTGTTTGGTCACGCTCAGCAACATGTCAATTTCTTCCGGTTCGGCGTCGCCCGTCACCAGCCGGTCCATCACCCGCATCATCCAGCCGGTGCCCTCGCGGCAAGGCGTACATTGGCCACAGCTTTCATGCTTATAAAATTTCGACAGACGCCAGATCGCCTTGATCATATCGGTGGATTGATCCATCACAATCACCGCCGCCGTGCCCAGCGACGATCCGACCTCTTTGAGCGCATCAAAATCCATCACCGCATCGCGCATATTTTCGCCGCGCACACACGGCACCGATGAACCGCCGGGGATCACCGCCTTGAGGTTATCCCAGCCGCCCCGGATACCGCCGCAATGCTTTTCAATCAGCTCTTCAAAGCTAATCGACATGGCTTCCTCAACCACGCAGGGGTTGTTCACATGGCCCGAGATGGCAAACAGCTTAGTGCCGGAATTATTCGGCCTGCCAAAGCTTGAAAACCAATCCGGCCCCCGGCGCAGGATGGTGGGCACAACGGCGATGGATTCAACATTGTTCACCGTGGTCGGACAGCCATAAAGCCCCGCCCCCGCCGGGAAAGGCGGCTTCATCCGGGGCATACCTTTTTTGCCCTCAAGGCTTTCCAAAAGCGCGGTTTCCTCGCCGCAGATATACGCCCCCGCGCCGTGCGCCAGATAAAGATCAAAATCCCAGCCGGATTTGCAGGCGTTGCGGCCAATCAGCCCGGCCTCATACGCCTCATCAATCGCCGCCTGCAATGCCTCACGCTCGCGGATATATTCGCCGCGAATGTAGATGTAGCAGGCGTGCGACCCCATCGCGAAACTGGCAATCAGACAGCCTTCGATCAGGGTATGGGGATCGTGGCGCATGATCTCGCGGTCTTTGCAGGTGCCGGGCTCAGACTCGTCGGCATTAACCACCAGATACGCCGGGCGGCCATCGCTTTCTTTCGGCATGAATGACCATTTGAGGCCGGTGGGAAAGCCCGCACCGCCGCGCCCGCGCAAGCCGCTGGCCTTCATCTGATCGACGATCCAATCGCGGCCATTTTGCAGAATTTTGGCGGTGCCATCCCAATGGCCGCGCGCCTGCGCGCCCTTCAGGGTGCGGTCATGCATACCGTAGATATTGGTGAATATTCGGTCCTGATCTTTTAGCATCCCGATGTTACCCTTGATTGTTCTGACGCGCACGCCAGATTTGAAAAATCATCCGGAAGGCCCAGACAAACCCGGCCAAAGCCACCAGATCGAACAGCGCCAGCGTGCGATTGCTCAGCCCCATCCAGCCGCCAATAAAAGTTGACAAAATCCAAAACACGCCGGTGCCGGCGATCATCAATGCCGCCTGTCGGCCCTTGCGCGCCTGCTCTTGATCCGAGCTGTTTGTCATTGCCATCCCTCATTCAATATACGTCGCCATCCTTGACCCGCTTGGAAAACTCGGTTGTGCCCCCAGCGGCCAGGGTTTTGGCCTGTTGGGTCCAGTTATCGCGACTAACGCGGCCCTTGAACCCCTTAAGATTGGCATCCACCCAAGCCACTTCATCGGCGCTCCAGGCGGCAATCTGATCAAAATGATAAAACCCCAACTCGTTCAACTGCTGTTCCAGTTTCGGGCCAACCCCTTTGATTTGCTTGAGGTCATCGGCCTTGCCACCACGCGCCCCAGACAGTTTTCCCGGGCGGGCGCCTTCACCCGTACCCTCAAGCTTGCCGTCGCCATCATAATCCGGGATTGGCTGTTCTTTCTTAACCTTTGCAGGTTTTTCTTCTGCAACGGGTTTGGGTGCCGGAGCGGGTGCCGGAGCTGCCGCCGGGGCCGTATAAGCAACTTCATCCGCGCAAAATAGCCGGGTCAGGACGATGCCAAGGATAACCGTCAAGACAACGGCAATCAGCAGCGCCAGAATAAACACCAGCGTCGCACTCAACTTCCACAGCAATATCAGCCCGAGCAGGCCGGCGATGGCCCAGCAAACCATGCGGCAGGTATTTACATTCTTTGAATTTGACATTGTTTATCCCCTATCTGGAAATCGAATAAGACCACTTAATAGACACCACCTTTTTTAACCCGTGCGGAAAATTCCGTGTCTTTGCCCTCGGCCAGCAGTTTGGCCTGTCCGGCCCAGTCATCACGGCTGACGCGGCCCTTGAAGCCCACAAGATTTTCATCCGCCCATGCAATATCCCCGGCGCTCCATTTGGCGATCTGATCAAAATGATAAAACCCCATATCGTTCAGCATTTTCTCAAGCTTCGGCCCAACACCCTTGATTTGTTTAAGATCATCCGCACCGGATTTACGCGGGCCTTTTAATGTCTTGGGCTTTTTCAATGCGGGCGTGGCCGCCGGTTTCGCCTTGGCTTTTGCCGCCGGTTTGGCCTTGGCCTTTGCCGCTGGCTTAACCGGTGTTTTTTTGACCTTCACCGCAGGCGCGCCGGGATTGTGGTTGGCCCCCTTGTCGCGCCACGGGGCCAAAAGCGGCACCTCGGTGCCATCAATCCGTTTGATGCTGTCGCCCACATCCACCGCGCGCTGGGCGCTGGCGTTGTATTTTGTCTTGCCGCTGTCAAACTCTTTCAGGCTGGTCAGCCCGCTCAAAGGCTCGGCCGCATAGCGCCCGTTTTGTGGCCCCGGCACCGGCACTTTGCCCGCTGCCATCTCATCAATGATCTCGGCCAGACGTTCGGTTGTCAGATCCTCGTAATAATCCTTGCCAATCTGCGCCATCGGCGCGTTGGCACAAGCGCCAAGGCATTCCACCTCTTCCCAGCTAAACTTGCCGTCGCTGCTTAGCTCATGGGCGTTGGCGGCAATCTTTTCACGGCAGACGCCAATCAAATCTTCCGCGCCACAGATCATGCACGACAATGTGCCGCACACCTGAATATGCGCGACCGAGCCAACCGGCTTTAATTGAAACATGAAATAAAACGACGCCACTTCCAGCGCCCTGATATAAGCCAGCCCCAGCATATCAGCGACGCATTCAATCGCTGGCCGGGTAAGCCAGCCTTCCTGCTCTTGCGCGCGCCACAAAAGCGGGATGATCGCGCTGGCCTGACGGCCCTCGGGATATTTGGTGATCTGCGCATCAGCCCAGGCCTTATTGGCCTTTGTGAAGGCAAAGCTTTCGGGCTGCTCGTGATAAAGACGTCGTAGCATCTAGGCACAGGCTCCTGTAATTTGTTTCATTCTCAAAGCCACAATTCCTGACGGATTGCACCATGGCCAATGGCCGCAGTTGATCCCGGCAGGCATGGCCCGGTTTGGGGGTATCAGCCTCAAAAGCAGTCCCCCTCAGTCAGGACAAAGCCGTCGCCGATATACAGCAACAGCCCTTCATCCGACAAGTCATTGATAACCTTATAGACCAGATCAGAATTAAAGCCCTCATCGGCAATGGCCGCCCGAAATCCCGCGTGCGACATCTGACAGCCAGATTTTTCCATATACTTAATAAATTTCGCCCGCTCAGCGGTCTTCACGGCCTCAATCATTTTATCCCCGGCAATCTTTTCCGCCATGCCGTCAAATGCATCACACAGGGATTGCTCCAGATAGACGGTTTTATTGTCACTTGAAAGCGAGACCTCGCCCATCGCCATCATCTGCCCGATCAGCGGCTTGACCGCATTGCGCTCAATACCCAGCGGCGGCAACAGCGCGTTGGATTGCTCGGCCGTCATCTTGCAGCCATTATAAGCCACCCCGGCCAAAAAACGCTCGCGCGTGGTGTAGTCCGGCGCGGTTGCGCCACAACTGCCGCCATGCACGATCACCTGACCATCAATCAGGCTGGCGCGTTCCTCGGCCATCAGCATCCCGACAATCGTCTTGACCTCATCTTTGTCATCAAATCCGGCTTTGGGCATGACCTCATCTGCGGTGGCGTTGTCCATCCGACAGCCATTTTCCGCCATCACCGCCAGAAACGCCTCAACCCGTTCGGGCGGGACATCCTGCGCCAGACCGGCGACCGGAAACAGCATCAGTGCAATCACCAGCCCAAGCCTCATTGGCAGACCCCCGGCTTGATCGTCAGCAAATCTTCCTCGCCGGTCATTTCGGCATCCCCGGATTTGAGCAGCGCCTGAATGATCGGGCGCACGTCGCGCGCATCAAACCCGGCGCGCGACAGCTTGGTTTGCGCCTCCGAGCGGGTGATTGCGCAATCAATCGTCGCCATGTAGGTTAGAAAATCCTTGCGTATATCCTCGGCGCTGCGCGGCGCAGGTTTTTGCGGTTTTGACGCCGCCATGACCGCAGATAGCCCTTTGTATTTGCTGCATATCTCAGGGGTCAGTTGCACCATTTTTTCATCCTCTGACAGGCTCACTTCCCCGGCGCGCAGCATCTCATCCATCAACAGGCGCACCTCTTGCAGCTCAACCCCCACACGCGGCAACAAAACCTCGGATTGTTTGGTGGTCATGGCGCAGTTATTATCGGCCAATGCCGCGAAAAACCGCGCGCGCCCGGAATATTTCGGGCGGGCACCACAGGGGCTGCCAAAGACCTCAAGCTGGCCATCCAAAACATGCGCCCGGCCCTTGCTGATCAGCATCTCGGTGATGGTCTTGGTCTCAATATTGTCGGCAAACCCGGCCTGAGGCAGCACCTCATCGGCGCGGAAAATGCTCATCCGGCAGCCATTTTTGGCGATCACATCAACAAATTCCTGCACCCGTTCCGGCGCAATCACCTCGGACGCCAACGCCGGAGCGGCCAAGGCTATACACGCCAATATATGCCAAATCGCGCGCCTCATGCCGCCGCCCTCAGCGCCATCAGCGCCACGATCACAACCAATGAGGCGGCAAGGCCCGCGCCGACATGTTTACCAATCGGGTGGCCACTGCGGGCATATATATATGCGTCGGTAAATGCCATGAACGCAAAGCTGGCAAACAGCACCGCAATCACCGCCATATCGCGGTATAATGTGGCCCCGATGGCCAGAATGAACATGGCAATATAACGACCGGTCATAACCTGCGGCAGGTTTTCCAACCGGTGGGTTGTCTGCTCCATGCCTGCCTGCGGGTTGCGCAGGAAGATCAGCGAAAGGAGCGCCGTGACAACAACACCAATACCGGACAAAATTATGGCAAATTGCGTCAGTGTCATCGCGTGCCCTTTCCTCTGCCGAAGCCGGTCATCAATATATCCCCATTGAGATTGTATGAGCATTCAGCAGCAAAAACATAACCCCGTGAACCGGATCAGGCCCCCCGGCGAGGAGCATCACAACAAGCATCATTCCGGGGACACCGATCACAGACATTACCTGTCAATCTCCCCAAACACGACATCCATCGTGCCGATAATGGCCGCCACATCCGCCAGTTGATGACCGCCCGCCACATAATCCATCGCCTGCAAATGCGGATAGCCCGGCGCGCGGATTTTGACGCGGTAGGGTTTGTTGGTGCCATCCGCCACCAAAAACACCCCAAACTCACCCTTGGGCGCTTCAATCGCCACATAGGTCTCACCGGCGGGCACATGAAAGCCCTCGGTATAGAGTTTGAAATGATGGATCAGGCTTTCCATATCGGTTTTCATGTCACTGCGCTTGGGCGGGGTCAGTTTACCGCGCGCCAGTATATCGCCTTGCCCGTCAGGCGCGCGCAGTTTGGCCACCGCCTGAAGCATGATCCGCAAGGATTGGCGCATCTCCTCCATCCGGCACAGATAGCGATCAAAGCAATCGCCGTTTTTGCCGATGGGGATCTCAAACTCAAACTCGTCATAGCATTCATAAGGCTGCGCGCGGCGCAAATCCCACGCAAGACCCGAGCCACGCACCATCACGCCGGAAAAGCCCCAATCCAGAATGTCCTGCTCCGAGACAATGCCAATATCGACATTGCGCTGTTTGAACACCCGGTTTTCCGTCAGCAGCCCGTCAAGATCATCAATGAAATCGGGGAATTTATGCGACCAGGCCTCAATATCATCCAACAATGCATCGGGCAGGTCCTGATGCAC
>CAZZKL010000039.1:0-10860 GCA_964655135.1 uncultured Roseovarius sp. | reverse complement strand
CCAGACACCAGGCATGTTCCTGATTCATCGGGCAAACATAATCCAGCCGGTCAAAATATGGCAGATTTTGCAGATATGTCCGGCTTTCCATCAGCTTTTCAGTACCGCGATGCAACAGGCCGATATGCGGATCGGCCCGCTCAACAATCTCACCGTCCAGCTCCAAAATCATCCGCAGCACGCCGTGTGCCGCCGGGTGCTGTGGCCCGAAATTGATGTTGAAGTTGCGGATTTTCTGCTCGCCACTCAAAGCGTCATTGAAACCTTTGGAGCCGTCCATCAGCCGTTCCCCCCGGAGCCGTCAATTTTGTCCTTGAAGGCCACAACCCACAGCAGGATCAACGCCAGAGGTGGGAATATCGCAAAAAGCGCCACCCATGACGGTATGCCAACACGGGGCAGTATCCGCCAAAACGGGATGCACAAAAGAACCGCAGTGACAAGCATCATCCAGATCATGCCGCCGCCCATATAGCCGTAACCACCATACATCATTTGGCCTCTCCCTCTTTTTCATCACCGGGAAGGATATATTGCGCGCCCTCCCATGGGCTCATGAAATCAAACTGACGGTATTCCTGCACCAGCGATACCGGCTCATACACCACCCGTTTTTCCACCTCGTCATAACGCACTTCGGTATAGCCGGTTGTCGGAAAATCCTTGCGCAAAGGATGACCGCGAAAGCCGTAATCCGTGAGGATACGCCGCAGGTCCGGGTGGCCGGTAAAGAGCAAGCCGAACATATCAAACACCTCGCGCTCATACCAGTTGGCCGAGGGGTGCACCTCGGTTATCGACGGCAGCATATCCTCTTCGCGCACGGCCACGCGCAGGCGGATGCGGTGGTTTTGGTACATGCTGAGGAAATTATACACTACGTCAAAGCGCTTATCGCGCTCGGGGTAATCCACCGCCGTAATATCTATCAGCGTCGAGAATTTGCAGGTCGGATCATTTTTGAGAAACTCGACCAACCCGACAATGCTCGACAAGGCCACATCCACGCTCAGCTCACCATTGGTGATCTCATAGCCCAACACGCAATCGCTGCGCTTCAGCTCAATATGGGCGCCCAGTTCTTCTAATGCTTCGCTCATCTGATAATCGTCCCTGTGCGGCGGATTTTGCGTTGCAGCGCCAGAATGCCGTAAACCAGCGCCTCGGCCGTGGGCGGGCAGCCGGGCACATAAATATCCACTGGCACGATGCGATCACAGCCGCGCACCACCGAATAGCTGTAGTGATAATAACCGCCGCCATTGGCGCAGGAGCCCATGCTGATCACATAGCGCGGCTCGGGCATCTGATCGTACACTTTGCGCAACGCGGGTGCCATTTTGTTGGTCAGGGTGCCGGCCACGATCATCACATCCGATTGCCTCGGGCTGGCGCGCGGGGCAAAGCCAAAGCGCTCAACATCATAGCGCGGCATCGCCGAATGCATCATCTCAACCGCGCAGCAGGCCAAGCCGAATGTCATCCAGTGCAATGATCCTGTGCGCGCCCAATTAACAATGTCCTCAGCCGTGGTCAGCAGAAAGCCCTTGTCCTGCAATTCACGGTTCAGTTCCTGGGTTGAAACCTCGCGGTCAACGCCTGCGGTATAGGCTCCGGTTGCTACGACCATTCCATCGCCCCTTTTCGCCATTCATATGCAAAGCCCGCTGTCAGCACGGCCAAAAATACCATCATCGACCAAAAGCCGGTCATGCTAATATCCTTGAACGCCACGGCCCAGGGAAACAGCATGGCAATTTCCAGATCAAAGATGATGAACAGGATCGAGACCAGATAGAACCGGACATCAAATTTCATCCGTGCGTCATCAAAGGCGTTGAACCCGCATTCATAAGCGCTAACCTTTTCAGGGTCGGGGTTTCGCACGGCAATGATCACAGCGGCGAGGATCAGAACAATTCCAAGGCCGATAGCAATGACCAGGAACACGAGAATGGGAAGGTATTCCCTCAGCATCTCTTCCACTTCGGTGGCTCCTTTCATGCGCGCACGCGGGCGCATTCTAATGGCTGCAGCAACTCAATTTATGGTTTACCCCTGCCCATAGGTGGGGTCAACCAGCCGCCACCAGAATCCTCGCATAAATCAAAGCTCTGAACAAAGTCTTGTCGCGACTGGCACGGGCAAGACATTATTCGCCAGATACCAGCCCAGCCTGAATTCAGACAAGTTGCGCCGCTTCGCACATATTCCTGAGCTTCTGCATCGCCAGCCCCCGGCCCAGAAAACCAAGCCCGCAATCAGGCGCTGCAATCAGGCGTTCGGGCGGCAGATATTCAAGCACCTCAAGCATCCGGGCGCGGATTTCCTCAACCGGCTCAAGGCGGCTGTTGGCCACGGTGAAAAACCCGACGATCAGTTTTGAACACTTATACATTTCAAACAATTCCGGCGGGTTATGGCGGTGGGCATCTTCAATGGATATTTCATCGGCAATCCCGTCCACCGCCTCGGCGATCTGCAGATATGTGGCCGGATCAGCCTTGGGATAATCCTGATCATCAAGGTGATTGGGATAGCCACAACACATATGAATCACCCGGGTCACCCCCTCGGGCAGCCCATGAAAGCAGCGCTCCAGCGTCTCGGTGCCATAAGCAATCGCCGCCTCAGGCTTGCGGGCAAAAATCGGCTCGTCAATCTGGATATAGCGGCATCCGGCATCCGCCAGCGCGCGCACCTGAGCATTCAGCGCCTGCGCCAGATCGCGCGCCAGCGCGGGCGCATCGTTATAAAACACGTCCGCCGTGGTATCCGAGATGGTCATCGGCCCCGGCATGGTGATCTTGACCGGCCGGCCCGCGGCGGCCTCGGCCACCTGCCAATCGCGCACCAAGGCGCTGGTGTCACCTGCTTTAATTGTGCTGCGAATGGTCGGCAACTCGGATGTATAAGCGCCATTGCGCAGCACCCGCTCGGTCAGGTTCTGAAAATCAAACCCGTCAAAATGGCGGCATTGGTAATGCACATAATTTTCGCGGCGGATCTCACCATCGGTGGGCACATCCACGCCGCAGTCGATCTGATCTACCACCACCTCGGCGGTGGCGCGGTCCATCAGTTTTTGCGCCTCAGGCGTCAGCCCCTTCTCCCATTGTCGCAGCACCTGATCATTATAATCATCCGCATCATGGCCAATCTGAAACCAATCGGTGACAGGCACATAATCGGGCTTTGGATACGCCCCGATACAGGTGGTTTTAAGCGGCATAGCAGGCGTCTTTCGTCAGGGGAACATTTGGCCAAAACGCTAGCGCCAAAGCCCGCCCCCGACAAGCCGCAATATCACGCGGCCATGGCGGCCCGGTAGCGCGCCGGCGACAGGCCCTTTTCCTTCTTGAACACCCTTGAAAATCCCGATTCCGAGCCATATCCCACCTGCGCCGCCACATCCGCCACCGAACGCCGGGTCTCACGCAATACCCGCGCCGCCAGTTGCATCCGCCAATAGGTCATGTATTGCAGCGGCGGCATCCCGATCATCTGGGAAAACCGCACCGCAAATCCGGTGCGCGACATGCCCGCCTCACGCGCCAGCCCATCAAGCGTCCACGCCCCTGAGGGATCGGAATGAATAGCCGTCAACGCCCGCGCCAGTTGCGGATCACAAAAGCCAGATAATTGCGAGGTTTCCGCCTCGTGGCTTTTGAGAAAGGCGCGGATGGCTTGGGCAAAAATCATCTCAGACAGTTTCAGCGCAATCAGGTCACGCCCCATATCCTGCCCGGCAGTTTCCGAGCCGATCATGCGCAAGGTGGCCTCCATCCATTGCCCGGCTGATGCGCCATAATCCGGGATATGGATGATTGGCGGCAAGCGGTTGAACAGCGGGTGTTCCTGCCCGGTGGCGACCGAGAAATGCCCGCAAATCAACTGCGTCTCACGGTCGTCAATATTGTCGTCACCCGGATAGACCAGCACGCCCTCGCCACTATATCCGGTTGTCTCGATCAGGGTCTCAAGCGGCAGCGCCTGCATCTCGGTCTCGGGCGAGCAGTAAAGCGCATGTGCCGCCCCGGACGGGATAATCACCAGATCACCCTGCGTCAGCCGCACCGCCTCGCCGCCGTCCGCATGGCGGATCAGGCATTCGCCGCGCAGCACAAAATGAAATCGCGCCACATTTGAAAATTTGGGCACCCGCACGCCCCACGCCGGGCGGAATGAGGCGCGGAAGTAAAGCGACCCCTTGAGGGAAAGCTGCATCAGGATGTCGCTTAACAAATCTGCCATTCAAGGATTTTGACAGATCGTTCGCGCCGCGTCCAGATGTTTGAACGATTGGTCATGAATTCTGAACTTTCCGCCATTCAAAATTCAAAGCGTTTGGCATTTATACAAGGTTCTAAACAAACCTTAATGGAGATATTCCAATGAAACATCTTATAGCCGCTGCCTTTATGGTCACCGTCGCCGCTCCGGCGCTTGCCGCTGACCCGGCCCAGCTCAATGATCTTGAGATTGCCCATGTGGCCTATGTCGCCGACAACATCGACATCCGCTATGCCCATCTGGCGCTGGCCATCAGCACCTCGCCAGAAGTGCGCGATTTTGCCAGCACCATGATCCGCGATCATGAGGCGGTGAATACCGCAGCGCTTGATCTGCTGGCCAAACTTGGTGCCGAGGCGCAGGACAACTTCCTGTCGCAAAAACTGGCCGCTGATTCCGAGGCCATCATTGATGACCTGTCAAAGCTGCGCGGGGCCGCGTTTGACCGCGCCTATGCGGCAAATGAGCTGGGCTATCACAGGGCCGTCATTGGTCTGGTTGAAGATACTTTCATTCCCAATATCGACAATGCCGAGGTGAAGGCACTGTTTGAGCAGGGCCTGGGGATTTTCAAAGTGCATGAAAGCCATGCGGAAATGATGGTTGAGGCCGTCAAATGATCCTCACCCGGCGTGAATTCACCGCCGCAGCGTTGGGGGGGCTTGTCCCCCCCGCGTTTGCCACACCCGCGCTTGCAGGCGGCAAGATACATGAGGTTGAAATTCGTAATTTCGCCTTCCATCCTGATCAGCTTGAGGTCCGGCGCGGGGATCAGATTTGTTTTATCAATTCTGATCTTACCCCGCATACGGCGACGGCAAATGACGTAAGCTGGGACAGCGGAACACTAGAGGGCGGTGACCGCCTTGTGCTTGATATTACACCAGAATGGACAGGGGGCTATTACTGCGCCTTCCATCCGCAAATGACCGCGACATTGGTGATCAAATAAGCTGGATTATTCCTGAGTAATCCAGCTTGGTTTGCGCTTATCAAAAAAGGCGGTGATGCCTTCGGAGGCTTCATCCCCGGCCCAACAGGCGGATAGCTCATCAATGGTATGGGCGATCACCATCTCATCTATCACCGGGCCAAGCCTGCGCGTCAGCGCCTTGGCCCGGGCCACCGCTTTGGGCGCGCAAGACAGATAGGGGATAACCTCATCTTCAATCGCCTGATCCAGATCATCCGCAGGCACGACGCGGGCCAATAGATTGAGCCTTATCGCCTCAGCGGCATCAAACACCCGCCCCGACATGAACACCTGCCGCGCCTTGGCCTCGCCCATACGGGCACAAACATACGGCCCGATGGTGGCCGGGATCAGCCCCAGCCGGGTTTCTGTTAATCCCATGCGGATGTGATCCGCCCCTATCGCCACATCGCACACGCTTGCGAGGCCAACCCCACCGCCAAAGGCATTACCGTGGACACGGCCAATCACAGGCTTCGGCAGCGTATTCAACGCCTGCAACATGTGTGCAAGCTTGGTGGCTTCTATCCTGCGCTCCTCGGGGGGGGCATTGAACTGATCGCGCATCCACCCCAGATCAGCCCCGGCGCAAAAGCTTTTGCCTTTTGCCGCCAATACAACAACACGCACGGCCTGATCTTTGGCCAAATCCCCCGCCGCCTGCGTCAGCTCAGCAATCATCTGCCCCGACATCGCATTATGCTTGGTCTCACGGTCAAGCCAGAGCGTGGCAACCCCCCGCGTATCCGTTTCAACATGTATTGTCTCAAACATCGCTCGCCTCCATCGCACCCAAAAATTCTTAAGTAAGAATTTTGCCAAGAAAATTACTTAATTTTCTTCTACCGCCTACCGCGCATCTTCCGCGCCATCTCGGCGGCTTCCTGCAATACCCGTTTCTCAAGCCCGGTCTCATACCCCAATTCCGTCAGCCTCTCATGCACCAGTTCCGTCGCCACATTCCCCGCTGCCCCCGGCGCATAGGGGCACCCACCCAAACCACCAACCGCCGCATCAAACACCCGCAAACCCTGCGCCAAAGATGCGGCGATATTCTCCAGCGCCCGCCCGCTGGTATCATGATAATGCCCGGCAAGCTTTTGGGCAGGCACCACCTCACAAACCGCCGCCAGCATTGCAGTGATGCTTTCCGCCGTGCCCTGCCCAATGGTGTCGCCCAGACTGATCTCATAACAGCCCATTTGCAGCAATTTCTCAGCCACATAAGCCACCTGCCCCGGAGTCACCTTACCGTCATAGGGGCAATCCGTCACGCATGAGACATAGCCGCGCACAGGTATCCCCGCCGTATCCGCCGCCGCCATCACCGGTTCAAACCGCTCAAGGCTTTCGATGATGCTTGCGTTGATATTGGCCTTTGAAAACCCTTCCGAAGCCGAGGCAAAGATTGCCACCTCATCGGCCTTCGCCGCCAGCGCATCCTCAAACCCGCGCAGGTTTGGCGTGAGCGCCGTATAGGCCACGCCATCAGCCCGCCTGATCCCCGCCAGAACCTGATCTGAATTGGCCATCTGAGGCACCCATTTCGGGCTGACAAAACTGGCCACTTCAATCCGCCGGAACCCCGCCCGGCTGAGGCAATCCACCAGCGCAATTTTATCGGCCACGGGGATGTCACGCGGCTCATTTTGCAAACCATCGCGTGGCCCCACTTCAACGATCTCAATGCGCTCAGCCATCTATTCCTCCGGCACCGGATAAAACTCTTTGCTATAGAACTCCTGCGCGCCATCTTTGGCCAGCGCCGCCTGATAAGCTGGCCGTGCTTCAAACCGGGCTCGATAGGCGCAAAGCGCAGGGTATGGGCCCAACCGCACATAATAAGGTGCTGCAATCAGATTGAACCCCATCATAATATCGGCCCCCGAAAACCCCATCGGCAGCAGATAGTCCTGCCGCCCCAGCACCGCCTCAAGCCCGGCCATCACCGCCGCCAGCCGCGCCGTCGTTAGTTTGATCACCACCGCCGAGGGCTTCGCGGGGGGCCGCAAAAACAAATGCTGCAGGTTGAGCTGCTCAATCAGCCCGGCCATTGTCTCGCCGTAGCCGATCATCTCCAGATACCGCGCCCGGTCCGGGTGGCCCACAGCCGGGGCCAGCCCCGCCTCCGCGTGCTCTTCACACAAGGCCTGCACAATCGCGCCGCTTTCAAACATCACCTTGCCGTGCCTCTCCAGCGCCGGCACCCGCCCCGCCGGAGACACCGCCAGAAACGCCGGATCGCGCAGGGATCCATCCCGGATCGAATAGCTTTTAATCTCATACGCCAGCCCCAGCTCTTCCAGCAGCCACAAAACCCGGAACGAGCGCGAAAACGGCACATGATGCAATCGGATCATTGGGGGTGTCCTTTCATTGCCGCAGGGTCCAAAGAAGGCCGGGTTTCAACCGCCGAGGGCCGCTGCCCCATCCACGCCAGCCACCGCGAGAGCGCCTTGTAGTGCAGCAACAAATCGCGCCCCTCTGGCACAAGGGCAAAATACTCCAACATCGGCAGCGCGTGACATGATGCCAGACAAACCCGCCCACGCGCCAAAACCACGCCTTCACTGGCAAATTTCTCAAGCGTGTTCAGGACCGTCGGCGCGGCCGCAAGCCCTTGCTCAATCTCGGCTTCATCCCCCTCCTCACCCATCAGAGGCCGGAATAGTGCTTGGGAAAACACCTGCCGTATCAGCGGCCAATAGGCATAATTATCCATCACCGCGATCACCTGCCGCATCCGCGCCATCGGTTGCGCGCCCTCTGGCACAAGGCTTGGCCCGTCAAAGCCCGCGTTTACATAATCCAGCATTGCCGCCGTTTCCCACAGCTCAAAACCCTCATGCAGCAACACCGGCACTCGGCCAAAGGGGTGGCTTTTCTTCAGCATATTCAAATCCGCCGGATCAAACGGGTTGCGCTCCTGATAGGTATATTCAACCCTCTTTTCCGCCAGAGCAATACGCAAACTGCGCGTGTAGACGCTAAATTCATAACCGGTCAGGATGGGCTTATCTTGCATCCTCGCCCCCCTCCTCCAACCGGATCAATGCGGCCCCAGCCTCAACCTGATCCCCCGTCGCAACCAGCACTTCCGCCACAACCCCATCGCGCGCGGCCAGTAAGGCGTGCTCCATCTTCATCGCTTCCAGCACCGCCAGCCGATCACCTTTTGCTACCTTCTGCCCGGCCTTCGCCTGCACCAGCTTCACCAGCCCCGGCATTGGTGCCTCAATCAGCGCCGCATTCCCGCCCGCTGCGCTGTCGCGTGCCAGCGGATCAATAATGTCAAATGTCAGGCCGTATTGGGTGAAAACACTGACCTGCGCGCCAGTGACAACAACATTGGGGGCCACCTGCCCATCCAACAACCAGCGCCCGCCTTCAAGCCGCGCCTCAACCACCTGATCTTCAACCACAATATCATGCGCCTTGTTTGATAGCACCCGGATGCGCGGTTCAAACTCCTGTTCATTCCACCCCAGTTTCACCAACCGTTCCAGCGGCTCCCAAAGGGTAAATCCCGTCTCGGGCCGCGCGCCTTGCAGCAGCCCGGCAGCGGCCAGCGCCGCCAAGGCAATATCAACGGATGTGGGTTTTGGCGCCACAACCAGCGCCTCAAGATCACGCGCAATCAGGCCGGTATCAACCTCACCGCTTTGAAATTCCGCGTGCCTGGCCAAAGCCCCGAGAAAACCCAGATTGGTCACCGTTCCGGCCACTTCCGAGCGCGCCAGCGCCGCCGATAACCGTCGCAAGGCCACCGCCCTTGTCGGGCCATGCACCGTCAGCTTGGCAATCATCGGATCATAAAACGGGCTGATCTCATCGCCCGCGCGCACACCACTATCGGCACGCACATCTTTGGGAAACTCAAGATGCGTCAGCCTGCCGGTGGCGGGCAAAAACCCCTTGGGCACATCCTCGGCATACAGCCGGGCCTCAAAGGCGTGGCCGTGAATGCGCAGCGCGTCCTGCGCCACCCACAACGCCTCCCCCGCTGCCACGCGCAACTGCCATTCCACCAGATCAACGCCGGTGATGGCCTCGGTCACCGGATGCTCAACCTGCAACCGTGTGTTCATCTCCATAAACCAAAACCCGTCGGGCCTGAGGCCGCCCGCGCCGTCGACGATAAACTCCACCGTGCCCACGCCGCTATAGCCAATCGCCTCAGCCGCGCGCACCGCCGCCTGCCCCATGGCGTCGCGCAATTCATCCGTCATGCCCGGCGCGGGGGCCTCCTCGATCACCTTTTGGTGGCGGCGCTGAAGCGAGCAATCGCGCTCAAAGAGATGCACCGCGCGGCGGCCATCGCCAAAAATCTGCATCTCAATATGGCGCGGGGTTTCAATGAATTTCTCAATCAAAACGGCGTCATTGCCAAAGGCGGCTCTCGCCTCAGCTTTGGCACTTTCCAACGCGGCGCTAAAATCGGCCTGCGTCTCAACCATCCGCATCCCCTTGCCGCCGCCGCCCGCCACGGCCTTGATCATCACCGGATAGCCAATGGTCTCCGCCGCGCCGCTCAGGTGTTCCGGTTCCTGATTATCCCCATGATAACCCGGCACTACCGGCACGCCCGCCTGCTGCATCAGAACCTTGGCAGCATCCTTGAGACCCATCGCCCGGATCGCCTGTGCCGAGGGGCCAATAAACACCAGCCCCGCCGCCACCACCGCCTCAACAAACGCCGGGTTCTCAGATAAAAACCCATAGCCGGGATGTATCGCCTGCGCGCCGGTGGCAAGCGCCGCCTGAATGATCACATCGCCCTTCAGATAACTTTCCGCCGGGGCAGATCCGCCAATATGTACCGCCTCATCGGCCACGGCCACATGCTTGGCGGCGCGGTCGGCGTCAGAATATACCGCCACGGTGGCCACGCCCATCTTTTGTGCGGTCTCACACACCCGGCAGGCAATCTCCCCCCGGTTGGCGATCAGAATTTTATCAAACATTGCTACCTCTTAATTTTTCCCTGATATTCCCCGATGTCAGAGCAAATGCCGCAACCGCCCCGGTCCATCATCCGCACCATCCGCCGCGCCGTCCGCCGGCATAGGCCCGCCCATGCCCGGCCTCGATCATCGTCTTCGCCACCGGCACATTGTCAACCGCCATGAAGACCAGCGTGCGCCCATACCGGTCCGTCCCCCGCCGTACGATCGTCAGCGAATCCCCGCCAAGAAGGATTCGCCGCAAGGCCCATGTTGCCGCGGTTCCCCGTGCAAATTCCGACACACAACGCGGGCTGTACACCTCCGGAGTGTCAAACCCCACGAGCCGGGCTTTCTCGGTGCCGCGCCCGGGACACCACAGACGGACCGTATCGCCATCAGTCACGCTCAGCACTCTGCACCCGTTTTCAGCCTTCGGACCGACAAGCAGATTTACTGCATCCGCCCCGAAAGGCAGAATGATTCCCAATGCCGCAATACCAATCACGGCCTTCAAATAAAATCGTGGATCAACCAAGCGAAAGCGCCCCCGGCGGCGGTGCCCCGGCGGCGTGCCCATATCCCATTTTGGATGGCGACGCGCACCGCGCCAGAACCGTATGATGTTTCGCTTATTCATCCGGCCCTTCC
>CAZZKL010000038.1:0-21645 GCA_964655135.1 uncultured Roseovarius sp. | reverse complement strand
CAGGGGTGGATTTTGGTGAACTCCCTGCGGGACGCGGCCAAAATTGCCTCCAGCGTGATGAATTTGACCGCAGCGATCGCCTGATCGGAAGGGCAAATTCGCGCGCTGGCTGCAATTTTGGCAAGCGCCAGCGTGGTGCTGTATATGAAGACACCGCCTAAGGCATGTTCCCTGCAAAGGGGGCGTGTGGCGCGGGTTAAAATGTGAGGCAAATAAAACACAAAACGCTTTATGGGATTGTTTGCCCGCAAAAAATAATTATATATGTCTGGTCATAAAATACCCTGTTCCTTTGTGTAAAAACTTTAAACGACCCATATAAAATCGCAGGAAAAGCCAATGAAACGCTCTGTCTCTCTGAAAACATCCCTATTTCTAGCCACGGCTCTGGTTGCCGCAGGCCCCGCTCTGGCGCAATCGACCAACTGGACCGGCGCTTATATCGGTGGCGAAGTTGGCGGCACTCATTTTAAGCTCAAGTCACCCGGGGCAAGCGCCGATGATGACCGCTTTATCGGGGGCCTCATCGGAGGGTTTGATTACGATCTTGGCACATGGGTGATTGGGGCCGGTGCGGATCTCGACTTTACCGATGTTGATTTTGGCGGGGTGAACTTTCTGGAAAGCGTCTGGCGGCTCAAACTGCGCGGCGGGTACAAGATCGGCTATGGCCTGCTTTATGCCACCGGCGGCTATGCCAATGCGCAATTTGATACCATCAATAATCAGGATGGCTATTTCTTCGGGGGTGGGTATGATTACAAATTCCTGCCCAATATAACCGTCGGGGGCGAGGTTCTATATACTAGGTTTGATAACCTCGCCGGAACACCTTCTGATGCGGATATGTTTACCTATCAACTCCGCGCCGCGTACCGATTCTAGGGTCGAGATAATTAATCCTGCACATCACGCATCTGACAGCACATTCAGAGTGTGACCTGCGCCCGAGGCCCCAACAAATTGCGCGCCCTCCCCCTTCGTAAACAACACGGGGCCTTCCCCCTGTCGGCCGGGTGTAGCGGAAATACGGCAAGTTTCCTCTTGTTAATTTTCAGGGGATTGCCTGCCATCTGTTGGCGTATTATACCTCTAAGTGGGGACTGGGTAACTTTTTTTTGATGTCTGTACTGCCAGATACGCATATCTGATTGATGTCGTATCCGGATGGCTTTCAGACTTATGGAGAAAGTCAATGATGTTACCCCCCAAGAAATTATCTGCATTTCTGGTTACAACCCTGCTTGCCACAGGGCCTGCTCTTGCACAGTCAACTGCTCAGTCAACAAGCTGGACTGGCGGGTATGTAAGAAGCGATATGGGGGCCGCAAATGTTAAATACAATGTGCCGGGGCTTAACCTTCAAAATACGGCACCCTTCGCCGGGGCGGTCGTGGGCTATGATATTGACCTGAAAGACTGGGTGGTTGGGGCCAGTGCGGATATTGATATGACCGACACCAGCCTCACATCAAGATCGGCCACAGAACTGGATCGCATCTGGCGGCTCAAACTCAGGGGTGGATATAAAGTTGGCAAGGGATTGATTTACGGCACCGGCGGCTATGCCAATGCCCATATCAACAATGTTGGTGAGGATGGCGGTTATTACATTGGTGGCGGTTATGAGCACCAGTTCATAACGAATTTCTCCATTGGCGGGGAAATCCTTTATCATGAATTCAATAATTTCAGTAACACCAACACCGATATTGAAGTGATCTCTTATCAGGTGCGCGGCACGTTCCGGTTTTAAAACGCTGCAGGGCGAAAATCTGGCGGGGCTCCCCTCGGCACTCATATTCTGGCGCGGGGCCACGGGAGTTCGCCACAGGCAGGTCAGCTTGGCCTCTGTTATCTTTATTGCAAATATACTACACATATTTGAGTACAATTCTCAAAGATTGTAAACCTGCGGTATAAATCTTACAAAATGACTGACCGGCATTGGATTGCTTTTATTTGGTGTTTGTTTTTATAATTTCAGGGCTTGCCCATATTTCGGGAGAAAACTAATGAAAAAACCTATCTCAATAAAATTATCTGTTCTGTTGGCAACAACCTTGCTTGCCGCAGGCCCTGCTCTGGCGCAATCCGCAAATTGGACCGGTGCTTATCTGGGTGGTGAAGTGGGCGGCGCAAATTTTAAGGCCAGCTTCCTCGGCCTCAGTGCGAACAATGACGATATCATCGGTGGCTTCATTGCCGGATATGATTATGACCTGGGCACATTTGTGATTGGTGCCGGTGCGGATCTTGATTTTACCAATAATTCGTTGACTGGAGGAGGTGCCGCGCTGGATCGCATCTGGCGCCTCAAGGCTCGTGGCGGTTATAAAATCGGCAACGGGCTGCTTTATGCCACCGGTGGCTATGCCAATGTGCATATCGACAGCGGTGCTGGAAGTGACGGCGGCTATTTCATCGGCGGTGGCTATGAGCACCAGATTATGCCAAATTTTTCAGTTGGCGGTGAAGTTCTGTATCATAAGGTCAATAATTTCAAAAGCTCAGGCCTAGATGTCGAAGTCATCTCCTATCAAATCCGCGGTGCGTTCCGGTTTTAAACGTCTCGGGCCGGTTCTGAAACGCTGCAAGACCAAGCAAAAACAGGGCTTGATCCGGAAAGGCCTGCGCTGCTCTGATCAGGTGCAAGTATTGCCCTGATTTGGGCGCTGTCTTGGCGGCATCCATGCGCCCAAACCCCCTAAGAATTGCCTGACTGCCGCTGATATGCTATATATCAAATGTATTTATTTCAGATTTATGTCAAAATTTTATAATTTCAGGGCAATGCCTATATTTTGAGGGAAGACCTATGAAACAATCTGCCTCACTAAAACGATCGCTGCTTCTTGCCACCGCTTTGCTTGCCAGCGGGCCTGTGTTGGCTCAGTCAACAAATTGGACCGGCGGCTATGTGGGGGCCGAAGCCGGGTATGCCACAGTAGATGAAACAGCCGCAGGTAAAAACGGTAGCGGCGTGATTGGTGGCTTCATCGCCGGTTATGATTATGATCTGGGGTCTTTGGTGATTGGTGCCGGCGTTGATCTGGATTTCACCGGCTCCAATCTTGGCAGCGCAAATCTGGATCGTATCTTGCGTCTCAAACTGCGTGGCGGGATTAAAACCGGCAGCGGGCTGCTTTATGCCACCGGCGGCTATGCCAATGCCAATGTGTCCTCCATCGCCGATTCGGATGGTTATTTTTTCGGCGGGGGTTATGAGCACCGTGTAACTCAGAATTTCAGCATCGGCGGTGAGGTGCTGTATCATAAGTTTGATAATTGCGTGGCTGTGGCACCGGCACCCGGCGTTAATATTGAATTTATCACCGTTCAACTGCGGGGCGCTTTCCGGTTTTGAATGATCGCAGGGCTTTGTATCTGTATCAGCGCCCTGCAAACTTTCCGTTTCATCTTGCCCGGCAAACCTTCTAAACACCGGCTATGAAATCCGAATGCCGCCCCGACAGGCCATCATCCTGCCCCGCCCCCTTCAACATGGCCGCGCATGTGCTGCGCCATGCCGGGACCACCCCCGATAAAACCGCGCTTGAATTGCTCGGCCTCAACGGCGCGGAATGTTGGAGCTATGCCCGGCTTTCTCAGGCCATCCTTGGCACCGGCACCGGGTTATTGAACGCGGGGTTTTGCCCCGGTGACCGGCTGTTGATGCGCCTTGGCAATGATGTGGATTTCCCCATTGCCTATCTCGGAGCCATCGCCGTGGGGCTGATCCCGGTGCCAACATCGTCGCAACTTACCGCGCCTGAGGTGGCCGAGATCATCCGCCTGATCCGCCCTGCCGCGATCCTGCAAAGCCCCGGCATTGCCTGCCCGGCCACAGATATTCCGGTGATTGCGCAACCCGCCCTGCATACCATGCGTACCCTGCCCGCCGCGCAATTCAACATGGGCGATCCTGAGCGACTGGCCTATATCCTTTTCACCTCCGGCACCTCTGGCACCCCCCGCGCCGTGTGCCACGCACATCGGGCCATATGGGCGCGGCAGAGGATGGTTGCGGGCTGGTATGAACTGCGCCCGGACGACCGGCTGCTGCACGCAGGCGCGTTCAACTGGAGCTACACCCTTGGCACCGGATTGATGGACCCTTGGGCGATCGGCGCCACCGCCCTGATCCCCGCCCCTGGCACCGACCTGCGCGATTTGCCAGTTCTGATGCAACGTCACAAGGCCAGCATTTTCGCCGCCGCGCCGGGGGTTTACCGCAAATTTCTGCGGCCCGGCGCGCGGTTTGATCTGCCGGCACTGCGCCACGGCCTGAGTGCCGGTGAAAAGCTCTCGGACACTATCCGCGATGGCTGGAACGCGGCCACCGGCACGTTGATTTTTGAGGCTTACGGCATGTCCGAATGCTCAACCTTCATCTCAGGCAGCCCGGCACACCCCGCCCCCCCCGGCACATTGGGCCGCCCGCAACAGGGCCGCCGGGTGGCGATCCTCGGCCCCGAAGGCCCGGTGCCTTTGGGCATTGAGGGCAGCATCGCCATTCACCGCTCAGACCCCGGGTTGATGCTGGGCTATCTTGATGCGCCGTCCGAAACAGCGGCGCGGATGCAGGGCAATTGGTTTGTCACCGGCGATCAGGGCGTGATGCATGAAAGTGGCGACATCACCTATCT
This sequence comes from uncultured Roseovarius sp., assembly GCA_964655135.1. Lineage (GTDB taxonomy): Bacteria > Pseudomonadota > Alphaproteobacteria > Rhodobacterales > Rhodobacteraceae > Roseovarius. Next base: position 16,996 of record CAZZKL010000038.1, on the reverse strand, counting down.
TGGCCGGGCTGACGACATGATGAACGCGGGCGGCTATCGCGTCTCACCTTTGGAGGTCGAGGCGGTGCTCAACACCTTCCCCGGCCTTAGCCAATGCGCCGTCACTGATATTGAGGTCAAGACCGATACGAAACTGATCATGGCCTTCTACACGGCCGATAACCCCCTTTCACAAGACGCCCTCGACACCCATATGCGCGCGCAACTTGCCCCTTACAAATGCCCGCGCAGCTATTATCATGTCAAAACCCTGCCCACCGGGCCAAACGGAAAAATCCTGCGGCGCGCCCTGCGCCCGATATATGAGAGCCTCAATGCTGAAACTTGATATTATCTCTGATCCGATCTGCCCGTGGTGCTATATCGGCAAAACCGAGCTGGATAAGGCCCTGGCCGAGCGCCCCGATCACCCGTTTGACATTGAGTGGCACCCGTTTCAGCTCAACCCCGATATGCCGCGCGAGGGCATGGAGCGGCAGGCCTATCTCAAAACCAAATTTGGCGGCAAAGAAGGTGCGATCCGCGCCTATGCCCCGGTGCTGGAACGCGCCGAGGCCGCCGGGCTGAAGATTGATTTTGCCGCCATCAAACGCACCCCCAACACGCTGGACGCGCACCGGTTAATTCACTGGGCCGGGATTGAAGGGCTGCAAGACCGCATGAGCATGGCGCTGTTTGTGGCCTATTTTGATCAGGGCCGCGATATTGGTGATCGGGATGTATTGTCAGATATTGCCGACAATCTTGGCATGGATGCGGCGGTCATCGGCAAACTGCTGAAATCCGACGCCGATGAGGCTGACATCCGCGCCCGCGATGCCCGCTTTCGCGAGATGGGCATCACCGGCGTGCCCACCTTCATCGTAGCAGGCCAGCACGCCGTCCCCGGCTGTCAGCCTGCTGATATGTGGCTCAAGGTGATTGACGAATTAGCAACCCAATCAGAATAACATCCCTCCGCGCGTCCCGGAGACCGTAATGGAAAATTTAGTATACCGTCGCATACCATCTTTCCAACCGCCCCTGTCTGCGCTATGACCCGGTCAAGATTGATTCACCCATTTCCAAAAAGGGAACGCCCCATGACAAAGATCAAAGTAGAAAATCCCGTAGTTGAGCTGGACGGCGATGAAATGACCCGCATCATCTGGGCCTTCATCAAGAAAAAGCTGATCCTGCCCTATCTCGACATTGATCTGAAATATTACGATCTGGGCATTCAGGCGCGTGATGACACCGATGACCAAATCACCATCGACGCGGCACATGCAATTCAGAAATACGGCGTTGGCGTCAAATGCGCCACCATCACCCCCGATGAAGCGCGAGTTGAGGAGTTTGGCCTCAAAGAAATGTGGCGCTCGCCCAATGGCACCATCCGCAACATCCTTGGCGGCGTGATCTTCCGCGAGCCGATCATCTGCAAAAACGTCCCCCGCCTTGTCCCCGGCTGGACCAAACCCATCGTCATCGGCCGTCACGCCTTTGGCGATCAATATAAGGCCACCGATTTCCATTTTCCCGGCGCGGGCCAACTGACGATGAAATTTGTCGGTGAAGACGGCCAAGTGATTGAACGGGTGGTGTTTGACGCCCCTGGTGCCGGGGTGGCGCAAGCCATGTATAACCTAGATGCCTCAATCCGTGATTTTGCCCGGGCTTCGCTCAACTATGGCCTGCTCAAGGGCTGGCCGGTGTATCTGTCGACCAAGAACACCATCCTCAAGGCCTATGATGGCCGCTTCAAAGACCTGTTTCAAGAGATTTACGACGCCGAATTCGCCGATAAGTTCAAAGCCGCTGGCATCACATATGAGCACCGTTTGATTGACGATATGGTCGCCGCCGCGATGAAATGGTCCGGCGGTTATGTCTGGGCCTGCAAAAACTACGATGGCGATGTGCAATCCGACACAGTAGCGCAGGGATTTGGCTCCCTGGGCCTGATGACGTCCGTTCTGATGACCCCCGACGGCAAAACCGTTGAGGCCGAAGCCGCCCACGGCACGGTGACGCGCCACTACCGCCAGCACCAGAAGGGCGAGGAAACCTCGACCAACTCCATCGCGTCGATTTATGCCTGGACCGGCGGTTTGAAACACCGCGCCAAGCTGGATGACAATACGGCCCTGCTGAATTTCGCCGAGACACTGGAGCGGGTGATCGTGGACACGGTTGAAAGCGGGCAGATGACCAAGGATTTGGCCCTGCTGGTTGGCCCTGATCAAGGGTGGCTCACCACCATGGGCTTTCTTGAGAAGATTGACGAAAATCTTGGGAAGGCATTGGCCGGATAAGGCGCGTGGGTTCCACCCACCCTACACACCAAATCAGAGGGGGCCGCATGGCCCCCTTTCCTTTATTGCCCGCGATTATGGGTTTTGGCATACATCGCGGCAATCATCCGGCTGGCGGTTTTCTCAAACGCCGCCGGGATAAATGCATGGATCAAGGCGCAAAATGCAGCGGCAAACAGCTTCAGGCTGAACTTGCCGGCAAACGCCATATGCTCAAAATAGGTCTCATCCACACTGCGGGGATGCTCAAGGAAAACTTTGTTGATCATGGTCTTAACCCTTCTGTTCGCTTGTTGAGACTTATGACTAACCGATCATTGGGTTGATATTTTCTCAATTATCCATTAAATTGAATTGATTTTGGGATTATTTCCCAATATTATCTGATCATGAGCAGCATTGACGCAGTAGATCAACGAATCCTGTCAGAACTTCAACGCGACGCGGATATCGCCCTTGAAAAACTCGGCGACCGGGTGGGCCTGTCGCGCAATGCCTGTTGGCGGCGGGTCAAGGTGCTTGAGGCCACCGGCGTAATCCGCAAACGGGTGGCCTTGCTGGATGCCACCCACCTCAACCTTGGCCTGATGGTATTCCTGCAAATCCGCGCCCATGCCCATGACGCCGCCTGGCTTGAAAAATTCGCCCGCGCCACCCGTGCCCTGCCTGAAATCCTCAGCGTCTACCGCATGTCCGGCGACCTCGATTACCTGATCCGCGCCCGCGTCCAGGACATGGCCGATTACGACCGCCTCTATCAAACCCTGATCGCCCGTGTGCCCATGGGTGATGTCTCAGCCAGCTTCGTGATGGAAGAGATCAAAGACACAACCGAGTTGCCGCTGACAAGGCTATGATTTCCCGGCCTTCAACGCCGCATTCTCGGCTCTAAGCTGCGCCAGCTCCTGCTGCAAAGGCGCTAAAATCGGCTGCAACTCTTCAACCGTCAGCCGCACCGGCAAATGCTGCGGGCAGTTCCAGTCAAACCCCTCGACCTTGATCACCACGGCGCGTTCCGGCCGGGCGCGATAGCTTTCGTCATGCAGCCGGGCGATAAGATCAGGGTCGTCGGCCTTTTCCACCAGCTTTGCCCGGCCCAAAATCTTGATCCGCGCAGAATTGGGGTAATCCACCAAAATCAGTGAAACCCGATCATCCATGCTCAGGTTTCCCGCACTGACATATTGCCGGTTGCCGCGATAATCCGCATAGGCCAGCGTCTGATCATCCAGCACCTTGAGAAACCCGCGCGGGCCGCCGCGAAACTGCACATAAGGCCAGCCGGTCTCGGACACTGTTGCCTGATAAAACCCATCACGCAGCCCGATGAATTGCATCTCATTGGGACCAAGCCGGTCATCCGCTGGCGTAGACGACATGAAGAACCGATCATAAAGTCTTGCTGAGCCTTGATTTTCCTGAATTTCACGCACTTTTGACGTAAATGCCAGTTCTGCAAATGCTTTTGCCATTTCTTATAATCCCAAATCGCTCAGGCCCGGGTGATCATCCGGCCTGCGCCCCTGCGGCCAGTGAAACTTGCGGCTCTCTTGATCAATCGCCAGATCATTGATGCTGGCATAGCGCCACGCCATCAGGCCGTCCGCATCAAATTCCCAATTTTCATTGCCATATGAGCGATACCACTGCCCCGCCGCATCATGCCATTCATAGGCAAAACGCACAGCAATGCGGTTGCCATCATGGGCCCAAAGCTCTTTGATCAGGCGGTAGCCCTGCTCGCGTTGCCATTTAGCGGTAAGAAACGCTTCAATCTCATCGCGCCCCGAGGGAAATTCCGCCCGGTTACGCCAGACACTGTCAACGGTATAGGCCTGCGCCACCTTGGCCGGATCGCGCAAATTCCAACCATCTTCAGCGGCGCGCACTTTCTGGCGGGCGGTTTGCGTGGTGAAAGGCGGCAGCGGCGGGCGGGTCATGGCAATCTCCTGTTATGTGTACCGATCAGTAATCTTATGTTTCTGTACCGATCTGTCAACCTTTTACTGGAATTTATTTGCCTTGATTGATACAGTGCTGACAAACAACAGGAATTTCAGGCCCATGCGCCCTAATAAACGTGATGAATTGCTGCAAAAGGCGCTGGAAGCTTTTAACCGTCACGGGTTTCAGGCCACGGGGATGGACCTGTTGGTGCGTGAAACCGGCATCTCAAAAACCTCAATGTACAAGCATTTCGACACCAAGGATGATCTGATACTGGCAGTGCTTGAATTGCGCGATGCGCAGTTTCGTGACTGGTTGATCCAGCGGATGCAGGCGCTGGGGGAGACGCCCATCGCGCGCATTCTGGCCCTGTTTGATGTGCTGGAAGAATGGTTTGCCAAGCCTGATTTCAAAGGTTGCATGTTCATCCGCGCGGCGGCGGAGTTTCAGGACAAAACCCATCCCATTCGCCAGCAATCCGCGCGGCATAAACAACAGATCGAGGACATGCTGAAAGGCCTTGCGATCGAGGCCGGACTGGAAAATCCGGGGCTTTTGGCGCGGCAGTTGGTACTGCTGAAAGAGGGCGCGATCATTGCCGCGCATGTGCAGCTTAGCCCAACCGCAGCGGCGGATGCCAAAGCCGCGGCGCGGGTGGTGTTGGGGCTGTGAAATTTTAAGTATTTAGGGAAAAATGAAAGGCAGAAGGTTATCCCATGGCCCGCAGGCGTTTGAGCAGGCTGGAGGTATCCCAGCGGTTGCCGCCCATTTTTTGCACGTCTTTGTAGAATTGATCCACCAGCGCTGTGACCGGCAGGGAGGCGGCAATTTCATCGGCGGTTGACAGGCAAATGCCGAGATCCTTGCGCATCCAGTCGACCGCAAAGCCGTGGTCAAAATCATCGTCGAGCATGGTTTCATAGCGGTTTGACATTTGCCAGCTACCCGCCGCGCCCTGAGAGATCACCTCAACCACCGCGCGGCCGTCAAGCCCGGCTTTTTCAGCGAAATGCAGCGCTTCCGAGAGGCCCTGAACCAGCCCGGCGATGGCGATCTGGTTACACATTTTGGTCATTTGCCCGGCCCCGCTTGCACCAATGCGGCGGCACAGCTTGGCATAGGTGTTCATCACCGGTTCCGCCGCCTCATAGGCCGCCGGGTCACCGCCGCACATGATGGAAAGCGCGCCGTTTTCGGCCCCCGCCTGACCGCCCGAAATGGGCGCGTCGACGAAATTCAGGCCCGATGTTTTGGCCGCCTCATAAAGCTCGGATGTGACGGCGGCGGAAACCGTGGTGTGATCCACGAAAGTGGCCCCCTTGTCCATGCCGACAAACGCGCCGTCTTCCCCAAGGCAGACGCTGCGCAGATCGTCGTCATTGCCAACACAGGCCATGATGAATTCCGCGCCCTGCGCCGCCTCGCGCGGAGTTTTGCCCATGCAACCGCCATTTTGCGCCACCCAGGCCTCGGCCCGGGCACCGGTGCGGTTATAAACGCAAACCTCATGCCCGGCCTTTGCCAGATGCCCGGCCATCGGGTATCCCATCACGCCGAGACCTAAAAATGCCAGTTTTGCCATGGTTTTGCCCCTTGCCATTGTTTCAGTTTGGATATCGGTCTATCCCGGCAAAGAATGCAAGATAAATATCGCGAAAGGCAGGCATGGCACAGGTTTTCAAATGGTTATTACGGATCGCTGTTGCCATGGTTTTGCTGGCGGTTCTGGGGGTGGGGGTTATCTATTACCTGCTGTCGCGCTCATTGCCGGATTACACCAAAACCCTGACGGTTGCGGGCCTTTCTGCGCCGATTGAGATCGTGCGCGACAACGCCAATGTGCCGCATATTTTTGGCGACACCGATGCGGACGTATATTTTGGCCTTGGCTATGCCCATGCCCAAGATCGCCTGTGGCAAATGACGATGATGCGGCGCACGGTGCAGGGCCGCCTGTCGGAAATCCTTGGCCCGCGCACCCTTGGAATTGACAAGCTGATGCGGCGCTATGATCTTTATACCCTCGCGCGGCAATCAGTGGCGGCGCAGGACGATGAGACATTGGCCGCGCTCAAGGCCTATTCCGCCGGTGTCAACGCCCGCTTGGCTGAGATCAACGATAGCGCCTTGGGCCGGGGCGCGCCCGAGATGTTTTTGTTCAACAGCCCCATCGCCCCGTGGCAGCCTGCCGATTCCATTGCCATCATCAAACTGATGGCGGTACAGCTTTCAACCCACCTTGAAAACGAGGTGCTCTATGCCCGCAGCTCACTGGCGCTGGATAATGAGGCGCGGCTGGCGGATATTATGCCGCTGGCCCCCGGTAGTGGCATCGCCGCCCTGCCCGATTATGCCAGCCTGTTTCCCAGTCTAGTTCCCGGTGCCACATTGCCGCGTTATGCCGCCGTGTCAGACCGCAAGCCTGATCCGCTGTCGCCGTTCAAACCGCGCGCCTTTGCCGGGGCGTCAAATGCCTGGGCCGCCGCCCCCAAACGCTCGGCCTCGGGGGGGACATTGCTGGCCAATGATCCGCATCTGGGGTTTTCCGCCCCCGGCATCTGGTATCTGGCACGGATTGAATTGCAATCCGGCGGCATCATTGGCGGTAGTATTCCCGGGGTGCCCGCGATCATGCTGGGGCGCAGCAATGATATGGGCTGGGGGATTACCTCGTCTTACATGGATGATCAGGATCTGTTCATCGAACAGCTCAACCCCGACAATCCAGAAGAATACCGCACACCAGACGGGTTCAAGCCCTTCATCACCCGCCGCTCGATCATCAAGATCAAGGATCAGCCCCCCGTCACCCTGACCCTGCGCTGGACAGATAACGGCCCGGTCCTTCCCGGCTCGCATTATAATCTGGGTAGGGTCACCCCGGCGGGGCATGTGGCGGCCCTTTCGTGGACGGCATTGAGCGCGCAAGACACCACCATGAGCGCGGCCATTGCCCTGATGCAGGCCAAAACCATTGATCAGGCGATTGAGGCCGGGCGGCGTTATGTTGCCCCGTCGCAGAACCTGATGTTGGCCGACCGCACCGGCATTGCCCTCAAAACCATCGGGGCGATGCCGCGCCGCGATGCCGATCACGATACCCAAGGACGGATGCCCAGCCGGGGCTGGATACGGCAAAACCGCTGGCTGGGGATCAGCCCCTATTCGGCCAATCCTGAATTTATCAACCCCGAAGGCGGCATTTTAGGCAATACCAACAACAAGATCGTTGACCGCCCGTTTCCCCTGCATATGAGCTTTCTTTGGGGTGACACCCAGCGGATAAACCGCTGGCGCAAGCTGATGCAATCGCGGCAGGTGCATACCCGCGATAGTTTCATTGAGGCGCAGCTTGATACGGTCAGCTTCACCGCGCGCTCGTTATTGCCACTGATCGGTGCTGATCTGTGGTTCACCGGTGAGGCCGCCCCCGAAGGCACCCCCGAGCGCCAGCGCCAGCGGGCGCTTGATCTCTTGTCGGACTGGAACGGCGAGATGAATGAGCATATGCCCGAGCCGCTGATCTATGCCGCGTGGCTGCGGGCGCTACAGGACCGCCTCATTCGCGATGATCTGGGACCATTGGCGCATGAGTTCACCCATCCCGACCCGGTATTCATCGAGCGGGTCTACCGCGATATTGACGGGGCCAGCGTCTGGTGCGATGTCAAACAATCCTCTGTGATCGAGACCTGCAGCGATATTGCGCGGCTGGCGCTAGATGACGCGCTGATCTGGATAGAAGAGCGCTATGGCCCGGCGCTGGAAAGTCTGCGTTGGGGCGACGCGCATCAGGCCACCCATGATCACCCGGTTTTGGGCAAGGTGCCGGTGCTGCGCTATTTCGTCAATATCCGGCAATCCACCTCTGGCGGCGATAATACCCTGCAACGCGGCCTCACCCGGGGCACCGGCCCGGACCCGTTTCAGAATGTGCACGGCGCGGGCTATCGCGGGGTGTATGATTTTGCCGATCCTGACAGCTCGGTCTTTATCATCGCCACCGGGCAATCGGGGCATTTTCTGTCGCGTTACTATGATGACATGGCGCAGCTTTGGCGGCGCGGAGAATATATCCCGATGTCGCTTGATCCTGATCTCGCCCGCGCGGCGGCGGTGGGGATTACTGTGCTGAAGCCAAAGCCGTGAGCGCCTGAAACGCGCCACCGGTTAGACGCATGGGGTTTTCACTCTGGTGCAGCTCAAACCCCAATCTTTGATAAAACGCCTGCGCTTTGGGGTTGTCCTGATACACTGTCAGGGCCAGATATTCAGCGCCCCATGCCTTGGCCGCATGATCCGCCGCCGACCTGAGCAATCGCGCCCCAAGCCCGGCACCGCGCGCCGCCCCGGACACCCATAAATCCTGCACATAAAGGCCGGGCGCCGCCATGGTGGTGGAATACCCCGGAAAATACAGCGCCAGCCCCAAAGGCGCATCTCCCTTCATGGCAATCATCGCATGAAACAGCGGCGACGTGCCAAAGCCATACCTGCGGATTGCCGCCTCATCCGAGCGGAAAATATCGCCGTCGCCAATATCCGCCGCAAGGTTTTGCAGCATCCCCGCAATCGCGCCAGCATCCCCTGAGGTTCCCAAACGTATATCCATGCCACCTGCTCCGGCTAAGTTCGACATCTGACCATATCCGCCTGTTCAGCATTGCCGCAAGGGGTTTGGTTTGGCAGAGTGGCCTTATGCGCCTGATCCTCATCTGCCTGCTTGCCCTGATCACAGTCCTGATCACAGTCCTGATCCCGGCCCGCGCCAGCCGGGCGCAGGACATTGCCGTTGATCTTGAGCTGGTACTGGCGATCGACAGCTCGCGCAGCGTTGATAGGCGCGAATTCAATCTGCAGATCAAAGGCATCGCCACCGCCTTTCGTGATCCGGCGTTTCTTTCTGCCCTACGCAATTATGCCCCACGCGGCATTGCCGTGGCTTTGGTGCAATGGTCGGGCCAAAAGAGTCATATCAATGTGGTCGGCTGGCAGTTTATTACCAATGAGTCCAGCGCCCGCGCCTTTGCCAATCAGGTTGACGCAGCGGGGCGCAGGCTCGCCCCCGGCTCAACCTCGATCAACAACGCCATCGGCTTTTCCTCGGCCATATTGCGCGACAACGGCTATCGCGGTGCCCGGCAGGTGATTGATGTCTCGGGCGACGGCTATAACAACACCGGCAACCGGCCCGAGCTGACCCGCGACAGGGCCGTGGCCCGGGGCATCACCATCAACGGCCTGACCATCACCAATGAGGTGGCCCGGCTTGACCGCTATTTCCGGGATCGCGTCATCGGCGGCCCCGGCGCGTTTGTGATGAAGGCGCTGGATTACCGGGATTTCGCTGCCGTCTTCAACCGCAAACTGATCCGCGAGGTGATTGGGGATAATGTGTATTCCATGAAACAGGATTAAATCGCCGTCTGATCCGCGCCCTTCAGCGCCAGCATCGCGCGCACCTCACCCGGTGTGGCCACAACCCGGCCCAGCCGCTCGACAATGCCGCGCACCAGCGCCACCTGTTCGGCGTTGGATTTGGCCAGTTGACCGCGGGCAATAAAAAGGCTGTCTTCCAGCCCGACGCGCACATGCCCGCCCATTGCCGCCGCCATCGCCGCAAACGGCATCTGTTGGCGGCCAGCGGCCAGCACGGACCACAGATAATCCGCGCCAAACAGCTTATCCGCGAGGCGCTTCATATGCGTCAGGTTCTCAGGGTCCGGGGCCATGCCGCCCAGCACGCCAAACACAAACTGAATGAAAATCGGCGCTTTGACTAACCCACGATCCACAAAATGCCGCAGCATATAAAGATGGCTCATATCATAGCATTCAAACTCAAACCGTGCGCCGCGCTGTGCCCCCATCTGATCCAGCACATAAGCAATATCGCGCGGGGTGTTCTTGAACACCAGATCATCCGTATCCTCTAAAAACGGCTTTTCCCAATCATGATCCCACACGCGATCCTTGGCCACCATCGGATAAAGCGCAAAATTCATTGATCCCATGTTGAGCGAGCACATCTCAGGTTCCGCCCGCATCGGGGCCGCCAGCCGGTCCTCTAGCGGCATAATCGCGCTGCCACCGGTGGTCATGTTGATCACCGCGTCCGTGCCCGCTTTGATCTGCGATAAAAACGCCTCATAATGCTCAGGCAGCGCCGACGGATGCCCGGTGTCAGGGTCCCGCGCGTGCAGGTGCAAAATCGCCGCCCCCGCCTTGGCCGCGCCAAGCGCACTTGTGGCGATCTCATCGGCCGTGACCGGCAAATGCGGCGACATCGACGGCGTATGAATGGAGCCGGTAATGGCGCAGGTAATGATGATCTTGCTCATCAGCCCAGCCCGGCCTCGGAGGCGAATTGATCCAGTGAGGCGGTCAGCATCTGCATGATCTCATCAATCTGCGCCTCGGTGACAATCATCGGCGGACAAACCAGAAAATGATCGCCGTCATAGCCGCCGCGCGTGCGCCGCGAATAAATGATCAGCCCGTTATCATAAGCAATATCCACCAGCCGGTCATAGGCGTTCAACTCGCGCGGCAGCGGCGCCATGCTATCCCGGTCCGAGACCGTCTCAAACGCCAGCAACAGACCCTTACCGCGCACATCGCCAATGAAGGGATAATGCGCCATCAAATCCCTCAGGCGCGCTTTCAAAACCGCGCCCATACGGGCGGCATTGCCGATCATATCCTGACGCTCGATCTCTTGCACAATCGCCAAACCTGCGGCACAGGCCAGCGGATTACCAGCATAGGTAAACCCGTGGCTAAAGCCGCCCGCATCCAGCACCGGCTCGACAATCCGCTCATGCGCTATCATCGCGCCAAGCGGCACATAGCCGCCGCCAATGCCCTTTGAAAGCGTGATAATATCCGGGGCCACATCCCAATGCTCGGCGCCAAAGAACCGACCCGTGCGGCCCACGCCCGACATCACCTCATCATGGATAAGCAGCACATCATAGCGGTCGCATATCTCGCGCACCATCCGCATATACCCCGCAGGCGGCACCAGCGCGCCGGTTGAGGCCCCGCCCACCGGCTCATGAATAAATCCCAATACCGTCTCTGGCCCCTCGGCCAGAATACGGTCTTCCAGCATCGCGGCATAATGCGCGCCGGTGCTTTCCAATTCCGGGTCCAACCCGTCAAGATACGCGCGCGGGGCGGCGATTTTCGGCATGGGCCGCATCATCGCATCATAGGGCGCAGTTAGCGGCCCATAGCCGGTCAGGGCCAGCGCCCCCAGCGTGGACCCGTGATAGCTTGGATGGCGCGAAATAACCTTCCACTTCTGCGCCCGACCCGTGGCCACGGCATATTGACGCGCCACTTTCAACGCACTCTCCACCGCTTCTGATCCGCCCGAAACAAAAAACACCCGCTCCAACCCCTCAGGGCTGTGCGCCGCCAAGACACTTGCCAGATCCTCGGCCGGTTCGGTTTCAAAATGCAAGCGATACCCAAAGGTGGATTTATCCATCTGTGCCCGCATGGCGTCCAGCACATTGGGGTTGGAATGGCCAATATTGCTGACCATCGCGCCGGACGAGCCATCCAGATAGCGCTTGCCGGATTTATCCCACAGATACACCCCCTCGGCGCGCTCCAGAACCGGGCGGCGTTGACGGGTTTGGTAAAACAGGCGGCTGTCGTTTCTCATGGGCTTTGACCTTTGCAAACGAAATAATGCGCTCAGGTCACCCAGAACGCTTTCTCCAGATCGGTGAAATCAGATGCCGGGCCTTCAAATTTGTTGCGCCCCAGCTCCAGCACATAAACGTAATCGGCAATTTTCAGCGCCTGACGAATTTCCTGATCCACCAGCAAAATCGTCATGTTATCGCGCGTCGTGAGGTCGGTCAGCATCTGATAAACCTCCGCCGCCAGCATTTTCGACAGCCCCGCCGTTGGCTCATCCACCAGCATCACCTTGGGATCAGCCATCAAAATACGGCCCAGCTCAACCATGCGCTGCTGCCCGCCTGACAGCTCGCCGGTGATCTGCTTGCGTTTGTCGCGCAGCACCGGAAAGCGCTCATAATTGGCCTCAATTCGTTCTTGCACCAAGCGTTTATCGCGCCGAAATGTCCAGCCGCCAAGCTCAAGATTTTCCAGCACCGACATGTCCTTGAACACGCCGGGCTGTTGCGGAATATAGGCCAGCCCCTTGAGGATGCGCTTGTAGGTTGGCACATCAAGAATGCTTTCGCCCTCCATGGTGATGTCACCCTTGAAGGGCCGCAAAAAGCCGAATGCCGCCTTCAGCGCGGTGGATTTTCCCACGCCGTTAGCCCCTAAAATAGCAGTGATTTTATTGCGCTGCACCCGGATATCAAGATCCTTGAGGATGTTGAGATCCTTGTAATACCCCACATCAAGGTCTTGCATATGCATTACGGTATCGGTGTGAAAATCATTCATATCAGGCTCCGGCGGGTGCATCCGCACCCTCTTCTTCATCTTCATCCACACCCAGATAGGCCTCAATCACCGCCGGGTCATTCTTGACGTCGTCAGGCGGGCCATCGGCAATGATGCGGCCAAAATCCAGCACCAGCAATCGCTCGGCCAGATTAAAGATCGCATCCATCTGGTGGCTGATGATCACAATCGCCGTGCCGGATGAATTCACCCGCCGGATATATTCGTAAATCACTTCCATCAGCTTGGGATGCACCCCGGCAAACGGCTCATCCAGAATAATCACATTCGGATCAAGCATCAGCAACCGGCCCAGTTCCAGCAGCTTTTGCTGCCCGCCCGAAAGCGCTTGCGCATATTCGTTGCACAGGTGCTCGATGGTGAGAAACTCCAGCACCTCCATGGATTTTTCATGCACCAGTTTGCGGTTTTTCTCAGACCCAATCGCCAGCGCCGGCACATAAAGGTTTTCAAGCACCGACATCCGCCTGAATGAGCGTGTCACCTGAAACGTACGCCCCAGACCGGCCCGCGCCACCTCGTATGGTTTAAGCTGATCTATGCGCTCGCCATTGAGGTAAACCGTGCCGCTATTGGGCTTGAGCGCGCCATCCAGAATATTGGTCAACGTGGTTTTACCCGCGCCATTGGGGCCGATCAGGCCAATCAGTTCCGGCCCGTTGATGTTAAAGCTGAGGTCTTGCAGAACCTTCTGCCCACCAAAGCTTTTGTTGAGTTTTTTAACTTCGAGATTGATCATGACGCGGCCCCCTCATCGCCAGAGGATTGCGTGCGTTTGGCCACCGTCTCTTTGCCAATATCTCCGCGATAGAAATAGTCGATGATCGGTGCAATCAGCCCGTTGCTGCTAAATCTCAGTGTCAGCATCAGCAAGATACCAAAGAACACCAGCCGCCAATAGATCATATCAATATGAATTGGCCCTATCTCAAACGAGGCACTTCTGAGCACTTCCAGCAAGGTCTGAATGATGATCGCGCCGATTGCGGCGGCGACAAAATTCTCCACCCCGCCGATGATCGCCATGGAAACCAGCAGGCTCATCTGTAGCAGGAACAACGCATTCGGCGTCACGATGCCAACATAATGCGCATTGGTCGCCCCCGCCATCGCCGCCATACTTGTGGTGACCACAAAAACCAGCAATTTGTATTTTGTGGTGTTGACCCCAAGTGCTGCCGCCGCATCCTGATCCTCGCGCAGGGCGCGCACGAACAGGCCAAATTTTGAGCGCGACAGCCACGCCAGAACCGCAAGGCACGCCAACAGCATAAAGAAGAACACAAAATAAGGCGGTAATTTATCGGTGCGCGTATAGGCATGGCCAAACAGCGTGATCCCGTTCTCAAACAGAGCGGGCGTTTCAAGCCCCGCCTGCCCGCGTGTCACGTTAATTTCCGCACTGATTGTGGCTTTGAGGATTTCCGCAAACCCAAGGGTGAAAAGCGCCAGATAGGCAGCCCTCAGGCGCAGCACCAAAAGGCCGATCACAAAGCCGAATAATCCGCCCATGAAAGTGCCAAGGATAATCCCCAGCCACACCGGCACATCGCTGACCTCAACCGAGCCATTCCAGATGTCTTTGGCCTGCGTCAGACAATCCTGCACCAGTGAGGTTGAGGTCACGCCGATGGGATTGACAAAGATCATCCAAGAGCCGCCGATCTGAAACTCAGTACAGATATTCGTCGGCTCAGGCGCAAAATGTATGTAATGCAGCAACAGGGCCGAGGTATACGCCCCCACCCCCATGAACCCCATATGACCAAAGGAAAACTGCCCGGCATACCCCGCCAGCATCGACCAGCTTGAGGCCATGATGGCATAGAAAAAGCCGATGATCAGGATATGCATCACATAATCATAATTGCCCCCATTATAGACAAACGGAAAGGCCGCGAAAAAGATCAGGGTCATTGCCCCTAAGACATTGGGTATTTGTTGTTTGCGCATCAGTTTTGTCCATGTGTTGCGCTCGAGAACCGACGACCAAGCAGGCCGGTCGGGCGCAAAAGCAGGGTGAGGGTCAGAACGATCATGCCGTAAGCCGGAATATAAGACGCGGCTTTTTGCGGATCAGGCACACATCCGGTGCCCGCCGCCTCGACCATCCCGACGATAATGCCGCCCATGAACGCGCCGGGCAATGAGCCAAGCCCGCCAAGCACCACGATCACAAAGGACCGCATTGAGGGGATCGCGCCCACCTGTGGCAGCCACGAAAACGCCTGTACCAGCATGGCACCCGCAAGGGCCGCAATCATGCCGCCCAAAGCAAAGGCCAGCATGTTCATCCGGTCGGGGTTGATCCCGGCAATGGCGGCGGCATCGCGGTCAAGGCTGACCGCGCGCAGGGCTTTGCCCGTCCATGTTTTGCGCAGGAAATACATCAGCGCAATAAGCACGAATATACACATCAGCGCCGCCGTCAGGCGCGGGCTTGAAATGGTGACGCTGTCAAACAGCTCTAGCGACCCGCGATTGGCCTTAAGCAGCCACGGGTCTTCTTCCGAGGGGATGCGGATGCGCGGGAAATCAAGGAAACGGCGGGCTTTTACCGGGTTGGCCCCGGCCACCGCCTGCACGAAGTATTGCAGCGTGAACGCCAGCCCGAAGGTAACCAATATGCCGTATTCCACCGGCCGCCCGACCCGGCCATCATACATCGGCGTCAGGAACAAGCGCTCAAACGCCGCCCCCAGTGCGAAGGTAATGATACACGCGCCCAGAATGCCAATGATCGGGCTTGCCCCCGGAAGCCACACCGTAGTGATGAAATAAACCAGCATCCCGCCGATCATGTAAAACTCACCATGGGCAAAGCTGACGATGCCAAGGATTGAGAAAATCAGCGTAAGACCCAGCGCCATAAATCCATAGATAATGCCAATCACCAGCCCGTTCACGAACTGCGAGGCCACGAAAGTGCCGTTGGTGACACAGATATTGGCCGGGTCGCCCTTGGCAAAAACAAACATGAAAACGGCAACGGTGAGCAGCGCCGGTATCGCAATATAGCGCGTCGTCAGCACCGGGGTTTTCATCCATAGCGCCGCCAACCCGACGGGGCCGGTTGCAGCCCCCACAAACGCGCCAACAATATTGGTGTTTGATGTATCAAGATCACGGTGAAGATAGCGCCGCCGCATCAGCGTACTACCAATCACCCCCCAGACGATCATCCACGCAATCGCCGCCCAAAACGCTCCGGAATTTTCCACCCCTATGGCCTCTTATTTTTGTCCGCGCATGATCAAAATCAGCGGCGGATTGTGCAGGTATAAGGCCAGCCGAAAACAGTCTCGGCTGGCCTTATCATTAAAGCAAATTCCGATCAGTTATTGATGATCGGATCGCCGGTTTTATAGACCTCAGGGAAAACAATCGTTGCATTGCCTGAATCTTCGCCTTCGACCTGATACTGGACCATGGTCAAAGCCACATCCGGCCATTGGTGCCACCAGCTATCGGCTTTGCCATCCACAGACGGATCTTTGCCGGTGCCGTAGGGGAAGAATA
Source organism: uncultured Roseovarius sp. (assembly GCA_964655135.1). Classification (GTDB taxonomy): domain Bacteria; phylum Pseudomonadota; class Alphaproteobacteria; order Rhodobacterales; family Rhodobacteraceae; genus Roseovarius. The sequence continues at coordinate 776 of CAZZKL010000038.1, read as the reverse complement.
TCCGCCCCAGCGTACCTTCATAGCTGATCGCTTCCAGCGCGGCGACAATCGCGTCGCCATCGGTTGATCCGGCCTCATTGATCGCCTGCGCCAGAATGGCGACGGAATCATACGCTTCCATGGCATAGCTTTCCACGGCGCCCTTGCCGGTTTTTTCTTTGTAAACCTTGGCAAAGGCCTTGCCCCGATCACTAAAGCCACTTTCCGGCAGACCGATACGCTGCACAAATGCAAAGTTTCCGTCTGGCACGTTTTCCCAATAGGATTTGCTTTCCAGCGATACCTGACCGGTGACAAAAACAATATCAAGCGGGCCGATACCGGCATCCGCAGCCTGTTGGGTAAAGTTATAGCCTGCTTCACCAGTGGCCAGCGTGATGATCATATCCGGGTTTGCCGCCTTGATCCGCTGAATGATACCGGCGTAATCTTGGGTGCCAATATCAACCGAAAAAGTCACAACCTCTTTGCCGCCACTTTCAAGGCCTTTGGTGGTCTCGGCCGCTGCCGGAATACCGTAATCGGTGTTTTCCGTCAGGATCGCAACTTTCTTGACACTATCAAGCGTCAGGCCAAATTTCCAGATCGTCGATGACGCCCATGAGCTGAGCGGGGCAATCCGGAAGATGAATTTTTGCTTGTCGCCAGTGATAGTATCATTCCAGGTCTCGGCAAACACCGTCGGCATTGAGCGTGCATTGGCCACATCCTTGGCCGCAACCCCCACGGACGAGTGATACCCCCCCCCCACGGCAACAACGCCGTCCTGGGTGATC
>CAZZKL010000037.1:14231-21691 GCA_964655135.1 uncultured Roseovarius sp. | reverse complement strand
CGAGGAATGCGATTTGCCCTTGTCGTGGTCAAAGAACACACCGGGGGAACGGTGCATCTGGCTGACGATCACCCGCTCGGTGCCGTTGACCACAAAGGTGCCGTTGGGCGTCATCAGGGGCATATCGCCCATGAACACGTCTTGTTCCTTGATGTCCTTGACCGATTTGGCGCCGGTATCTTCATCGACATCAAACACAATAAGACGCAGGGTAACCTTCAGCGGCGCGCTATAGGTCATGTCGCGCTGCATACATTCTTCTACGTCATATTTCGGCTTTTCCAGATCATAGCTGACAAATTCCAGCACGCTGGTTTCATTGAAATCCTTGATCGGGAATACCGACTGGAACACGCCATTGATGCCTTCGCCGTCCATCGGCTGTGGCTGATCGCCGGACCCAAGGAACAGATCATACGATGATTTCTGCACCTCAATAAGGTCGGGTATGTCAAGGATTTCGCGGATTTTGCCGTAATATTTACGCAAACGTTTCTGGCCGAGGAAGGATTTAGCCATGGTCAATATCGCCTTTCATATCTCACCGGTCATATTGCTGTCGGGGTCCAGCAACAGGGCCATTCGAGAGGATGGATTTCGATCAATTCGTGGCACCCGCGTCCCATCACGGGGCCTCCCGATCGTATAAACCAATCCTTAGAAAAGGCTTTTTTGCAAAGCCCTTGCTAAGACAGGTTTGGCTGAGTCCGGAAATAGCCCGGGCTCAGCCTTGTTCTTGATGGGCCTTCGGAGGCGGTGGGTTTTACCCACCCTACATTCCGCCATCACCGTCACCCCCGTAGGGTGGGTGAAACCCACCCTTGCTTACTTCAGTTCAACCTCAGCGCCTGCTGCTTCCAGCTTGCCTTTGATGTCTTCTGCTTCGTCTTTGCTGACGCCTTCTTTGACAGCTTTGCCACCGGCTTCAACCAGATCTTTGGCTTCTTTCAGGCCCAGACCGGTGATGGTGCGCACTTCTTTGATCACGCTGATCTTGGACGCGCCAGGCGACTTCAGGATCACATCAAATTCAGTTTGCTCAGCCGCGTCGGCCCCACCAGCGTCGCCAGCAGCAGCCATAACAACAGCACCACCAGCGGCGGGCTCGATGCCATACTCGTCTTTGAGGATGGTTTTCAGTTCTTGTGCTTCCAGAAGCGTCAGACCGACGATTTCCTTAGCAAGTTTACTCAGATCAGCCATTTTTTGACTCTTTCGTTTTCAAGTTGTGTTCTAACGTCGGGCAATTAACCCTACGCGAAGTATTATCAGTTGCTTTATGCAGCTTCGGCCTTCTCTTCGAGGGTCGAAAGGATGCTCGCGATGTTGCAGCCAGGTGCGCCAATGGCCCCCGCGATGTTCGAAGCAGGTGCGCCCAACATGCCGGCAAGTGTTGCGATAAGTTCATCGCGCGACGGCAGTTTGGACGTGGCTTCAACACCAGCACGGTCCAGAGCGTTCTCACCCATGGCCCCACCGAGGATCTCAAACTTTTTGTTATCCTTGGCAAAACCCTCGGCAACCCGGGCAGCAGCCACGGGATCCTCCGAGTAGGTCAGAACGGTCATACCCGTAAGGTGATCAGCAATGCTTGCGCAGGGCTTTCCCTCAAGGGCAATTTTGGCGAGCCTGTTCTTGGCAACACGAACCGATGCTTGCGCCTCTCGGGCACGCGCACGCAGATCCTGCATTTCCACAACTGTAAGACCCGCGTAGTGGGCAACCACTACAACGCCAGAGCTTTCAAAGATTTGGCCGAGTTCCTCGACCACTTTCTCTTTCTGGGCTCTATCCACAGTTACACTCCAAATTTGGGGGTCTCCCCCCGGCTCAGTTAAGGGTTTGGCAAATGCCGTGCCCCATTCGGGTCCAATTTCAGGGTCCCGAGGCCAAAATCACCCGAAGGTTTGCACCCTCAGTGATATTCAAACTCGTTTCCCATCTCAGGAAGGATTTATTCAAGGGGGCGTGCCCCCGAGAACCCTCCGTCTCGGACAGGACAGGGCCAAGTTGGCGGCCCCGCCATTCGCCCCGGACAATGCCCGAGGCAAATTCTTTATGCTGGCCGTGAATGCTGCGCATTCCCTTTCCCAGCTACGTCAATTCGCTATCGCGAATTAACGTTATTCCACCGCTGCGTTGCTCACGTCGATGGTCACCCCGGGGCCCATGGTTGAGCTCAGCGAGATTTTTTTCATATAGGCACCTTTGGCACCCGATGGCCGGGCCTTTTGCACCGCACCGATAAAGGCACGCACGTTTTCAACCAGCTTGGCCTCGGTAAAAGACGCCTTGCCAACACCAGCATGCACAACCCCGGCTTTTTCCGCCTTGAACTGTACTTCACCGCCCTTGGCCGCTTTGACGGCATCGCCCACATCCATCGTCACCGTGCCCACTTTCGGGTTTGGCATCAGGTTGCGGGGGCCAAGAACCTTACCCAGACGGCCAACAACCGGCATCATATCGGGCGTGGCAATGCAGCGATCAAACTCAATCTTGCCGCCTTGCACAATTTCCATCAGATCCTCGGCGCCAACAATATCGGCACCCGCCGCTTTGGCCTCATCGGCCTTGGCGTCACGGGCAAAAACCGCCACGCGCACATTTTTGCCGGTGCCATTAGGCAGGCCGATAACGCCGCGTACCATCTGATCAGCGTGGCGCGGGTCAATGCCCAGACACATGACGATATCAATGGTTTCGTCAAATTTGGTTTTGGCGTTGCCCTTGACCAGAGCCACAGCCTCTTCCACGGTCACATTGCTTTTGCCTTTGAAGGCTTCCTGCGCGGCGCGGGTACGTTTTCCTACTTTTGCCATCTTACTTCACCTCAATGCCCATGGAACGCGCTGAACCGATGATGATCTTCATCGCCGCTTCAACATCGTTTGCGTTCAGGTCTTTCCATTTCAGCTCGGCAATCTCTTTGATCTGCTTGGCCGTCACAGCGCCAACTGTCTCACGGCCGGGCAATGCCGCGCCGGATTTCAGCTTGGCAGCCTTGCGCAGGTAATAAGACGCCGGCGGCGTCTTGATGTCCATGTCAAAGCTTTTGTCCTGATAATAGGTGATCACGGTCGGGCACGGCGCACCCGGCTCCATATCCTGCGTCTTGGCGTTGAACGCCTTGCAAAATTCCATGATGTTAATGCCGCGTTGACCCAGCGCCGGACCAACCGGCGGGGATGGGTTTGCCTGCCCTGCGGGCACCTGCAGCTTCATCTTACCTGCGAGTTTCTTGGCCATCTTGGCCTCTCCTTCATTTCCAACACCTTTGGGGCGCGCCCCTCAGGCCTCAAGTTGTCGTGGTCCGGTTTGGAATGCCGCGGCACCCTTGCCTCCCACGCTTTTTACATCAGGTCTGTTTGGTGACCTGCGTAAATTCCAATTCGACCGGGGTTTCCCGGCCAAAGATCGACACCGTTACCTTCAGGCGCTCGTTGTCGTCATCCACTTCCTCAACCGTGCCGTCGAAATCTTCAAACGGCCCGTCGTTTACCTTGACCTTCTCGCCGATCTCAAAATGGATCAGGGTGCGCGGCGCATCTTCGCCTTCCTGCACCCGGTTCAGGATCACATTCACCTCGGCGTCACGCATCGGCATCGGACGCCCCTGCGGGCCCAAAAACCCGGTGACCCGGTTGATCGAGTTGATCAGGTGATAGCCGTGATCCGACATCTCCATCCGCACCAGCACATAACCGGGCATAAAGCGGCGCTCGGCGGTGATTTTCTTGCCCCGGCGCACCTCAATCACTTCTTCCGTGGGCACCAGCACTTCTTCAATATCATCCTCAAGGCCGTTCTCGATGGCAGAGGTTCTGATCTGTTCGGCAATCTTTTTTTCATAATTTGAAAGAACACTGACCGAATACCACCGTTTTGCCATTGCTCAACTTGCCCTTATCTGCGCCAGATATCTGGTCTAAATTCATATATTTCAGGCGCTTACGCCCTTGCGCCTGAAACAAAAATCGGCGCGCAACCCGAATCATTGCGCGCCTTGTTCCAAACTGTGCTGTCACCTACCGCCCTTGGCCTGTGATTTCAAGGGCCTAAGCGGCAATTTCTGAAGCTTAGCCAAACAGGTTCAGAATACTGGTCAGTCCACTGCGGATCGCCAAATCAATCAGCGAGAAAAAGATCGCCGTCAGCGAGGCCATGATAAACACCATGATCGTTGTCAGCATCACCTCACGGCGGGCTGGCCAGACGATCTTGGAAACTTCCGAGCGGGTCTGCTGAATAAACTGAAGCGGGTTTGTGCGTGCCATTTGCGCTATCTTCTCATGATTGCCTTGTTATGCGCCACATACGCGGGCAGGCCAACAATTTCAAGGGCCGATGCCGGGTTTACGCGGGCGTGGCCAAAATCACCTGCTTATCCCTCTCCCGGCTGCTGCACGGGGTCATCAGCCAGCCTTTCAAACGGATCAGGGAGGGTGTATATTTCGGCCTGATACTGCACATCATCGGAATAATCGCGCAGGCGCATCTGCTTGGCCCATTTACCCGGGATCCAGCTCAATATCTTGTTAATCCGCGTCACACCAGCCTGATAACGCTGGCGGATTTTCTCGGCCCGCTCGGGGTTGCGCGCCCGCAGTCGGAGCCACTGTGCATAGACAAACTCAGACACCCGGTCCGGGCCAAGGCTCAGCCAGACAATCACGGCAATCACCGACAGGGCCAAAACTGTGATCGGGATCAGCCAAGGACGTAAAAAGACAATCACGGCCAAAACCGCAAACCCAATATGTTTTGGCGTTGGCCGGTAGGATTTCAGCTTTGTAAAACCCGGTTTGAATACCCGCCACAGCGCGCCCAAAAGATAGGACAAAGCCTTGTGGATCAGACCCCGTTCCACCGGTCCGGATTTGGTTCTGGGTTTGATCTTGGTCTTGGGTTCGGGTTTGGGTTCGGGCGTATCGTTCTGCTGCTCATCACGCTGTGCCACAGGGGATTTTCTAGAGAATGCTGGAAACCTGAATTTTCGCTTTGGCTTGCTCTCATCCACATCCGCCTGATCATCCATAACCCCCCGGATCAATCCGACAAGCCTTTCTTGCTCAACCGCGGCCTTGCGCGCGCCCATCTGCGCCTCTTCAAAGCTGGCCCCAGGCATTTCGCTGCTTGAACGGCCAAAACCTGCGGTCGGGTATGAGTGATTTTCAGCGTTTGCCATGTCGTCTTTCAAGGTTGGTCCATCACCATACGAAGAACAATAAAGGGGGCACTCAGCTTACTGTTGACAAATTCTGTATATTTGAATCGCCATGCGATGTCACCCGAGGCTTGGCTTTATACAATTTACACGCGAAAAACGGCGTTATTTCGCCGATGGGGTTCGGGCAGATGCCTTGGCCTGAGGCAGATTGAGGAGTTTGGGGCAAAACTGGCCCTTTCACCATTCGAACATGGCGATTATAAGGGGGGCCAATCAAGCCCTTCAAAGAGTCGGTGAACCGACTGGCGGGGCCGGCAACTTTGATCACGACAGGACACACGCATATGTCTATTTGGCACAAAATCCCCGGTCTCAGTTCGCCCGACATGGCCATTGATCTGGGAACGGCAAACACGCTGGTCTATGTCAAGGGGCGCGGCATCATTCTGTCGGAACCCTCGGTCGTGGCCTACCACGTCAAGGACGGCGTCAAAAAAGTGCTGGCGGTGGGCGAAGACGCCAAGCTGATGCTCGGGCGCACCCCCGGCAGTATCGAGGCCATCCGGCCCATGCGCGAGGGCGTGATTGCCGATTTTGACACCGCCGAGGCGATGATCAAGCACTTCATCCGCAAGGTGGTCAAACGCTCGACCTTTTCCAAACCTAAAATCATCGTCTGCGTGCCCCACGGGGCAACCCCGGTTGAAAAGCGCGCCATCCGCATGTCGGTGCTCAGCGCCGGTGCCCGCCGTGCGGGCCTGATTGCCGAGCCGATTGCCGCCGCCATCGGCGCGGGGATGCCGATCACCGACCCCACCGGCAATATGGTGGTGGACATCGGCGGCGGCACTACCGAGGTGGCGGTTCTGTCACTTGGCGATATTGTCTATGCCCGCTCGGTGCGGGTGGGCGGCGACCGGATGGATGAGGCGATCATCAACTATCTGCGGCGTCAGCATAACCTTCTGGTGGGCGAAAGCACCGCTGAACGCATCAAAACCTCAATCGGCACCGCGCGGATGCCCGATGACGGGCGCGGCAGCTCGATGCAGATACGCGGCCGCGACCTGCTCAATGGCATCCCCAAGGAAACCGAGATCAGTCAGGCACAGGTGGCCGAAGCCCTGACCGAGCCGGTTCAGGCGATTTGCGAGGCGGTGATGATCGCGCTTGAGGCCACCCCGCCGGATCTGGCGGCGGATATTGTGGATCGTGGCGTGATGCTAACGGGGGGCGGCGCGTTGCTGGGCGATCTTGATCTGGCCTTGCGCGAACAAACCGGGCTGGCCATTTCCATTGCTGATGACAGCCTGAATTGCGTGGCCCTTGGCACCGGCAAGGCGCTGGAATTTGAAAAACAACTGCGCCACGCGATTGATTACGACAGCTAAGACCTCCCCCTTTGATAAAGGCGGCCCCTTTTGGCGAAGGACAAAGCACATAACGGCGATTACACCGGCCCATTGAAGCGCTTGCTGGTTGGGGTGCTGGTATTATGCCTGCTGGGCATTTTCCTGATCTGGCGCATCGACAGCCCTCGGGTTGAGCGGTTCCGGGCGCAGGTGGTGGATAAGGTGGTGCCAAATTTTGATTGGGCCATGGCCCCGGTCACAGGTGCCGTCAATATCTTGCGCAATTTCCAAAGCTATCAACGGATTTACAAACAAAACCAAGAGCTGCGCCGCGAATTGCAGCAAATGAAGGCGTGGAAAGAGGCCGCCCTTCAACTGGAACAGGAAAACGCCCGCCTGCTGGACCTCAACAATGTGCAGCTTGATCCGCGCCTCACCTTTGTCACCGGCGTGGTGCTGGCCGATAGCGGCTCACCGTTTCGGCAATCGGTGCTGATCAATGTTGGCGCGCGCGATGGCATCATGGATGGCTGGGCGGCGATGGACGGGCTGGGGCTGGTTGGGCGGATTTCGGGCGTGGGTGATAATACCGCGCGGGTGATCCTTCTGACTGACACCTCAAGCCGCATCCCCGTCACCATCCAGCCCTCGGACCAGACCGCCTTGATTGTGGGCGACAACACCATCGCACCGATGATAGATTTCGTTGAAAACCCCGACAAAATCCGCGCTGGTGACCGGGTGAAAACATCCGGAGATGGCGGCGTGTTTCCGGCCGGCCTGCTGATTGGGCAGGTGGTTGAAGATACCTCGGGGCGGCTGCGGGTGCGCCTTGCGGCCGATTATGAACGGCTTGAGTTTCTGCGGATTTTGCGCAGCTATGCCAACAGCGCCATCAGCGGCACCGGGCGGGTTGTCTCTCCGGCACTCTTGCCGGG
>CAZZKL010000037.1:0-14131 GCA_964655135.1 uncultured Roseovarius sp. | reverse complement strand
CTGCACCAACGCCCGCCGGGGCTTTGGGCGGCGCTGGTGCTGATCGGTTCCGAGGCCCTAAGGACGCGCGCCACCCGGTTGCGGGATATGGCCTTTGCTGCGGAATGGGTCCATGTTGCCGTGACCCTTGTGATCATGACGCTTGGCTATCGGCTGGTGCTTTCAGTATTGCTGATTGATCAGGTCTCGCTGGGCCTTAGCCTGATCCAGATGCTGATGACATTGATTTTCTATCCCTTGATTGTGATCATCTCGCAAACCATATTCAGGGTACGCAAACTTGCCCCCGGCAATGTGCACGCCATGAGGCAACGCCTATGAGACAACCCCTACGAGATACAACTGAGAGCCATCGCCGGATCACCCGCCGGGGCCTGATCCTTGGCGGGGCGCAGTTGGGCTTCATGGGGATATTGGCGGCACGGATGCGCTATATGCAGGTCGAGCAGGCCGATGAATATCGCCTTCTGGCCGAAGAAAACCGCATCAGTATCCGCCTGATCACCCCGGCGCGGGGCCGCATTTTTGATCGCAACGGCGCCACGATTGCCATCAACGCCCCCAGCTATCGGATCACCATGGTGCGCGAACAGACGGGGGATGTGGATGAAACCATCGCCCGGCTCGCGCGGCTGGTTGAACTGAATCCAGAAGAGCTTGACCGCGCCCTGCGCGAGCTGCGCGATTTGCGCGGCGATACCAAAGTGACCATTGCCGACCGGGTCAGCTGGAAAGACATATCCCGGGTGGCGGTGAATGCCCCCGCCCTGCCCGGTGTCACCCCGGAGGTGGGCCTGTCGCGGTATTACCCGGCGGGCGCGGATTTTGCCCATACGGTTGGCTATGTCGGCCCGGTCAGTGAAAACGACCTGAAAGAAATTGACGCCCCGGATCAGCTTTTGCGGATTCCCCGGTTTCAGATCGGCAAAATCGGGGTCGAGGCCAAGCGCGAGGATTTGCTGCGCGGCAAGGCGGGCATCAAGCGGGTCGAGGTCAATGCCACCGGCCGGGTCATGCGTGAACTTGACCGCCGCGAGGGTCAGGCCGGGGCCGACCTGCAACTGTCGCTTGATAACAATCTGCAAGCTTACGTCAGCGCCCGCTTGGCGGGTGAAAGTGCTGCCGCCGTGGTGATTGATTGCGACACTGGTGATATACTGGCCTCGTCCTCAACCCCCGGATTTGATCCTAACCTCTTTGTGCGCGGCATTTCGGTGGCGGATTACAAAGCGCTGTTGGAAAACAAATTCCGCCCCCTGCCCAACAAGGCGGTGCAGGGCGTCTATCCGCCGGGGTCGACCTTCAAGATGATGACCGCTCTGGCGGCGATGGAAGATGGTCAGCTTGACCCGGATGAGACCGTGCGCTGTAATGGCTATATCGAGGTTAGCGGCCGCCGGTTTCATTGCTGGAAACGCGCCGGGCACGGCAATGTCAATTTTTTGCGCTCACTGCGCGAAAGCTGTGATGTATATTATTATGAAATGGCGCTGCGCACCGGGATTGAGAAAATAAGCGCCATGGCCCGCCGTTTTGGCCTTGGACAGGTGCATGACCTGCCGATGACAAGCGTGGCCAAGGGGCTGGTCCCCACCAAAGAATGGAAGCAGCGCGCCAGAGGCGAAGAATGGGTGATCGGCGATAGCGTGAACTCGGCCATTGGTCAGGGGTTTGTGCTGACCTCGCCCTTGCAACTGGCGGTGATGATTGCGCGTATTTCCACCGGGCGCTCGGTCACGCCGCGCCTGATCAAATCCATCGACGGGGTTGAACAACCCACCGGCGCGGGCGAGGATATGGGCCTTAATCCCAACAATCTGCAACTGGTGCGCAACGCCATGTTTGAGGTGTCAAACAACCGGCGCGGCACCGGCTATCGCAGCCGCATCATCGAGGATGCTTACCGCATGGCCGGCAAAACCGGCACCAGCCAGGTGCGCAATATCACAACGGCCGAGCGCGCCCGGGGCGTGACCCGCAACCGTGATTTACCATGGGAGCGGCGCGACCACGCATTATTCGTGGATTTCGCGCCGTTTGACAGCCCCAAGGTGGCGGTGGCGGTGGTGGTTGAGCATGGCGGCGGCGGCTCGGTTGCGGCGGCGCCGATTGCGCGCGACATCACCTTGCAGGCGCTTTACGGCGAAGACCCGCCACTGACGGCCTACCCGGCAGCGGACCGGAGCCGTATCCGCGAGCAACAGGAAAAATTGCGCAGCATCCGCCCCGCGCCCGGCAAGGACGGAAGTGACCACGCATGAGTTATCTGGGCTATTCGGTTAAATCCACACCGACGGGATTTGGTAAAATCCTCTACCTCAACTGGCCGATCACAATCTTACTGATTGCCGTGGCCAGCGCCGGGTTTTTGATGCTGTATTCCGTCGCCGGAGGCTCTTTCACCCCCTGGGCCGAACCGCAGATGAAACGCTTTGTTCTGGGCATGTTTCTGATGCTGATCGTTGCCATGGTGCCGATCTGGTGGTGGCGTAATATGGCGGTGGTTGGCTATGGGATTTCGCTTTTGCTGCTGGTGCTGGTTGAGGTTCTCGGCTCGGTCGGGATGGGGGCGCAGAGGTGGATTGATCTGGGCTTCATGCGCCTGCAACCCTCTGAATTAATGAAGATAACTTTGGTCATGCTGTTGGCGGCCTATTACGACTGGCTGCCCCTAAATCGTACATCTCGGCCATTTTGGGTACTGCTTCCGGTGCTGCTTATCCTGATCCCCGTGGCGCTTGTGATCCGCCAACCCGACCTTGGAACCTCAATTCTGCTGCTGATCTCGGGCGCGCTTTTGATGTTTCTCGCCGGGGTTCACTGGGCCTATTTTGCCAGCGTTACGGCAGCGGTTGTGGGGCTGATTGCCACCGTCCTGAAAAGCCGGGGAACCGACTGGCAGATGATCAAGGATTATCAGTTCAAACGCATCGACACATTCCTTGACCCGTCCAAAGACCCGCTGGGGGCCGGGTATCACATTACGCAATCAAAAATCTCACTGGGGTCCGGCGGCTGGGCCGGGCGCGGCTTTATGCAGGGCACCCAATCGCGGCTGAATTTCCTGCCCGAAAAGCACACCGATTTCATCTTTACCACTCTCGCCGAGGAATTCGGCTTTATCGGTGCGTTCTCACTTTTGTGCCTCTATGCCCTGATCATCGTGTTTTGCATCTCGGCGGCGATGGCCAATCGCGACCGGTTTTCATCGCTGCTGATTTTGGGCGTCGCCGCCACGTTTTTCCTGTTTTTCGCGGTCAATATGTCGATGGTCATGGGCCTCGCGCCGGTGGTTGGCGTGCCCTTACCCTTGGTCAGTTATGGCGGCTCGGCGATGCTGGTACTCCTCATAGGTTTCGGCCTTATTCAAAGCGCTCACATCCACAGACCAAGGTAAATTATAATGCCCGTAAATATCCTGTTCGCCGCCCTGTCCGAGCGCTGGGAAACCTATGAAAAGCCCTTATTATCAGCATTTTCCGCGCTTGGGCTTGAGGTCAATCTCAGCCCAGACATCGCCCCCGATCAGGTGGATTATATCGTCTACGCCCCCAACAGTTCGGTGCAGGATTTCACCCCCTACACCCGCGCCAAAGCCGTGCTTAATCTGTGGGCCGGGGTTGAGGATGTGGTGGGCAATCCCACCCTGCGCATCCCGCTGGCGCGGATGGTGGATGGCGGGCTGACCCAAGGCATGGTGGAATGGGTCGCGGGGCATGTGCTCCGGCATCATCTGGACACGGATTTGCATGTGTTGGGTCAAGATGGCATATGGCGCAAGAATATCCCGCCGCTGGCGGCTGACAGGCCGGTGGCAATCCTTGGGCTGGGGGCGCTTGGGCAGGCCTGCGCGCAGGCACTGGCGGGGCTTGGGTTTGACGTTTCAGGCTGGAGCCGCTCGGCCAAAGACGTGCCGGGGATTACCTGCCTCAATGGCGATGAGGGATTGCATCAGGCCCTGACGCGCGCGGAAATTATTGTTTTATTACTGCCGTTTACGCCGCAAACGGAAAATATCATCAATGCGAAAACTCTGGCCAAAATGCCCAAGGGCGCGGTGATCATCAACCCCGGACGCGGGCAGTTGATTGAGGATGAGGCGCTGCTGGAAGCGCTCGATACGGATCAAATTAAACATGTCACATTAGACGTTTTTCGGCAGGAGCCGTTGCCGCCAGAGCACCCCTATTGGGCGCATAAAAAGGTGACGGTGACGCCGCATATTGCCTCGGAAACGCGGGCCAAAACGGCGGCGGAAGTGATTGCCGAAAACGTGCGCCGGGGTGAAGCCGGAGAGCCGTTTTTGCATCTGGTGGATCGCAAGCTGGGCTATTAACTATTTGAGAATAGGCGGTTTTTCCGGGTCAGAGCCGGGGGCAACAGGGGCATATTCTGCGGGCTGAGGCAGGTCAAACCGCAGCCCGTGTTTCGCCAAACTGGCGGCGGCGGGATCGCTGGCAGCAAAGAAGGCGACGTCAAGCACTCCGGCATTTAATCCTGAAAATACAAGGGCTTGCGCTACGGTTTGCACCAATGCCTCACGCGCCTCGGGGCGGGCGTCGATGAAGGCCAGAAGGTGGCCTTGCGCGCCGCTTTCATAGCTCACGCCAACCAGATAGGCCATCGGGGCCAGCCCCATAGCGGCGGCAAGGCGGGTGTCGAGCAGGGTAAAAAATTCTTCTGGTAAGCCTTTGGGAACACTAAAATTACTGGCTTTTTCCTCGCGTTGCTCCGGGGTGCTTTCCATCTCGGCCAGCCAGCGCACGGCCTCAGGCGGGATCAGGGTTGACGAGGGGGCAACATCCAGATTGAGACCAAGGCCAAGGTTGTTTTCAGACAGCATTTTGCAAATCACCTGCCCCGAAAGTGCCGCATAGGGGGTCGGCCCGCCGGTGAACCCGGTCAGGCGGTCCTCGCGGTCGAACGCCAGAACATAGGAATTATCAGGCAATTCAAAGACTTCCGGGGATATTTCATCGCCCGATACCTCGGATTTCAGCAGCAAAAACAGCTCAACCCCGGCGAGTTTTTCATAAAACCCCAGCCGAGCGGCATCATCGTTAACGCGCGATTGCATTTGGGCGTGGGCGATGTCCAGTAACGTGTCATTCATGCATAAGCCTTTGAACCTGTTGACGTAACTGCGGCAAAAGATTTTCCTCAAACCACGGATTTTTCTTTAACCATCCCGTATTACGCCACGACGGGTGCGGCAAGGGAAAGACGCGCGGGGCGTGTGATTCCCATGCCTTCACGGTGTCGGTGACGCCGGTTTTGACGCCAAGGTGATATTTCTGGGCATAGCCGCCCACAAGCACGGTTAACTCAACCTTATCAAGGGTTTGCATCACTTTATCATGCCATGTTTCGCCACAGATACGCGGCGGTGGCAGATCCGAGCCTTTGGCATCATAGCCGGGAAAGCAAAACGCCATGGGCACAATCGCTACACGCGATTTATCGTAGAATTCTGAAGGGCTTAGCCCCAGCCAATCGCGCAGACGTGCGCCCGATGGGTCATCAAACGGCGTGCCGGACCGGTGCACCCGCATTCCCGGTGCCTGCCCGGCAATCAACAGCCGCGCCGTTGGCCGGAACCAGACAACAGGCCGGGGCGCGTGGGCGGTGTGCGTCGCTGCAAAGCGATCGGCACAGAGGCGACAGGCGGATATGTTAAGCATCAGGTCGGCCCTTAAATTTTGTACAACTTGTACAACATCAACACGGGTCCTGTACAAGATACCGGCGACCCCAAGGCGCGAGCCGGTAAAACGGGCAATTTGGGGGGAAATCCGGTGTTCATTTCGATGATTGTAGAAATAACACTTGTGTCTTGAGTTTATTTCGCTATTCCTAGAAATATGAAACATTCAAACATCCCTGATCTTGACCTTGAGGTGGCGGCCTCGACCTTTGCGGCGCTTGGCAGCGAACAGCGGCTGATGGTGCTTGGCTGTCTGGTGCGGGCCGGAACTGATGGGCTGACGATTGGCGAATTGGGCCAACGCAGCGGCGTGACCGGATCGACGCTGACGCATCATATGAAAATTCTGGCACAGGCCGGGCTGGTGACGCAGGTGCGCCACGGACGCCGCATCATTTGCGCCGCCGTGGCGTATGATGAATTGCAGGCCCTGTCGGATTTTTTGCTGCGCGAATGTTGTGCTGAATCCAAAAACCCTGATGAAAGGCCTGATCATGGCTGATAGCACACATCCGATACAACCATCCCGCCGCCTCAGGATTGATAAGGTGTGGGTGGTTTTGGCGATCATACTGCTGATGGTGGCCGTCCTCGATGGGCCGCAATTTGGGCCAACGGTGCGATTTGCCGCCTCAGCCTTGCTGAGCACCGCGCCATTCATCGTGTTTGCGGTGCTGGCGGTGGCCTATATGAAAGCCTCAGGGGCCGAGACATTGCTGGCGCGGGTGTTTGAAGGGCATCAGGCGAGGATGATTTTGCTGGCGGCGCTGCTCGGTGGGCTATCGCCATTTTGCAGTTGTGAGGTGATCCCCTTCATCGCCGCGATGCTGGCACTTGGCGCGCCGTTGGCGGCGGTGATGGCGTTTTGGCTGTCGTCGCCGCTGATGGACCCGGCGATGTTCATGATCATTCTGGGCACGCTGGGGTGGAAATTTGCCGTGGCCAAGATTGTGGCCGCGGTGGGCATTGGCCTGATGGGGGGCTTTGCCACCATGGCGGCGGCGCGGTGGGTGATCTTTGCCAATCCGCTAAGGGAAAAGCCGCAGGTGGGCGGCTGTTGTGGGGCGAATAAACCGTTTGAGGGCAGGCCTTTGTGGAAATTCTGGCATGTTCAGGCACGGCGCGCGACATTTCGGGCCTCAACCATTGAGAATGGCCTGTTTTTGCTCAAATGGCTGGCGCTGGCTTATGTGTTTGAGGCGTTGATGCTGGCTTATATCCCGGCCGAGGCGGTGGCGCGGGTGCTGGGCGGAACCGGGTTGATGCCGATCATTCTGGGGGCGCTGGTGGGCGCGCCGGCCTATCTTAATGGCTATGCGGCGGTGCCTTTGGTGGATGCGCTTTTGGCGCAAGGCATGAGCCAAGGGGCGGCGATGAGCTTTATGGTGGCGGGCGGCGTAAGCAGCATTCCCGCCGCGATTGCGGTTTGGGCGCTGGTCAAGCCACGGGTTTTTGCCGCCTATCTGGGGTTCGCCGTCATCGGGGCGGTGCTGGCCGGGAGTGTCTGGCAAATCGTTTCCTGAGAGGGTCAGGCCGCCTGCGCCGGGGATGATTTTGGCGGTTTGCGGTATCTTTCGGCGGGGGCGGCATTGCTCTTGCCGCTGGTTTCTGGGAATAAGACCTCAAAGCGCAAAGCAAGCATTGGAGAGCCCATGAACCAGCATCTGACCGTGGTAAAGCACCCCCTGATCCAGCACAAGCTGACGTTGATGCGCGAAAAGGCCACCTCAACAGCGGTGTTCCGGCAGCTTCTGCGTGAGATCAGTCAGTTGCTGGCCTATGAGATCACCGATAAATTGCCAATGACCACGCGGCGGATTGAAACGCCATTGGTTGAGATGGATGCGCCGGTTTTGGCGGGGCGCAAGCTGGCGTTGATTTCGATCCTGCGGGCCGGTAATGGCCTGCTTGATGGGATGCTAGAGCTGATCCCCTCGGCGCGGGTCGGGTTTGTCGGGCTTTACCGCGATGAGGCGACGCTGAAGCCGGTGCAGTATTATTTCAAGGTGCCCGATCATATGGATGAGCGGCTGGTGATTGTGGTTGATCCGATGCTGGCCACCGGCAATTCATCCGTGGCGGCGATTGATTTGCTGAAAGATTCAGGCGCCAAGAATATCAGGTTCCTGTGTCTGCTGGCGGCCCCTGAGGGGGTGGCGCGGATGCGGCAGGCGCACCCGGATGTGCCGATTGTGACCGCAGCACTTGATGAAAAGCTGAATGATGTCGGCTATATCCTTCCCGGTCTTGGTGACGCGGGCGATAGGATGTTTGGCACCAAATAAACCGGGGTTCACCCGCCACAGATGCTTTGCAATCTAAGCCAATCGGCGTCAGGCAATACCGGGGCGGGGGCCTGATTGGCAAAGGCATCGGCCTCAATCAGGCCAAGGGTTGTCTCGCCCGATATATCAAGCGCATAGGCGTAAGGGGTTGAGCGCACCGATGCGGCCCTGAACCCGGCAAGGATTTCCGGATCGCTGAGCGCTATGGCCTCTTGGGTCAAAAGATGCTGCGCATAGGATTGCAGGCTTTTATCGCTCAACTCACCCGTGGTCAGCAGACGAAAGCTTGACCACATGCCGCTATAGGCCAGCAACTCCGCCAGCGGATCATGCTTGTCCGCGCGCAGGCGCTCGGTGATGATAAAACCGGCGATAACGTCCGGCTCGTCAAAATCCTCAACCAATGTGCGGTTGATCACAAGCATGTCTCCGGGCAGGTGGATGATGGATTTCACCCCGTCGCGCACAAGGGTCAACTGCCCCGGCCCCTTGGGCGCAGGCAGCCTTTGGGCCAGATCAGCAAGCACCGCTGCACCACCATTGCCATCGCAAGCCGGACCGGTGATATGCGTGAGCTGCGCCATCAACGCGCGGCCAATTTCAACCCGTTTGACATCGGGCACCACCGAAACCGCATGAGTGCGCGCCGCACCCGGCAGCCAAAACAGCAGCAGCGCCAGAACCAAAGCCATCGAGGCCAGAAACGTCACCAGCCGCAAACGTCCGGGGTGTGGCCGCCGCCGCTCAATCGCGGCGCGCAGTTTTTCAATCGCGGTGATCATCTCACTTTCATCTTGGACCAGCTCAAGCGTCTCGCCGGGGTCGCCATCGGGGTGGTAAATCGCCGGGAATTTGCCGGGGTTGGCCCGCGCCACCGCCGGCAGTGACCAATGTGCCAGCACCCGGTCATGGGTGTCGGTGATCACCAGCGTCTCCTCGCCGATCGAGACAACCACATCCGAGCGCTGCGCCTCGGGCGCGGCACGCCAAAGCCCCGGGGCCTCCAGCCGCTGATATTTGCTGAGTGCTGTCATTTGTAATTGGGCCTGCTCTGCCTCTTTGGGGCAGCATAGCATGATTGCAGGCCGTCAGGCAATCAGCTCAGGGACACGCCTCTTTGGCGATTTTACGCAGTTCAAACTTCTGAATTTTGCCGGTCGAGGTTTTTGGCAGCTCCTGAAACACCACATGTTTGGGGCATTTGAACCCGGCCAGATGTTCGCGGGTGAAGGCGATGATTTCGGCCTCATCCGGCGTGGCGTTGGGTTTCAATTCAATAAAGGCGCAGGGCACTTCGCCCCATTCCTCATCCGGCTTGGCCACCACCGCACACAGCAGCACGGCGGGGTGCATCATCAGCACGCCTTCGACCTCAACCGAGCTGATATTTTCGCCGCCCGAGATGATGATGTCCTTGGCCCGGTCGGTGATTTGAAGGTATCCATCGGGGTGCTGCACCGCGATGTCACCAGAATGGAAATAGCCGCCCTTGAAGGCCTCGGCGGTGGCTGATGGGTTCTTCAGATAGCCTTTCATCACCGTGTTGCCCCGGATCATGATCTCGCCCTGCGCCGTGGCGTCCATCGGGATTTGAGCCATGGTTTCGGGGTCTTTGGCGGTGATGTCTTCCAGCACCGACATCAAAACCCCGGTGCGGGCCTTGATCGCGTACCGCTCGGCCTTGGGCCTGTCATCCCAGCGTTTGTGCCACAGGCATTCGGTGACATGGCCGTAGGTTTCGGTCAGGCCATACACATGCGTCACCACAAATCCCAGCGGCTCAATCGCGCTGAGCGTGGCGGCGGGCGGCGGGGCACCGGCGGTGAAAACCTGAACCGTGTGATCAAATTTGCGGCGGTCCTCGTCCACCGCGTTGACGATCATATTAAGCACAATCGGCGCGCCGCCAAAATGGCTGACGCCTTCGTCGGCGATGGCATCATAAATCGCTTTTGCACTTATATCGCGGCAACAAATCAAGGTGCCCCCAAGCAGCGGCATCATCCATGTGTGGTTCCAGCCATTGCAATGAAACAGCGGCACAATCGCCAGATAACGCGGCCGCAATGTCAGCTTCCAACTGATCACCGTGCCCATGGTCATCAGATACGCGCCGCGATGATGGTAAACCACGCCCTTGGGCCGCCCGGTGGTGCCGGAGGTGTAATTCAGCGCGAGGCTTTCCCA
Organism: uncultured Roseovarius sp.; assembly: GCA_964655135.1. Classification (GTDB taxonomy): domain Bacteria; phylum Pseudomonadota; class Alphaproteobacteria; order Rhodobacterales; family Rhodobacteraceae; genus Roseovarius. The sequence continues at coordinate 3,955 of CAZZKL010000037.1, read as the reverse complement.
TTCGTCTTGCGGCATGATCCAGTTGAAACCCGCGTCGCCCGAGGCCAGCAAATCCTCGTATTCGGTATGGTTGCCACTGGCCGCAAACCCGGCCTGATTATCCGCCACTTCGATGATTATCGGCGCGGGGCCATCCATCCGCTCAATCGCTTGCAGCGCCACGGGCAGGAATTGACTATCCACCAACACCGCGCTGGCCCCGCCATGATCAAAGATATAGGCGATGGTTTCGGCCTCAAGCCGTGTGTTGATGGCATTGAGCACCGCACCACAGGCGGGCACGCCAAAATGCGCCTCGGCCTGCGCCGGAATGTTGGGCAGAATGGTGGCCACCACATCGCCGGGTTTGATGCCAAGCTTTGTAAGCGCCGAGGCAAGGCGGGTGCAGCGCTGATGATAGTCGGCATAGGAAATGCGGTGTTTGTGATAGATTACCGCCTCATCTTGTGGATAAAGCTGCGCCGCACGTTGCAAATGTGAAAGTGGCGTCAGGGGCACATAGTTGGCCGGGGTTTTGTCCAACCCGGTCTCATCACTCATCCAGCCCATATCATCCCTCCCGAATCTGCATGGCGCATAGCGTTTGAGTGACAATATTGAGAAGTTTCCGGCAATCAAATGATAATTTTGTCAAAAATGCCAGCCCCCGGCCGGGTGGGGGCATGAGGGCGGGTCAAGCATCGCGGGGCATCGCAAAGCTTCCCACGTTTTCGATAAATTGCGCCGCCCGTAAAAGCCCCCGCCATGGGGCGGGCGGGGGCTGGCATTTTTGACAAAATGCCGAAGGGGGCATGGTTAAACGGCCTTTAAGTTCAGGCCGTTAACCTTGATCTCAGGCCGCTGTCGCCTTCTGACCAAACCGGCCATAGAAGCTTTGGTTTTTCGCCGCCATATCGCGCAGCAAATCAGGCGTGGTAAACCGCGCGCCGTGGGCCTTGGTCAGTTGGTCACAGCGTTCCGCCGCGTAGGGCGTGCCGATAATGTCCAACCATGAAAACGGCCCGCCGGACCATGGCGCAAAGCCCCAGCCAAGGATCGCGCCGACATCGCCCTCGCGGATGTCCTCCAGCACACCCTCTTCCAAGGCGCGCACCGCTTCCAACACTTGTGCGAACATCAGGCGATGCTGCACCTCGATCAGATCGGGCTGATTTTCCGCATGGGGGTATTTGTCTTGCAAGCCTTTCCAGTAAAGTTGCCGCTTGCCCTTGTCGTCATAATCAAAGAATCCGGCGTTGGATTTGCGGCCCAGACGGCCTTCACCTTCCATCCAGAAAATCACCTCATCCACCGCGCCGTCGGGATACTCATCGCCCATGGCGGCGCGGGTGGCGCGGGCAATCTTGGCGCCGAGATCAATCGAGGTTTCATCAACCAGTTGCAGCGGTCCCACCGGAAAGCCAAGCTGCCGCGCGGCGTTGTCGATCAGCGCGGGCGTGACACCCTCGGCGACCATGCGGATGCCTTCGTTGATATAGGGAATGATACAGCGATTGGCGTAGAAAAACCGCGCGTCATTGACCACGATCGGGGTTTTGCGGATTTGCCGGACATAATCCAGCGCCTTGGCCACGGCCACATCGCCGGTCTTTTGGCCTTTGATGATCTCAACCAGCAGCATCCGCTCGACCGGCGAAAAGAAGTGAATGCCGATGAATTGCTCAGGGCGCGCGCTGGCCTTGGCCAACTCAGAGATTGGCAGGGTCGAGGTGTTGGTGGCGAATATGCAATCCTCACCCACGACGGCCTCAACTGCCTTGGTCACTTCGGCCTTAATTGAAGGGTCTTCAAACACCGCCTCGATGATCAGATCGCAGCCTTTCAGAGCGTCGTAATCAGTGGTGGCGGTAATGAGACTAAGAATTGCCTCTTTCTTCTCCGCCGAGGCTTTGCCACGCTTGATCCCCTTGTCCATATAATCGGCGCTATAGGATTTGCCCCGGTCGGCGGCGTCTTGCGCTTGGTCAATCAGCACCACTTCGATGCCCGCCATGGCCGAGACCAGCGTGATGCCCGCCCCCATCATGCCCGCGCCCATGACGCCAAGTTTTTTAACCGTCTGATCCGGAGCATCCGGGCGGTTGGCCCCTTTCTCAAGCGCGCCTTTGTTGATGAAAAGCGTGCGGATCATCGCGCTTGATGACGGGTTCATCAGCACATTAGTAAACCAGCGCGCCTCAATCTTGAGCGCGGTATCAAACGGCACCAGCGCGCCCTCATAAACCGCACTCAGCAACGCTTTGGCCGCAGGAAACGCGCCTTGGGTTTTGCCGTGAACCATCGCGGACGCGCCGACAAATGTCATGTAGCCCGCCGGATGATACGGCGCGCCGCCGGGCATTTTATAGCCCTTGGCATCCCATGGTTTGACAATCTCGGGCCCCGATAAAACCCACGCCTTGGCCGCACTCAGCAGCTCATCCGCAGGCACAACCTCATCCACCACCCCGGCGGATTTGGCTTTGGCGGGGGTGTTGAGTTTGCCCTCAAGCAGGAGCGGCGAGGCCCCCATCGCGCCAAGCTTGCGCACCAATCGCGTGGTGCCGCCCGCGCCGGGAAAAATGCCGATCATAATTTCCGGCAGGCCGATTTTGGCCTTAGGGTTATCAGCAGCAAAAATCCGGTGGCAGGCCAGCGGAATTTCCAGACCAATGCCAAGCGCCGTGCCGGGCAGAGCCGCAGCAATCGGTTTACCGCCTTTGTTGGTCTTGGGGTCCATGCCCGCACGCTCAATCTTGCGCAGAACCCCGTGCATGTTCATCAACCCGTCAAACAGGCCTTTGGCGGGGTTGTCTCCGGCATCATCGCGCATCTTGGCGATGACATTGAGGTCCATCCCGCCGGCAAACGAATCTTCCTTGCCCGAAGTGATGATCACGCCTTTGATGGCGTCATCCGCCAGCGCCTGATCAATCAGCGCGTCGAGGTCAATAAACCCTTGCGCGTTCATCACATTCATTGATTTGCCAACCGTGTCCCAGGTGATTGTGGCCACGCCGTCGGCATCGGTTTTCATTGTAAAATCAGTCATTTGTTCTCTCCTGCCGCGCCGTTACACGCGCTCAATAATGGTCGCCGCACCCATGCCGGACGCGATGCACAGCGTGGCCAGACCGGTGCCTTTGCCGGTGCGCTCAAGCTCATCCAATAACGTGCCGATGATGATCGCCCCGGTGGCCCCAAGCGGGTGCCCCATGGCAATCGCGCCGCCATTGACGTTGACCAGCGATGGATCGACATCAAACGCCTGTTGGAAGCGCAGGACCACGGCAGCGAAGGCCTCATTAACCTCAAAAAGATCAATGTCGCCGATGCTCATGCCGGCATCCGCAAGGATTTTCTCGGTCGCAGGCACCGGGCCGGTCAGCATGATGGTGGGATCGGTGCCGATCTTGCAGGTCTGACGAATGCGCGCGCGGGGGGTCAGACCGTATTTTTTGCCAAATTCCGCGTTGCCGATCAAAATCCCCGCCGAGCCGTCCACAATGCCCGAGGAATTGCCCGCGTGGTGGATATGGTTGATCTTTTCCAGATGCGGATATTTCAGTATCGCCACCGCATCAAAGCCCGGCATCACCTCACCCATGGCCTGAAACGCGGGGTTGAGCGCGCCGAGCGTCTGCATATCGGTGCCGGGGCGCATGTATTCGTCGTGATCAAGAATGCTCAGGCCGTTTTGGTCTTTGACCTCAATGATCGAGCGGGCAAAACGGTTGTCTTTCCACGCGGCCTCGGCCCGGTTTTGCGAGGTGACCGCCAGCGCATCGACGTCATCGCGGCTAAAGCCAAATTCGGTGGCGATGATGTCGGCGCTGATGCCTTGGGGCACGAAATAGGTGTCCATGGCAATGCTGGGATCAACCGCAATTGCCGCACCATCGCTGCCCATGGCAACACGGCCCATCATTTCCACGCCGCCAGCGATATAGGCCTCGCCAGCGCCGCCTTTGATCTG
>CAZZKL010000036.1:0-21706 GCA_964655135.1 uncultured Roseovarius sp. | reverse complement strand
CCATCCAGACGTGGAACATCTTGTAAAGATCGTCGGCGATTTTGCTTTCCGACAGCACATAGCCCATGAAAATAAACATCGGCAGCGTCACCATGGGGTACCATTTCATCACCGTCATCACGGCGGTAAAGGGTACATCTGCGCCGCCATTGCCCCAAAGCAACAGCGCCGCAATCGAGGCAATGCCGCCAATGGCACCAAACACACGTTGGCCTGTCATCAGCATCAGCATCATCGTCGAAAACATGAAAAGGGCGATATATTCCTGAGGCATTAAATTGTCTTTCCACGCAGCGTTGCGATGTCTTTGATAAGTTCTGAGATGGCCTGAAGTATCATCAGGAACAACCCGGTACACATGACCGCCTTGATCGGCCAGATCAGCGGCCGCCACATGGTTGCGGAATGTTGTTGATATTTGATCGAATATTCCATCGACTGAATGCCGCCATAAAGCATCACCGAAAGATAGAAAATCAGCAAAAGTATGGTGAAACAATCGGTCCATGCTTTTCTGCGCGGCGACCAGTTGGCATAAAACAAATCCATCCGCACATTGGCCCCCAGTTGAATCGAATAAGGCCCGCCCAGCAGGTAATAAGCCGCCAGCAGATATTGCGCCATCTCAAGCGTCCAATAGGACGGGATGATAAACGCCTGCTTGGAAAAGACCGACCACATCAGTACCGCGATCAGAACAAAGATCGAATACATCATGATGCGGCCAATAAAGTAGTTCACCCGGTCAACAACCCGAACGTAGACCACCACTACTGTTAGCATGTATTATTCTCCACATGTCTGCCTCACCCCTGATCAATCCATGATTGCACAGCAAAAGCCGCCCTCGCGCCTGCAAGCAGGTGCCATGAACACCAAAGTGATGAAACTCTCCCTGTTATAGGCGAAAAGCGTGGCTGAATTGTTTTGCGACCCATTGTTATTAACTAACAATATGGCCGACAATCTTCCCCGTAGCTTCCCGCCCTTATTCTTTGTTTGCCCTAACATCTTAGTAGATAGATGACTTGTCAAGCGATCGTTAAAATATCCGGAAATCCCTGTTGCATTGTCACTTGCCTGCAAAGCTCAAAGCCCCGCAACATATCCCGCTGTCTCATCAAGGGCGCGCGCGAAGGCATCAAACATATCGTTGATCTGCGCCTCGGTGATGATCAGGGGCGGGCAGAAGGCCACGGAATCATTGGCCAGCGGCCGCAAGATCAGCCCCTCCTCCATCGCCTTGCCGGTCACAAACGCCCCGACCTTATGGCCGGGGTCAAAATTTTGCCGGGCAGATTTATCCGCCACCAGCTCAACCGCGCCAATCAGGCCAAGCCCGCGCGTCTCGCCCACCAAAGGGTGATCCTTAAGGCCGTGCAGACGCCGCTGAAACGTCACCGATACCGCTTTCACATGCGCGCCGATGTTCCGATCATCGTAAATCTTCTGCGTTTCCAGCGCCACAGCCGCCGGGACCGGGTGGCCGGAATAGGTAAAGCCGGTGCCAAACAGGCCGTATTTGCGGCTGCCCTCGACCAGAACGTCATGGATTTTTTCGCTCACCATCACCGCGCCGATGGGCTGATAAGCCGCTGAAAGCTGTTTCGCCAAGGTGATCAGGTCGGGCTTGAGATTATAGGTTTGCGTGCCAAACATATCGCCGGTGCGGTAAAACCCGCTGATCACCTCATCGACGATAAATAGGATGTCATGGGTCTCTAATATGGGCTGAATTTTCTCAAAATACCCCTTGGGCGGCATGATCACGCCGCCTGCCCCCAAAAACGGCTCGGCGATGAAGGCGGCGATGGTATCGGGGCCTTCGCTTTGTATCAACTGCTCAAGATTGTCGGCCAGACGGGTGGCGTACTGCTCTTCGCTCTCGCCTTCCGCGCCATATTTATAGAAATGCGGACAGTCGGTGTGCAGGATATTTTTAATTGGCAGGTCAAAGCCGTTTTGCGCGTATTGCAACCCCGTAAGGCTTGCCGCCGCAACGGTGACGCCGTGATAAGCGCCATGGCGGGCGATGATCTTTTTCTTTTCCGGGCGGCCAAGGATATTGTTGTAATACCACACCAGTTTCACTTGGGTATCATTGGCCTCGGACCCGGAATTGGTGAAGAACACCTTCGACATCGGCACCGGCGCATGGCGCACCAGATAATCCGCCAGCTCAATCGCGGGTTCCACCGCTTTATGGGCAAAATTGTGGTAAAACGGCAGGGTTTCCAGCTGTTTTGTCGCGGCTTTCACCAGCCGCTTTTCGCTAAACCCAAGCGAGGCGCACCACAGGCCCGACATGCCTTCGATGAACTTTTTGCCCTCGTCATCATAGACATAAATCCCCTCACCGCGCGTCAGGATATGCGGCCCGACCTCAGGATGCACCGCAAGGTTGGTATAGGGATGCAGATGCGCGGCAATATCGCGGGCATGGGGGGAATTTGGGGTGTGGCTCATGTTATCTGTCTCACTTCAGGGCCGGAATCAGCCGCCGTTAATCTGTTGATTGAGGTAGTGCGCAAAATCGTAATTCGGACGCTCAAGATGCGATAAATGCCCCGGTTTGGCCAGCCCTGATGACAGCCCGCGAAAGACTTTTTCGGTACAGCCGCGATCCTCGACATTGACCTCATCCAGCAGGGTTTTCAATTGCTTGAAATGCGCCTGCGCCTTTGGGTCATTGGCATAATCGGGCGACATGCCACCGCCAAATCCGATGCGCACCTGCCCCGGCCCATGGGGATGCAATGTGAGATACCAAAAATAGCCCGGCGTCAGGGTGATCAAAAGACTGGGATAAATTGCCAGCAAAAACGTGGTGCGCCTTGCGTCGCCCTTAAGGGTGGTATTTGAGGGATGCGCCAGCGCTATTTTGAGCGTGTCATCCTTTAGAATTGTGTGGTAATTGAACGCCTTATGCCCCGGAGGACAGATCATATCCTCAAGCTTTGACAGCCCGCCGATGGTGCCCGCATGGCAGACCGGCAAGTGATAGCTTTCCATGAAATTCTCGGCCAGAACCTTCCAGTTGGTATCCCAGATATGATGCTCGAAAAACGTCTCGGTATAATCCGCCATGTTGTAATCGGCGATCAGCGCCTCAACCCCGGACAGGTGTTCCGCCACCGGCGCACTGTCGGGGTTCAGGGACACAAACACCCAACCCAGCCATTCTTCGCAGCGCACCGACGGGAGCTGATAATTGTCTTTGCAAAAGCCTTCATTCAAGGTCATCGCCGGGGCGCCGCGCAGACTGCCGTCAAGGTTATAGGTCCAGGCATGATAGGGGCAGACGATGCTACGCACCCGCCCGCGCCCGTGCAACAGGGTGGACATCCGGTGCAGACAGACATTGGACATCGCGCGCAGTATATTGTCGCGGTCGCGGATCACCACGATGGGCTGATCCGCAAGGTCACAGGTGACGTAATCGCCCGGCTTTGCCAGCGCATCGGCACGACCGACACAAAACCAATCCTTGCGAAAGACATGGCTTAACTCGGCGCGCAGGAATTCATCCGAGGTATAAACCCCCGGCGGCATGGCGCGGGCCTGCTCAAACGGGGCGGCAACATTGGCTTTTAGCGCTTCCAGCGGATTTGATATGTGATGAGTCATCGGCAAACCCTCATTAATGCCCTTATTCCTCGGTCAGGATAAATTCCGGATCAACCGGCACCTGCATGGCATTTGACAAATGATTTGTCTTGGCCGCCAGCGACACGATTTTCAGCACCTCGGCATGTTGCGCAGGCGTCATCCCCTTGGCCCGCGCGGCGGCGGAATGGGAATGCACGCAATAGTCGCAATTATTGATGATCGAGACCGCCAGATAAAGCAATTCCTTGGTCAGCGGGTCAAGCTCGGACGGCGTGGCCATGACCGCCTTGACCTCGGCCCAAGTGCGCTCAAGCAGGTCTTCATCCACCGCCAGATAGCGCCAGATATTGTTGATAAAATCCGATTTTCGGGTTGCGCGGATGTCATCGAATACAGCCCTGACACGAGGATTATCTTCGGGCGATTTGGGCGGCAGGATGGCGGGCATGTGAAAAATTCCTTTCCGGGGACGGTTTGCATCTGGATTAGCCCTGATAAAGCGTCTATTCGCAACATCTGGCAATACTTTTTACAGGCGTTTTTGGTAGCATGGGCGCATGTAACGGAATATATATGCAAAAAAGACTGAGGACAGGCCATGGCAATCGCCGATGAGATTAACAATTTGCGCGAAGAATTTGACGGCTGCGCCCTTGTGGCCTTTGCCGATTTGTCGTCGAAAATGGTATTGCTCACCAGCAGCCGGAAAAAAATCCCGCAGGAAAATCTTGATCACCTCTGCGCCGAAGCTGCGATTATGTTCAAAGGGGCCACGGCAAAACTGAACAAGGATGCGGCCCCGATAACCGCGCTTGTGGTGGATGGGGATCATACCAACATTTACCTGCGCAATGCGGCGGGCACGGATGACGTTTTATGCTGCATCTGTGGGCCGGATGTTGACCTGACTGCGTTTCTTACATCGGCGCAGGCGCGTCTGGATCAGATCATGCCGGGGGGGGAGTGATGAAAAACCCTGCGGCAATACTGCCCTTGAGCCCCCCCCGCCCGACGCATAGCTGGAGGCGTGAAAGCCGGGCGAAATTGAACTTTGGATTATTGACGTGACGAAAAGCGAAAACCTGCTGAAGCGGATAACCCGCATTGCCGATGCCGGGACGACCTATAAACAGGGCCGCCGCGTTCTGGCCGAGGGCAGCAATGCTGCAATCCTGCCCGCGTTGTTGCAGGAGATTGATGAAACGATTCTGGCGCGCGAGCTGACTTTTCACAGTGATAGCGGCAGCAGCATTACCCTTGTGGCCAAAGGCCGGCGTCTTTGGCGGGTTTGCGCGGCCAAACCCAAAAACCTGATCCCGAAAGGCATTGATCTGATTGCGGTTAATCTGTCGGACAGTGACGAAGATGAGATGCGCGCATTGGCCAAGCTGATGCATAAGTTTGCTGAAACGGCAAAATCACTTTCTGTCTCAATCGCCAAGACCGAACCGGATAGCGATTATTCCGCCATGGGCTTATCCGTCCGGATACTGCGCGACACATGGGGGGTATCTGCGGAGGTATCCACAGGTGTATCTGCGGATGCAGCCGCCACAGACGATGACCCAAAGGATGCAGCCGCCACACCGGGTGGCCCCGCGTCTTTGCAGGAATTCGTTGACGGATTAAGCAATGAGATTTTAGCCTCGGTCGTCATGGCCGACGATACTCTGATTTCAAGCTCTGGCTCGGACAAACAAATCAAGCTGTTACAAGACCTGATAAAAGAGCATCTTGGGACGATGGATGCTGAATTCAAAAAGCTGCGAAACAAAGCCAGCCCGCAAAGCCTGATCATCCTGAATCGCGACAATAAATACTTTATTATCAGCGCCCGGATGAAAAATCAGACCGCTTTGATCGTCTGCAAACATGAGAAAATGCCGCATATCGTAACCGTCTGGCAACAGTCAGCCGGGTAAATAAGGCTAAATTGTGATATTATCATCCTAAATTAATATGCATTTTAGGAATGATAAATTTTATATAAACCGTTTGACAACAAAGAGTTAGATGCTCTATACGTTTAATTATATTAAAATATTAACATTTTAGCGCCCCTGCCTTTGCGCCTTTTGTCCAGAAAGGGCTTATTTACTCCATTTTTTGGACAAATGTTTCGGAAAAGATTATAATGTTATTGAATTAGTGTGTTTTGCGCGGCAAAATAAACTTCTTATCTAGGTGGGACCATGACCGAAGCGACTAATATCGCAGATACGAGTGATTTTGACGAGTTTCAGGATGAACTGAAGCCCGGCACGCAGCTATTGCAAGGCCAATACACGATTGACAAATATCTCAATAGTGGCGGCTTTGCGATCACTTATCTTGCGCGTGACAGCCTGGATCGTCAGGTTGTTATCAAGGAATGTTTTCCCGGCTCTTTTTGTCGCCGTTCGCAGGCGCTTGTGCAGGCCCGTTCGCGGGCGCACCAAAGCGAATACAAAGCCATCGTCAAATTGTTCATTCAAGAGGCCCGTGGGCTGGCAAAACTGAACCACCCCAATATCGTGGGTGTGCATCAGGTGTTTGAAGACAATTCAACCGCCTATATGGCGCTTGACCTGATCAAGGGCCGCGACCTTCTGGATACGCTGGAAGATGAGACCGGACAGCTCAAACCAAATCAGATTGCCGCTATTCTCAAAAAAATTCTGGGCGCGATTAAATATATGCACGACCAAAACGTGCTGCACCGTGATATTTCGCCCGATAACATTCTGCTGAACGAAGAGCTTGAGCCGATTTTGATTGATTTTGGTGCCGCCCGTGAGCAGGCCAGCAAAGTCGGCAAAGTTCTGTCCGCGCTTCGTGTCGTCAAGGATGGCTATTCACCACAGGAATTTTATGTCTCGGGCAGTATTCAAGGGCCAAGCAGCGATCTTTATGCGCTTGGGGCCACCTTCTATCACCTGATCACCGGTGAGATTCCCCCAGACAGCCAGATCCGTCTGGCCAGCGCCGCCGCGCGTGAGCCGGATCCGTACAAACCCCTGCACGGAAATATCAAGGGATTTGACGATATATTCCTGATGGCGATTGATAAATCCCTGCGGCTGATGCCCAAGGACAGGATTCAATCCGCTGGTGAGTGGCTCGCGAAGATTGACGAGAAGGAAACTATCAAAATCGCGTCTGCCGAGGATGACGTCACCGCAACCGTTGCCCAGATCATGCAACAACCGGGTGTGGTCGCGCCGCCACCGCCCAAAGCCAAGCCAGAACCGGCAGCGGCCGCGCCTCAGCCTGTCAAAACTGCCCGTTCAAAGGCCAAGCCGACAGTGAATCGCTTGGATGAAATTGCCAATGAAATGGCAAGCGAAGAGGCCGAGAAAAAGAAAATCGCGGGCAAAATGTTTGCCGGTGTGGCTGTGGCCGCTGTTTTGGCGGGGGCCGTTGTGTACACCCAAACAGATTTGTTTACCCGGCAATCCGGTAATGGCGCAGGGTCTGGCGGCTCGGAAATCAGCACAACGATCACACCGCCCCAACCGTCTGAGACCGCCTCACAGACAGATGCGGCTGTTAGTGAACAGCAAGCCATCGATTCGGCTGTTGCCTCTGTCATCGAGCCGGTGCAAGTGGAGCCCGAAACCGCAAACGGCGATGTCGATATCGCCGAAGTGCCGCCTTTAGAAACCGCGATTGTACCCGAGGTTCAGCCAGAGGTTCAGCCAGAGGTTCAGCCTGTGCCAGATACCAATGGCACCGCTGAAGTGTCGGCAACCAAGGCCCCAACAGGATCAGATCAGAGCCTGTCCATTGCCAAGGTCGAGGAAACCACCACCGAACCTGAAGCCCCTGCAAAGCTTACCTCCTTTACCCCGGTTGATCTTACGGATGCCGAGGTGGGATTGAACCAACCACAAATTACCGAGATCACCGAAGTCTCGCTGGTGTTGCCCAGGAATGAGGGCACCACAAATACGGATGCGGCGCAGGCGTTGAGTGTGCCATCTGATCCGGTTGTCGCTGATGCGGTATCGTTTGCGCTTGAAGCCTCCGGGGTGGCCCCGGTGTACAGCACTGATATTGAGCAGTCCCTGCCAGAACCGACAACTGATGCCAGCGGATTGGCCCTGTCGGAAGACAGTGCATTTACCCCGCCAAAAACGGCGCAACCGGCAGTGAATTTTGCCAGCCTTACGAGCCTGGATGCCATGACGCCGGAAGCAGGGCCGAAGATTTTGACCGCACCGATTGCGCTTTCAAGCCTTATCGTTCCGGCAACCTATCTGACAACAAACTGGACCGCGCAATTACCGTTTGATGCGGATGAAAGTGACGGCGTGACCATCACCCGCGTCAAATCAAACGCCGAGCCTTGGATGAAAAATGGCGTGACCATCACCACATTAAATGGCCAGCCGATTGATAAACTCGGCGACATTTCGCGCATTCTTGAAGCCGCGATTGCAAACAGTGATGAAGCCACGATTCCGGTTAACTTTGGCATCCAAGAAGCAACTGGCGCAGTAGATAATCATGATACAGTATTGAAATTACTTGGAAAATCTGTTTTAAAAGACGGCACGACCTTCGAGACCGCATATGAACAAGGTGTGTGGAAGACCACGGTTTCGGCAGTTTCGGACAGCAGCGCCGATGAATTTGTCGTTGGTGACATTGTGATTGCCAATGTAGAAGCGAAAGAGAAAATTGAAGGCCGCAACACTCTGGCTGACATCCTGAATCAGGGATTTTCAACGGGTGCAGACGACCTGCGGTTTATTGTCGATAGGAACGGATCAAACTGGTTTGCCACAATCCGCGTATCTCAGGTAGGCGGGTTCCAGAAATCATCACTTAAAAGCTCGAATTCGGGGGATTAATGCCATGTCGTTTATTCAAAAACTGATTGAAAGAAAAATCCAGGCCACGGGGTCTTTGGCCTCTCAACATGTGGTTGACGATGATCTGGCCGCGCAACAATCCGAGGTGACATCTCATGAAGATGCGGTATCCGTAGTTGACATTGTTGATTTGGATGACCCCGATTCCCCGGTTGCCCTCGCACCCCCTGTGCAAGAGGATGACCAAATCGCCGGGTCCGAGGCCTCGCAGTCTGAGCGTTCGGATAATGTGCTCAGCCTGACTGATCCGTTTATTCTTGATGAAGCGGATGAAATTGATGTTGATATTTCTGATCTTCCTGATCTTCCTGATTTGGACGCTGAAGATGCCGCCGAAGCAGATCAGGGCCTTGCCGCAGTTTCCGATTTCGATGATGACGTGGAAATTGATGAAAGCGAAGACATCAGCCTGGATGATGAGGCCTTTAACATCTGGGATGTTGATGTAGATGACGTTGCTGATAAGCCTGAAGCCAAATCAGCAACGCCACAACCAGATCAGCCGGAACCGGCAGAAAGCGCCGCGACACCCGAGCCACAAATGCCCAAAGTTCAGGCGATCGAGCCGGTAAATCAGGATTCCAAGCCTAAAACCTCTGAACCTGCGCCGGACGTTGCGGCAGAAGTGACCGCAGAAGTGACCGCAGAAGTGGCCGCAGAAGTGGCCGCAGAGGTGACCACAGAGGTGGCCCCGGAAGCAGCCGATACCAAGGCAGAAGAACCCGCTGCAAGCGTTCCAACACCTGCGCCTGCAAATCCTGAACCCGAAGAAGCCAAATCTGCGCCACAAGCCGCGCCAAAGGCCCCGGAAAAGCGCCGGGTTGGCCGGGTTAAAACCCGCCTGCTTGGATTTGAACATACCAGCAAGCCCGGGGTTAACCTGTTTGAACCCAGTGCCGTTGCAGAGGCAGCCGACGAAACCACGGCTGAACAAGCCGCGCAGCCGCGTTTCCCTGTTGGCTGGCTTGTGGTGATTGACGGGCCGGGGCGCGGCGCATCTTTTGCCCTTCATGCCGGCATGTCACAGATCGGCCGGGGCGAGGATCAGGCGGTTTCGCTTGATTTCGGCGATGCAACCATCTCGCGTAATAATCATGCGGCGATTGTCTATGACGTTGAAACCCATACGTTTTTAATGGGCCACGGCGGCAAGGCCAATGTTGTGCGCCTTAACAGCAAACCGCTGATTTGCACCGAAGAAGTGAAAAACACCGATCTGATCAGGATCGGTGAAACCACGCTGCGTCTGGTTGTTTTTTGCACTGCTGAGTTTAACTGGGAAGGTCAAAATTCAAAGGGGCCGGATGATGTGGCAATCGCATGAACCATGCTATGATGTTGCCTCGGCAGTATCACAGGGTGGCCGCGACTATCAGGAAGACTCAATAGTAACCGATTTCCCCCACGGGTCTGATAGCGGTTTTGTTGTGCTTGCCGATGGTATGGGCGGACATGCGGCTGGTGATGTGGCCAGCAAAATTGTCGTGACCGAAGTGTTCAGCGAGCTGAAATTTCAAAGTGCGACATTTAGTTACAGCGAAAATGACATTCCGACGCATCTGTTTGATGCCGCAAAATCAGCCAATGAATGCCTGTTGGGAGAATCCAGCAACAATCCCGATACCATGGGCATGGGCTCAACTTTGGTCTCCATTGTCATCCGCGAAAACCGGATGTTTTGGATATCCATCGGCGATTCTCCGCTTTATATTTTCCGCGATGGCAAGCTTGAGCAGCTTAACGAAGATCATTCGATGGCACCGCAAATTGATTTCATGGTTGAATCCGGCATGATTGATCCGGAGACCGGCAAAAATCACCCGGACAGGAATTGCCTGACATCTGTGCTGATGGGCGATGTGGTTGCCAAGATCGACTGCCCTAAAACGCCGTATGAGCTGAAGATCGGGGATCTTATTCTGGTGTCCAGCGACGGATTGCAATTTCTTGAGAATGAAGAAATTGAACAGATACTGGTTACCCATGCTGAGCGCCCCAGCAACGAAATATCCGGGCATCTGCTGGAAGCGATATGCGAACTTGGCGATCCGGATCAGGATAATGTGTCATTTTCCGTGATCAAGGTGAATAATTTTGATATTTCCAAGCCGATGGTTGTCAGTAAACCGATACATCCTGCCCCGGACAAGCCCCATGTCGGAACAACAGTTGCCAATTTGAATCAAGACCTGTTAGACCCGATTACAGATCGCGCAGCGGATGTAGGTGGATGGTTTCAAAGACGACGGTAGAAAAGACAATAGCCCGGCTTGACCAGGCGGTTGCATCCGGAGATATGCCACCTGCGGCAAATAGCCTTGCAGAGCGCATTTCAACGCGCCTGAAAAGCCCGGTACGTCTTGCCATCATGGGCCTTCAGGGGTCTGGAAAATCCCAAGTGTTGAACTTTCTTACCGGGGCCGAGGTGATCCCGAAAGATGTCAAACTGCCGTCGGTTTTGGTCGCCTGGGGGCCGGTGAAAAAGATTGATTGCACCTTGGCGGATGGCAAAACAAAATCTCTGGACAGCTTTGATATTGAGGCCATAAATCAGCTTAAGCCGGTGTTTGTCCGGATGAAACTCCCGCTGCCTGCGCTCAAACGCATTAGCATTCTTGAGGTGAATATCGGCACCAATGAAGCCGGGCAGAAACGCGCCCTGGCATGGGCCGCGCGCTCGACTGATCTTGCGCTATGGTGCACTCAGGATTTCACCAAAGCCGAAAGTGATTTGTGGAATACGCTGCCCAGCGCCTTGCATGACCATAGCCTGTTGGTCATGACCAAGGCGGATAAACATCCCGATAAAGACGCCCGGGAAAAAAAGCTGGACGCGCTCAGGTCGACGGCGGCAAAGCTGTTTAACAATGTGCACCCGATTGATACATTGCAGGCCCTCGCGGCGCGCGGAAAAGACGGCGAAATTAGTGAAACCCGGCTTGCCAAAAGCGGCGGGCAGGATTTGCTTCGCGCGGTGTTGCAAGCGGTTGATCAGGGCATTCAGGCGTCCTTGGATGGCGCTGTGATCTTATTTACCAGCTATCAGATTTCTGATTTGGCCATGGCCAGCCAAAAATCGCCGACGCCCGAAGAAAGCAAGCCAGAGCCCCCACCAGATAAGCCGATTGAGCTGCTTGTGCCAAAAGAGGCCCCTGCCCCGCCGCCCGACCGTGATGATTTCAACTCAGAGATTGTCTCATACCTGACAAGCCGGGTTAAAGAATTACAAACCCAGCTCAAAAAATCGGATGACCTCGACAGTGAAACGGTCATGGCGCAGTGTTATGAATATGTTGAAGGACTGGTTGAGCAACTCACGACCAGAGCTGAAAATGACCCCGATATTTTGCATACTTTAGATGCCTGTCAGGATGCCGCTGATATGATGCTGCTGTTGCAGTTGGAAAATCAAGATAGCGCGGTTGAGGATGCAGTTGTATTATTGCTTCAAATCAAGCGCGATTTTGAACAAAAGATCGCCGCCTGATCATTGGCAAACCCTGAATGCTGTGATATTTGGCTTATTTCACGTTAACTTCTTGTAGTAAAATGCAGAATGTGTCATTTATTTGACGGTTTTATGTAAATTTCGGGACAATTATCTACATGGGTGTTAGTATGAGAGTCGCAACTTTTGGTATTATACTTGATAGCGTTTCGCATTTGGTCAGTGTCATGAGATTGGATGTGAAACACCCGAAATATAGAATTGGCATGAGCCTTTTGCATTTCCCTGACACAGGAAAACCGCAGATGGCTTCAGATGAGTGAGACAATGAGTGAACAACAGCCCATATCCGAGGAAGACGGCCTGCAGGTGTCCAATCAGACACATCTGTTGGCAATCGGCCTTGAGCGGCTTGATGAATTCACCAAACGGCTGAAGAAATTTGAGAACACGCTGGATGGAATCTCTGAGGTCGGGGATGACACAACTGCCCGGCAAGTCAGCCTGCTGAAAACCAGATTGCGCGCTATAACCCCTAGCATTACCATGATCGGGCAGGTGAAATCCGGCAAGACCACCCTGACAAATGCCATGACAGGCCATCCTGATCTGTTGCCGGCGGATGTAAACCCGTGGACGTCCGTGGTTACATCGCTGCACATCAATGCCGAGCTGGATGACGATGCCCCTGTCGCCTGTTTTTCATTTTTCAATCATGATGAGTGGGACAAACTGGTTTCAACCGGCGGTCGTCTGGGGGAATTGGCACAGCGCT
The DNA here is from genome assembly GCA_964655135.1 of uncultured Roseovarius sp. Taxonomy (GTDB): domain Bacteria; phylum Pseudomonadota; class Alphaproteobacteria; order Rhodobacterales; family Rhodobacteraceae; genus Roseovarius. The sequence continues at coordinate 9,018 of CAZZKL010000036.1, read as the reverse complement.
CAGGTGCCGAAGACGAGCTTGAAAAAGTGCGCGAGCAGATCGCCATCATGCGCGAACAAACCCGCGCGCGTCTGGGCCGTAATTTTGAGCTGTTGCTGGGGCAAAGCCATGATTATGGCTATCTCAATGATGATCTGGTGCAGCGCTATGTCTGTCTGGGTGATAATTTTGATGATGATGACGACGAGGAAGATGAAAACGCCGACCCAAGCCAGCAGGGGCGATTCGCCGACATCACCAAATCCGCCGATTTGTATTTTGACCGGCCCGAAATCCCCATGCCGGTCTGTATTCGCGATACGCCCGGGGTAAATGATACCTTCATGATGCGTGAACAGATCACCATCAATTCCCTGCGTGACAGCCATATCTGTGTGGTTGTTTTATCGGCGCATCAGGCGCTGACCACCATGGATATGGCGCTGATCCGGCTGATCTCAAACGTGCGCTCGCGCGATGTGATCATCTTTGTCAATCGGATTGATGAACTGGCCAATCCCGCCGAACAGGTGCCGGAAATCCGGGCCAGCATTTTGCAAACCCTGAAAGATCATAACGGCCCGGCGGATCCGCAACTGGTGTTTGGCAGTGCCTATTGGGCCAATATCGCGATGACAACCGAAGGCCTTGATAACCTGGTCAATGACAGTGCCGAGGCGATGCTGAACTGGGCCGAGGTTGCCCTTGAGGGCAAGGGAGAGCCAAACCCGGCCGAGATGGTCTGGCGTTTGTCAGGTGTGCCCGAGCTTTATGATGCCATCTCGGAGCGGATTATCGAAGGCATTGGCCGCGACAAGCTGACCCATGCGGCGAAACAGGCGATGAACATCGTACAGGGGCTACAGGCCTCATCCAATGTGGTGCAGCTACGGCTCGACAAAAGCAGCAATATTTCCCTGAATAAAAGCGGATTGATGGCACAGCTTGACAAGATCGGGCCGGACACACAAACCGAACTTGATGAAAAGCTGGGCGTGATCATGTCCAATTTCGCCGATCGGATTGACCGCTCAAACGCGCAATTCCTTGACCGTGCGATTGAATCGCTGATGCAGCATCTGGAAAAACACGGCCATGATGAAGTCTGGCAATACAATCCCAATGGCCTGCGGATGCTGCTGCGCTCCAGCTATCAGGTTCTGAACCGCAAATATAACGCGATTTGCAGCGAAGTGTTTTCCGAGGCCGCCCATGCGCTTGAGCAGGCCTATAAGGATGCCTTCAACGTGCCGGTTGACGGGTTCTCAATAGAGCACCCGAATGTACCAGCTTTTCCTGCGCCGGTTTCTTTGGCTCAGACCATTGCGCTTGATCTGCAATCGACATGGTGGAAAAGATGGTGGAAACGCAAACGCGGCTATCGGGCATTCACCGGAGATTTCTACGATTTGATCAAAGCCGAGGTTGACCCGATCATTAATGAAATGAAGGGTGGGCAAATGGAGTTGATCCATGAAGCCGCCCGTAAGGTTTTACATGATTTTGTCACAGACCAACGCAACATCCTGCTTGACGTCACGGCAAAGGCTGATGTCAGCGCCGGGGATCTGGACAATTTGTTTGGTGTTAAAGCCCAAAAAGAACGGGATAAAATACTGAGCGATATTTTTTCTGAACTGGAGGCCCTGGCTCAGTCCGGGTTTGATAGCTAATGACAGATATTGACCGCAACACATCGGCCAATAAAGCCCCGGAAGGGCCGCGCAAACCGCGCATAGCTTTGATGGGGGAATTCAGCGCTGGCAAAAGCACGCTGTCCAATCTGCTGCTAGAAGACAGCGCCCTGCCGGAAAGAGTAACCGCAACGCGGCTGTCACCGGTCTGGATCACCTATGGCACCGAACCGGCGTACCGCGAAGACATTGATGGCACCACCGAGCCGGTCTCAATGGAAAATATTGAAACCATCCCGGTTTTTGATACCCGCGCCATCCACATCTCAATGACATCGGAAATTCTGGGGATTTGCGACATCATTGACATGCCCGGCATTTCCGATCCGAATATGTCGCCCGAGGTCTGGCAACGGGTCTTGCCCGAAGTTGATGCGATCCTGTGGTGCACCCACGCAACTCAGGCCTGGCGACAAAGCGAAGCGGCGGTCTGGGATACAGTCCCCGATGAAATCCGGCAACAATCCCTGCTTGTTGTCACCCGGTTCGACAAATTAAATACCGAAAATGACCGTAAGCGTGTGTTGCGCCGGATTAAAAAGGAAGTCAAAGACACCTTTCGCGGCATATTCCCCATGGCCCTGATTGAGGCGCTGGCCTCACGAAATGAGCCGTCAAAATGGAAAACTTCCGGCGCCGAGGCCTTCACCAATGAGCTGGTTGACGTGATCTTTGATGTTGCCAACAAAACTGGTTTTAACCCAAGACCCGCCGCCGCCAAAGTTACTGTTCGCCGGGTCCGGGCCAGAAACAATCCTGCAATCCGCTCTGTCTGATCTCAGACGGCGGCTTTTAGTTTCTCAATCAGATCGGTTTTTTCCCAGCTAAAGCCACCATCCGCTTCCGGGTCACGGCCAAAATGGCCATAAGCGGCGGTGCGCTGATAAATTGGTTTGTTCAGCTCAAGATGCTCCCGAATGCCGCGCGGGCTAAGGTCCATGCACGAGGCAACCGCCTTTTCGATCGCCTCAGGTGTCACCTCGCCGGTGCCGTGGGTATCGGCATAAATCGACAACGGCTTGCTGACGCCAATGGCATAGCTAAGCTGAATGGTGCAGCGTTCAGCCATGCCCGCCGCCACCACATTCTTGGCCAGATAGCGCGCCGCATAGGCGGCTGAACGGTCAACCTTTGTTGGGTCTTTGCCGGAAAACGCACCACCGCCATGGGGGGCGGCACCGCCATAGGTATCGACGATGATCTTGCGCCCGGTCAGGCCCGCGTCGCCATCCGGCCCGCCGATGACAAATTTGCCAGTCGGGTTCACATGCCATTCGGTGGCGGATGTGATCCAGCCTTGGGGCAGAACCTCAATGATATACGGCTCTACAATGGCGCGAATATCGTCGCTGGTCAGATCGCCATCAAGATGCTGGGTGCTGAGCACGATCGAACTGATCCCAACCGGCGTGCCATCTTCATAAAGCACCGAAAGCTGACTTTTGGCATCGGGGCCAAGGACAGGCTCGGCCCCGGATTTGCGCACCTCGGCCAGACGCCGCAAAATTGCGTGGCTGTATTGAATCGGCGCGGGCATAAGCGCGTCTGTCTCGGTGGTGGCATAGCCAAACATGATACCCTGATCGCCCGCACCTTCATCTTTGTTATCGGCGGCATCGACGCCCTGCTTGATATCTACTGATTGCTTATGCAAAAGATTGGTAATCTCGCAGGTTTTCCAATGGAATTTTTCCTGCTCATAGCCAATATCTTTGATGCAATCGCGGGCAATCTGTTCAATCCGGCCCATATATTCATGCAGCTTGATTTCATCCGAAAGCCCCACTTCGCCACCGATAACAACCCGGTTGGTGGTGGCGAATGTCTCGGCCGCCACCCGTGCCTCCGGCTCCTCGCTCAGGAAGGCGTCAAGCACCGCGTCCGAGATGCGATCACACACCTTGTCGGGATGCCCCTCTGAAACGGATTCAGAGGTGAAAATGTAATTATTGCGTGCCATGATTGAATATCGCTCCATTGATATATGCCGTCACGCCAGGAAGCCGTTGTAACGGTTTTGCAAATGGATAAATGCAAGCCCAGGCGGCGTCAATCTCTATCTGTTTTTAATGCCGCGAGGCTCCGGCCTGTCACCGCTGAAATAAACAGCATGAAGGCCATTAGCGTCAAAACCGGCAGATCACCAAACCGGGCAAAAAACGTTGGCGGTTTGGCTGGCGGCAATGCGGCATCTTTCCACCCCGCCTGCCCCAGCGGGATTTGCGCGGTGATCTGCCCGGTTGCATCAATCATCGCCGATATGCCAGTATTAGCTGTGCGGATCATCGGCAGGCCTTGTTCCACACTGCGCAGCCGCGCCTGCGCCAGATGCTGATACGGCCCCGATATGGTGCCAAACCACGCATCATTGGTGATCAGCATCATAAAATCGGGCCGCTGGGATACCGCCCGTATATCGCCCGAGAATATGCTTTCATAGCAAATCAACGGCTGCGCCGTGCCCATGCCCGCAACCTCAATCACCCGCCCCGCCGGACCGGGAGAAAAGCCATTGCCATCGCGCGACGCCATGCCGCTGATGCCGATCCGTTTCAGCAAATCGCCAAACGGCATATATTCGCCAAACGGCACCAGATGGCTTTTGTCATAAACATCCCCCACCTGCCCGGTTTGATCCACAACAATCATCGAATTGAACAATCGCCCATCCTCAAACCGGACCAGCCCCAGCGCCACGGGCACCCCGGCGGCGGCCTTTGCTATGGCGTCAAGCTCAGGCCCGGCGTTGCGCAACAAAGGCGTGATCGCCGCCTCGGGCCAGACAATCAGATCAGGCCGCGCGCCGGCGGCGGAAAACTCAAGCATCCGGTTGAAAAATATCTTGGATTTTACCGGGTCCCATTTGTCACGCTGCGGCGCGTTGGGCTGCACCAGCCGCACAATCTTGGCGTCCTGCGAAACCACAGGGGCCGGGTTGATGGCGTTCCCCGTGGCGTGCATCCCGGTGATTGCAACCAGCGCCAAAAGCCCCGAGGTATTGCGCGTTGTTAACGTAGTCCAAAGCGAGGCGGCAGCCGTCAAAACCATCGCACTCAGGCCCAAAGAGCCCGCATATGCCGCCCATTGCAGCAACGGCGTATCAATCAGCACATGACCAATCTGCGCCCATGGAAAGCCGGTGAAAATTGTCCCGCGCAAGGCCTCAGTGATAACCAGCGCCGCCACCCAAGCGATGGCCCGTCCGCCCATGGCCTTGGCCACGCCAAAGCCCAAACCCCAGAACAGGGCAAAGCCGGTGCTGACAAGAATGATCACAAACGGCACCATCCAGCCATAGCGCGCCACATCCACCAAAAACGGCTCGATCATCCAGCTGAGCGCGATGGCAAAATATCCAATTCCGAATATCCAGCCCAAAAAAGCCGCGCGGCGCCAGCCTTGCGCCGCCCGAAACAGGCCATAAACCAGCGCCAGCGCCAGAATTGTCAAGGGCCATGCGCCAACAGGGGCCTGCCCCAAAGCCGCCACCGTCCCGGAAATCAGCGCGAGTATTAGCTGTTTGCGTGGGGTATGCCCCGCCACCCAGAGGCTCAGCGCATTACCTTTCTTCAATCTGTTGCCCCCGGCAGGCGCACCTTGAGGCGCTTGATCCGGCGGGCGTCGGCATCTATGACTTCGATGCTCACCCCAACGGGATGCTCAACCACCTCACCGCGTACAGGCACCCGGCCCAAAAGCATGAAAACAACGCCGCCAAGGGTATCCACTTCTTCTTCGTCAACATCTTCGGCATCGGTCAGCGACAGGCCTATTTCAGCCTCAAACTCATCCAACGGCGCGCGCGCCTGTGCCAGATAGACACCCGGGCTTTCAAGGGTCCAGAAATGGCCTTCGTCAATGTCATGCTCATCAACAATCTCGCCCACCACCTGTTCAATCAGGTCTTCGATGGTGACAAGCCCGTCGACCCCGCCATATTCATCTATTACCAGCGCCATATGCTGCCGCTCGGCCTGCATTTTTTGCAGCAACACACCGATGGGCATCGAGGGCGGCACAAACAGCAGTGGCCGCAGGATTTTCTTTAGAGAAAACCGCCCACCGCCGCCATTGAACCCGTGCTTGAGCGCGAAATCCTTGAGATGCGCCAGCCCCACGGGGCTATCCAGCGTGTCTTTGTAAACCGGCAGACGGGTGCGGCCAGAGTCGCGGAAAACCTTGACCAGCTCATCTTTGGTGATGGTAATCGGCACCGATACAATATCAGCCTTGGGGGTGGCCACATCTTCCACCGCCATATTGCGCAGATTGCCTAGGCCCAGCGCATTGCTGCCCGCCGGGCGTGCCAAATCCCCGGCCTCATCCGTGGCGTTTTCACCTAGGGTCAAAGCCGCCAGCATACGGCGGAATAAACCGCCCTGTTCCTCGTCACCCTGCTCATTGCCTTGCGCGCTTCGCGCTGCGTTAGAGGAGCCTTCTATACTGTCGTCCATTGTTTCTTTCCGGTTGAGGGCATCGCGCCCCGGTGTGCTTTGGGGCATCAGCCCCGGTGTGCTTTGGGGCATCAGCCCCGGTGGTTTCAGGCCTCTATATGGTCAGGCAGGCCCAGTTTGCCAAGTATCTCACGCTCATATTGCATCATCAAAGCGGCATCCTTGTCACGAATGTGATCATAACCCAGTAAATGTAGCACCGCATGCACAATCAGGTGAGTGGTGTGATTTTTCAAAGGTTTACCCGCCGCTGTTGCCTCACGCGCGCAGGTGTCATAGGAAATTGCAATATCGCCCAGCTCAGGGTCTGCGCCCAGCTCAGGGGGCAAGGGCCTGCCTCCATCCAGCAAAGCCCCCCGCTCAGCCGAGGGCCACGACAGCACATTGGTGGGCGTGGGCTTATCCCTGAAATCGCCATTCAGCACGGCAATGCGCGCGTCATCACAGCCCAGAATGCTGATCTCAAAGCCCGCTTGCCCCAGGTTTTGTTGCTCAAGCGTGGCATCTGCCGCCATTTGCGCCAACCCGGCCAGATCAACCGCGCACCAGCGGTCATCCTCAATCAGGGTTTCGGTTTTGGTCATAAACCTTAAGCCTCAGCTCTCAAACATCCGCGTCATAAGCCTCGATTATCGCGGCCACGAGCGGATGGCGTACCACATCTTTGGATGTAAAATAGTTAAAACTGATCTGCGGCAAAGATTTGAGCAAGCGCTCGGCATCATGCAGCCCCGATGACACCCCGCGCGGCAGGTCAACCTGACTGCGATCACCAGTAATCACCATGCGCGAACCTTCGCCGAGACGTGTGAGAAACATCTTCATCTGCATCGAGGTGGCATTTTGCGCCTCATCCAGCACCACAAACGCATTCGCCAGCGTGCGCCCGCGCATGAACGCCAGCGGCGCAATCTCAATGCGCTGCTCATCAATCAGCTTGGCCAGTTGTTTACCCGGCAGAAAATCATTCAGCGCATCATAAAGCGGCTGCATATAAGGGTCGATCTTATCGCGCATATCACCGGGCAGATAGCCCAGCTTCTCCCCCGCCTCCACCGCCGGGCGCGACAGGATGATACGGTCAACATGGCCCTCGATGAACATCGACACCGCCACCGCCACCGCCAGATAGGTCTTGCCAGTGCCCGCCGGGCCAATGCCAAAGGCCAATTCATTGGAAAACAGCGATTTGACATAGGCCTTTTGCGCCTGCGTGCGCGGCTCTACCAGCTTTTTGCGGGTCTTGATCTCAACCTTGCCGCCCTTGAACATCTCAAGCTGATTACCATCGCGACTGCCTGTGCCCGGCAAAGGTGCCGGCATCCGCAATTCGCGGTCAATATCGCCGCGCTCCACTGATTTTCCAGCTTCAAGGCGGGCATAAAGCGCCTGCATGACCGTTATCGCCTCATGGGCGGCGGTTGCTTCGCCCAAGGCGACCAGTTGATTGCCACGCCGCAAAATCTGAACCCCAAGGTTTTTCTCAATCTCCGCAAGGTTGCGGTCAAATTCACCGCAAAGATCAATCAGCAGGCGGTTGTCGGGAAACTCTATCGCCGCCCCATGCTGGGCCTCATCGGCGGTGGGCGGCGGCGTCATACTGGTGACCAATCAATTCTCCTGAATTTTGGTGTGCTTTCATTAAAGGGTGCCAAGTTCAGCGCCCCGGCGCAAGCATAACTATGGAAAATGCCGGGTATTTTACCAAATTCACCCGCGCGTGATCCGCCCGGCCAGCGAATTTGTGCCGCTGCTGAGGATCTCAACCCGGGCAATATCGCCGATGGCCAGATCACAATCGGCCACATGAACCGCGTGAAGGTGATCGGATTTGCCCACCATCTGCCCGGCCAAGCGCCCCGGTTTTTCAAACAAGACATTGACGTTTTGGCCAATCATCGCCTCTTGCGCCGCGCGTTGTTGGGTGGTGATCAGGGCCTGAAGCCGCTGAAGGCGCTCGGATTTGACCGCCTCATCCACCTGCGCGCGCTCCGCCGCCGGAGTGCCCGGACGGGTGGAATATTTAAACGAATAGGCATAGCCGTATTTGACTTGCGCGACCAAATCCATCGTCGCCTCAAAATCGGCGTCTGATTCCTCAGGAAAGCCCACGATAAAATCCCCCGACAGCAAAATATCCGGGCGCGCCGCGCGGATGCGCTCGATCAATCGCAGGTAACTTTCCGCCGTATGGCTGCGGTTCATCCGTTTGAGAATGTGATTGCTGCCCGACTGCACCGGCAAATGCAGATAGGGCATCAGTTTGGCGCAACTGCCATGCGCCTCAATCAGGTCATCAGACATATCATTGGGGTGCGAGGTGGTGAAACGGATGCGCTTCAGCCCGTCAATCTTATCCAGCGCCCAGATCAGTTGCGCCAGCGTCCAATCCGCGCCATCCGGCCCGGCGCCGTGATAGGCGTTCACATTCTGGCCCAGTAGGGTAATCTCACGCACGCCGCGTTCCACCAGATCGCACGCCTCTTCCACAATCCGCGCCACCGGGCGGCTGGCCTCGCCGCCACGGGTATAGGGCACAACGCAAAAGGCGCAAAACTTGTCACAGCCCTCCTGCACGGTCAAAAATGCCGTCGGGCCGCGCTTGGCTTTGGGGCGGTGGCGCAAAGCGTCAAACTTATCCTCAACCGGGAAATCCGTATCCAGCACCTTTTCGCCTTGGCGCGCTTTGGCCTCCATCTGTGGCAGGCGGTGATAGCTTTGCGGCCCGACAACCAAATCGACCAGTGGCTGACGGCGCATGATTTCAGCCCCCTCGGCCTGCGCCACACAGCCAGCAACGCCAATCTTAAGATCGGGGTTTTCCGCCTTCAGCCCGCGAAAGCGCCCCAGCTCAGAATATATTTTCTCGGCGGCCTTTTCGCGGATATGGC
>CAZZKL010000035.1:0-21873 GCA_964655135.1 uncultured Roseovarius sp. | reverse complement strand
CGATGTGGTGGCCATCAGCGACGGTGGCGGTAAGGTCAGCGCCGCGTTCCGTCCGCTGGTGGGGGCCGAGGAAGTGGCGCAGGTGATTTTGTCGATTGCCTTGAAGAAGACCAACCTTACCGGCCTCAAGGTGATCCGCGCCAATCACAGCCCGGCGCTTGCGATCCTCGAAGGCGGGCCGGATGATATGATTTATACGGTTACCACTAATGAGGATGGGTTGATCAACTGGATTTATACCATGCGCAATCCGGATAAGCTGCCGTTGCATTAGTTTGACCAGAGGCCCCGGCACAGAAATATACATGCGGCCGGGGCGTGGGGGCTAGGCCTCGTGCCGGTTGCGCCACAGCTCCCACCGGAAGCGTGTCCGCACGCCGATCCCTAAAAACGGGCGTGGCGGTAACAGGTCGGGCGCGCCAAGGCTGATCATGTCATTGGTCAGCGGGTTATCGCGGGCGATTGCCATATCCGCCGCTAAAATCCCGCCAAAGGTACCCTTGGTGACCCCCACCGCATTTTGGCACGTTGCCGACCAGATATTCGGCGCCACCTGCCCAAAAGCCGGGGCGCCATTGCGCGACAGGCAGATGAACCCGCTCCAACTATGGTCCATTTCAACCTGCGTGAGCATGGGAAAACGCTGATCAAACAGGTGTTTGTGCCGCTGCCTGACCTTAGCGAGAACGCCGGGGGCGACGCGCTGTGACGGGCAATAGGACAATTCCTGACGGATCAAAATGCGGTGATCAATGGTATAGCGCATGGTGATCCCCGCAAAGGCATTCACCGGCGTCAGGCCCCATGGGTGATCCACGCCATAAGCCCGGCGTTCCTCCTGCGTTAACGGTCGTGTCAGGCTGGCATGTGCCACCAGATGCATAAACCGCCTTGGGTAAAACCCGAAGCGCTCGGAAAACCCGTTGGCGGCCATGATCATCTTGGGTGCGCGCAGGGAGCCTTGCGCCGTTGTCAGGTGAATGCCCGCCGAAAAATCCGCCGCCACCACCGGCGAATTTTCATAAACCGTCACATTTTCCGGCATTGTATCCGCCAGCCCCCTCGTCAGCGCCGCCGGGTTCATCAGCACACAGCCCGGCGTATAAACCGCCGCCTCAAAATAGCCGGTGCCAAGACGCGCCTGCAAATCCGCCTTTTCAACCCATTCAAACGGCTCATTCAAAGCCTCCAGCTCTTTGGCAAACGGCTCCAGCACTGTGTTGCGGCCCCGCGCCGATACCGCACCGTGATACTTGCCCGCACGGGTCCAGTCGCAGGCAATCCCGCCCGCCTCAACCGCCGTTTCCAGATGATCCAGCGCCATCCGCGCCAGCCGCATGAACCGGTGCGCGCCTTCAAGCTCATCCAAAGACGATCCGACATTATGCGGCAGATCAATGCCAAAGCCCGAGTTGCGGCCTGAGGCGTTTTCGCCAGCCTCTCCGGCTTCCACCAAAGCGATATGATCACGCGGGCAATTCTCTGCCAGCCGCCGCGCCGCCGCCAGCCCGGCATAGCCAGCGCCCAGCACCACCCAATCGGCCATGGCATCGCCCTGCAACGGGGGATGCGGCTGCCGCTGGGGCAGGATCGCGCTCCAACCGTTACTGCTGTCATCTTTCGGCAGGCGGGTGATTTTCACTGGCATGGGTCTTTTTGTTGCGATGATTGACTGTTACCATACACCCCTGTACGGTCACCCTCAACCCTTATTGGAATAGTCCAGATGTCCCTGCTTTCCCCCGCTGATCCACAGGCCCGCAGCGCCAGCCTGACGGCGGATGACTGGACCCGTGCCGCCCTGAATATGCTGATCGAGCAGGGAATACAGGCGGTGCAAATTACCGCTCTTGCGCGGCATTTGGGCGTCACACGCGGCAGTTTCTACTGGCATTTCAACAGCCGCGAGGCTTTGCTTGACGCGCTGCTAGATCAATGGCGCGCCCGCAATACCGGGGTGATGGTTGAGGCGCTTGGCGGGGCGGATACGCTGGATGACGGCATTCTGGCGCTGTTTTCCGTGTGGACGGACCACACCCGGTTTGAGTCCAAGCTTGATCAGGCGATCCGCGATTGGGCGCGCCATTCAGAGGCATTGCAAAACACGCTCAAGGCCGAGGATGACGCCCGCGTTACCGCCATTGCCAACTTCTACCGGCGTCATGATTATGCCCCGACCGAGGCCTTCATCCGCGCCCGGGTGATCTATTTCACTCAGCTCAGTTATTACGCCTTGGGCGTGTCCGAGCCGATGGCCGACAGGATCAGCTATCTCTCGGCCTATTTCAGCGCCTTCACCGGGCGCGAGATTGACCCGGCCACGGCGGCGGCATTCCGTGCCAATATAGACCGCGAAAGCGGGGCCATATGAGCGCGGGGCGCAGTGGCGGCAGGCGGGGCCGGGCGTTAAAGCGCAAAACCACGGCGCAAAGCCATTTTGATGCCGCCTGGCGTCAGATCAAAAACCCCTACCCGCCGATTGAACAATTCAGCGTGGATGAGATTGAGGCCATTCATACCGCCACAATGACGGTGCTGTCCGAGATTGGCATCAAGGTGCTAAGTGCCGAGGCGCGTGAAATTTATGTCAACGCTGGCATGACCCAAGCCGAAGATCAGGTGATCCGCTTTGACCCTGATCTGCTGCTTGATCTGATCGCCAAGGCCCCGTCTGAATTTACCCTGTACAGCCGCAACAGAACCCGTGATTTGCTGATCGGCGGCAATAATGTGGCACTAGGCACTGCCGGGGGCGCGCCCAATTTCTCAAGCCTGCAAAACCCCCGTCATCCCGGCACGCAGGCCGATTTCGACAATATCCTGCGGGTGGCCTATAGCTTTGATGTGATCCACATGGCCGGGGTGCCGGTTGAGCCGCAGGACATTGCCCCGAACCTGCGCCACTACGGCATGGTCAGATCGGCGATTACCCTGGCCGATAAAATATCTGGGGTGTATTTTCGTGGCCGGCAAGTGGTGGCAGACAGTTTTGAGATGCTGCGTATCGCCCATGGCCTCACGCATGACGAATTCACCCAAACCCCGCTGTGCCTTACGGTGGCCAATTCCAATTCGCCTTTGCAATTGGATCATCTGATGTGCGCGGGCATCATCGACGCGGCGCGCATGGGGCAAATGATGATCCTCACGCCGTTCACCTTGGCCGGAGCCATGGCCCCGGTCACAATCCCCGGCGCGTTGGTGATGCAAAATGCCGAAGCTTTATCTGGCCTTGCCCTGTCGCAGATTGTCCGCCCCGGCGTGCCGGTCTGCTATGGCAGTTTCACCAGCAATGTGGATATGAAAACCGGCGCACCTGCGTTTGGCACGCCGGAATATGTCCGGGCGGCGTTTGCCTCGGGTCAGTTGGCGCGGCGCTATGGCCTGCCGCTCAGGTCGTCCGGGCCGACCGCCTCGAATACGCCCGATGCGCAGGGGGCCTACGAATCGCAAATGTCATTATGGGGCGCGCTGATGGGTGGGGCCAATATTGTCATGCACGCGGCCGGGTGGCTTGAGGGCGGTCTGACATTTTCGGCTGAGAAAATGATCCTTGATATTGAGGTGCTGCAAATGTTCGCCGAATTGTTCAAACCCTTGCCGGTGAATGATGCCACCCTTGGGCTTGAGGCGATCCGCGATGTCGGCCATGGCGGGCATTTCTTTGGCACCGCGCACACGCTTGAGCGGTTTGAGACGGCGTTTTATTCGCCGCTGGTATCAGACTGGAGCAATTTTGAGAATTGGACCGAGCGCGGATCGGTCGATGCCACCACCCGCGCCAACAAGATTTTCAACGACCGTGTCGCCGCGCATGAGCCACCGCCGCTTGATCCGTCCCGTCTGGAAGAGATTGACGATTTCATCGCCCGGCGGACGGCTGAGGGCGGGGCGGATATGTCACGCTAGTGAAAAACCCCTTTGAATTTTCACCGAATCAGCGCATCGTGAAATTATAGGCGTTATTTTCACGGACATCACAGTCATGCACCATTCCGACCTGACCCGCACCGCAACATTGGGGGCTGATCTGCGCGCTTTGCGCAAGGCGCGCGGGGTGACGCTGAGCGATCTGGGCAAAACCCTTGGCCGCTCGGTGGGCTGGCTTTCTCAGGTGGAGCGTGATCTTTCCGCGCCGTCGATTTCTGATCTGCGCCATATCGCCAAGGCGCTGGATGTGCCGATCTCGATGCTGTTTGGTCAGTCGCAAACCCCGGCGGATGAGGCGGGATATGTGGTGCGCAAAGCCGCGCGGCGACAGATTGGCTCGGGGCAAGGCGGATTGATTGAGGAATTGCTGTCGCCCGATCTGACGGATGATTTTGAGATGGTGCATTCCACCTTCGCCGCCCACAGCCGCGCCGGTGAGATCATTCAGCGGCCCACGCAGGAGGTGGGGTTTCTGATCTCGGGCAAGCTTGATCTGATGATCAACGGGCAAGTCTTTACCATCCATCCCGGTGACAGTTTTCGCATTCGCGGTGAGCCGCATGAGTGGATCAACCCTTACGCAAACCCCGCCGTCGCGATCTGGGTCATCGCGCCGCCGGTCTATTGAGGCGGCGCTGATGAGCTGGAACGCATGGATCATTTTCGCGGTCTTCTGGGCGGTGTTTGTCACCACCCCGGGGCCAAATGCGGTGAATTGCATCACCAATGGCATGACGATCGGCTTCCGGCGTGGCCTCTGGGCGGTGCTGGCGATCCTGACACAGGCCAGCCTGTTTCTCAGCCTTTCAGCGGCGGGGATCACCGCGCTGATCATCGCCTCACCAACGGCATTTCAGGCGCTCAAACTGCTTGGCGCGGGTTTCCTCATCTACCTCGGCATCCGAGGCTGGATCATCGCGAGGCGGCCTCCCATGGCCGACGAGCGCCCCGCCAAATCCATCTATTGGCGCGCCTTGGCAATTGCCACCTTCAACCCAAAATCCGTGGCCGGATACCTTGCGGCGTTCAGCCAGTTTGTGCAGCCCGACGTGCCCATCGGGGCGCAGATGTGGGTGATCTTTCCCACCGCCCTTTGCCTCACCTGCCTCAGCTATACCAGCTATACCGCATTGGGCGCGGGGCTTGGCCGGGCCGCAATGGGGGCAGTTTTCAATGTCTGGCTACGCCGCCTGCTGTCACTTTGTTTCATCATCTACGGCGTATTGTTGGGAGCCGCCACCACACCGGGGCGGGCATAATATGCAGTTATATCAAGGAGAAGCCCCATGACCAAAGGCCAATGCCTGTGCGGCGCCGTGACATTCACGGTTGATAAAATCACCGGCCGGGCCACCGCCTGCCATTGCGGCCAATGCCGCCGCCAATCGGGGCACATCTGGGCCGCAGCGGGCGCGCCCGTGTCGGGCGTTGAGATCACCGGCCCGGTCAAATGGTATGCGGCCAGTGATATCGCCAAACGCGGCTTTTGCCCGGAATGTGGCTCATCCCTGTTCTGGAAGGCGCATGATGAAGATCAGATCAGCTTTGCCTTGGGGGCCTTGGACGCGCCAACGGGGTTGAAATTAGAGAGCCATATCTTTGTCGCCGACAAGGGCGATTATTACGAGATCGGCGATGGGCTGCCGCAACTCCCGCAATCATAACAAACCAAATTAACGGAGATCAACAAGATGGCCAGTTTTCCTACCACGGCACGGGTTGTCATCATCGGCGGCGGCGCGATTGGCGCGTCCGTCCTTTATCATCTGGCCAAGGCAGGCTGGACCGACTGCGTTTTACTTGAGAAAAACGAGTTGACCGCCGGCAGCACATGGCACGCGGCGGGCAATGTGCCGACGTTCTCAACCTCATGGTCGGTGATGAATATGCAGCGCTATTCAACCGAATTATATGCGGGCCTTGGTGCCGAGGTGGATTATCCGATGAACTACCACCAGACCGGCTCAATCCGTCTGGCGCATTCCACCACCCGAATGCAGGAATTTGAACGCGCCCGTGGCATGGGTCTTTATCAGGGCATGGACCTTGAGATCATGGCCGAGACGGACATAAAAACCCGCTATCCGTTTATTGAAACCCACGATCTTGAGGGCGCGCTATATGATCCCAACGATGGCGATATTGACCCGGCGCAGCTGACCCAGGCGCTGGCCAAAGGCGCCCGCGACATGGGCGCGCGGATTGAGCGGTTTTGCCCGGCGACGGGTGTGAGCCGCGAGCGTGGCGAATGGATTGTGCATACCGACAAGGGCGATATCCGCTGTCAATATGTGGTCAATGCGGGCGGCTATTACGCCCAGCGCATCGGCGAATGGTTCAAGCCTTATGGCGGGCGCACCGTGCCGATGATGGTGATGAGCCACCAATATATGCTGACCGATGAGATCCCCGAGCTTGAGGCATGGAGCCGCGAGCAGGGCCATAAACTGCCGCTTTTGCGCGATGTCGATACGTCTTACTATCTGCGGCAGGAAAAATACGGGCTAAACCTTGGCCCTTATGAGAAGAACTGCAAGGCCCATTGGGTACAGCCCAGTGATCCGATGCCCGAGGATTTCAGTTTTCAGCTTTATCCCGACGATCTGGAACGTCTGGAATGGTACATTGAGGACGCCATGGCGCGGGTGCCGATATTGGCCACTGGCGGGGTCAATAAGGTGATCAACGGGCCTATCCCTTATGTGCCCGATGGGTTGCCCTTGATTGGCCCGATGCCCGGCGTGCCAAATGCATTCGAGGCTTGTGTTTTCACCTTCGGCATTGCGCAGGCCGGGGGCGCGGGCAAGGTGCTGGCGGAATGGATCGCGCACGGCCAGACCGAGTGGGATATGTGGTCATGTGACCCGCGCCGCTACACCGATTACACCGACCGTGAGTATTGCATTGAAAAGGGCATGGAGGTTTACGGCAACGAATACGCCATGCATTTTCCATGGCATGAATGGCCTGCGGGGCGCGACCGGAAACTCAGCCCGGTGCACGCGCGTGTGAAAGAATTAGGCGGCGTGATGGGGGCTTATAATGGTTGGGAGCGGGCCAATTGGTTCGCCCAACCGGGCGATGATACCTCTGAGGCAAGCACTTTTACATGGAACCGCGAGGGGCCATGGTCGCGGCGCATCCGCGAGGAATGTGAGGCGGTGCGCGATGCCTGCGGCGTGCTCGATCTGCCGGGGTTCACCCGGCTTTGCATCAAGGGTGCGGGCGCGGATGCGTGGCTGCGCGGCTTTGTCACCGGCGGCCTGCCCAAAATTGGCCGGATGAATCTGGTTTATGTGGCTGACAGCCGGGGCCGGATCGTGACCGAGTTTTCCTGCCTGCGGCTGGCCGAGGATGATTTTGTGCTGATCACTGCCGCCACGGCGCAATGGCATGATGGCGATCTGGTGCGCGGGTCTGTGCCCGAGGGTGTCACCGTGACCGAGACCACCACCAAACGCGATGCTTTGCTGGTGGCGGGGCCTAAATCGCGCGAGGTGCTTGGCGGCCTCACCGATGCCGACCTCAGCATGGGCTGGCTGACCCATCAGCATTGCACATTCGCCGGGCAAAAGGCGTTTTTGGTGCGGGTGTCGTTCACTGGCGAGCTGGGCTGGGAGGTGCATGCGGAAAATGCGGCGATCCCGGCGATTTATCAGGCTATTCTGGCGGCAGGGGCCAAACCCTTTGGCATGTACGCGCTGAATTCCTTGCGCATTGAAAAGGGCTATCGCGCTTGGAAAGGCGATCTGAGTACCGATTATACCCTGCTGGAAGGCGGGTTAGAGCGCTTTGTGAAGTTTGACAAACCGCAGGATTTCACCGGCAAAGCCGCCCTTCTGGCAGAAAAACAGCGGGGGCGCGCCAAGGGGTTTGTCACGTTGATTGTCGACGCAGGCGAGGCCGACGCGCCGTATATGTCCACGATCTGGCACGCGGGCGAGATTGTTGGCGAAACCACCAGCGGGGCGTGGGGGTATCGGGTGAATGCCTCGGTGGCGCTGGCCATGGTCCGCGCCGATCTGGCCGCACCCGGCACCACATTAGAGGTTGAGATTTACGGCCAGCGCTGCAAGGCTGTGGTGCAGGCGGACGCGCCGCTGTGGGACCCGGAAAACGCGCGGTTGCGGGCATGATGAAAGGCGTTTGATGGCACATATCACCCTTCTGGATGGCTCAATCGGGCAGGAATTGGTAACCCGCGCGGGCGCGAAACCCTCACCTTTGTGGTCCACCAGCGTGATGATCGAGCATCCCGATCTGGTGCGCGCAGTGCATGGGGATTACTTTAACGCCGGGGCGACGATTGCCACCACCAACAGCTATGCGGTGCATCGCGACCGGCTGAAGCGCGCCGGGCTTTTGGGTCAGTTTGCAGAGCTGATTGAAGCGGCATTAGGTGGGGCTGAGGTGGCCCGCGCGGCTCATCGCGCAGGGCGCATTGCCGGGGCTTTGGGGCCTTTGGGCGCGTCCTATCGGCCGGATATTTGCCCGGCGCCCGAGGTGGCCGCGCCGCTTTATGCCGAACTGGTCACGATGATGGACGCGCGCGTTGATTTGTTTTTGATTGAAACGGCGGCCTCGGTTGCACAGGCCGAGGGCGCATTGCTGGGCACCGCCGGGGCCAGCAAACCCGTCTGGCTGTCGGTGACGGTGAAGGACGATGACGGCACCCGCCTGCGCTCGGGCGAGGGGGTGGCGGAACTGGCCGGGATCGTGGCGCACTACGCGCCCGAGGCCGTGCTGATCAACTGCGCGCGCCCCGAGGCGATGGCAGCAGCGCTTGATATTCTCAAGGGTTTCGGCCTGCCCTTTGGGGCTTATGCCAACGGGTTTACCGGGATCAATGCGGCGTTTCTCAAGGATGCGCCGACAGTGGACGTGCTGCAACAGCGCTCTGATTTGGGGCCTGCGGCCTATGCGGAGTTTGCCATGGGGTGGGTGGGTCAAGGGGCCACGATTGTGGGCGGCTGTTGTGAGGTTGGCCCGGCGCATATTTCAGAATTGGCGCGGCAGCTTTCCCTTGCCGGGCACCGGATCGTTTAGGGGCGGCACATGCAGGTTGAAGAACGTGAAAAAGTCCGGTTTGATCTGCTGCTGACTGAGGGCTTTGTGCTGACGGAATATACCGCCGTGGTGGATATTTTGCGGCTGGCCAACCGGGTCACCGTGCGGCCGGTGTTTGAATGGCGCAACCTGTCGGCCAAGGGTGGCCCCATAAGATGTCTTGCTGAGGCTTGGGTTGAGACGGCCCCGTTTGATCCCTACCCCGACGCGCATTACGTTGTGGCGCTGGGCAATTCTGATCCGGCCTGTCCGGGGCTGTCGCTGGGCCGTGAGATTGATCGCTACCTCTCGCGTCAATGCAAGGTGATCCTGCTTTCCGAGGCCGCCAGCCGGTTTATTGCCGAGCGCGGCGATCACACGCTGACGACCCACTGGGAAAACCGCACTATTCTGGGTGAAAAGATCGGGCTGGACACCGGCAATCAGGCGCTGGCCACCGAACAGGGACTGATCACCACCAGTGCCGGCATGGGCTCGACCGTGGATATGATCCTGACGCTCATGGCGCGGCATATCTCGGCGGCAAGCATCTCAACCGTGGCTGATATTCAACTGCATGAGCGCATCCGTGATCCCGGCACCTTGCAGCCCTTTGGCGGCCAAAGCATCAAGCTGACCGGCGATGAGATACTGGATATGTGCATAGGCCTGATGCAGGCCAATATGGAAGAGCCATTGCCAATATCCCACTTGGTACGGCTGGTTGGGGTCTCCTCGCGCTCGCTTGAGCGGCGGTTTCAGGCGCTTCTGGATACCCGCCCGGCGGAATATTACCGGGCTTTGCGCCTGAACAAAGCCAGCAACCTGTTGCTGAACACCACCATGCCGGTCTCTGAGATTGCCCTCGCCTGTGGCTTTCCCAGCGGTTTTACCCGGCACTACCGCCTGCATTTTGGCCTGACACCGCAAGCGGTTCGGCGCAGGGTGCGGTAGGGCCGCTATCGTTAAACAACCAGTCTATGAATTTACGTTGGCCCCGGCTTCATTCACCGGGCAGGCGGAGCCTTCACACTCAACACTTGAGGCCTTTACCCGCAAATCGCCAAGAGCCGTCCTGATAAGATAAATGCCGTCTTCATACGCCAGCAATTCCCCGGATACCTTGGAAAAATCATCAAGTGCAATTAAAGATACAGGCTCGGCCGCGGCTGTGCTGGCGCTAAAAATTGCCAGCGATGACACCGTGGCAACGGCAACTGCCGCTTGGGTAAGATTTGTAATATATTTCATTTTATTCTCCGACTAATAAATTCGCCAAAATGTGGCAACACACACCCCCATCGCTATTCGATGGCAGGACCTTCAATGCTTATGCACGCTGGGTATTTATAATAAGTTTCGAATGTAAGAAATTTTAATGGTAATTTTGAGGCATCATGATCTTTGGCAGATATATTACCCCCAGTGGCCGACAGGCCCTAGACCACCTCTATGGCAATCGCCGTGCCCTCACCGCCACCGATGCAAATCGCTGCCACGCCGCGTTTTAATCCGCGCGCCTCAAGCGCATTCAGCAGCGTCACGATAATCCGCGCCCCCGATGCACCGATAGGATGGCCCAACGCACAAGCGCCGCCATTGACGTTGATCCGCTCGCGCGCCACGCCCATCTCATGCATGAACGCCATCGGCACCACCGCGAAGGCCTCGTTCACCTCCCACAGGTCCACGTCATCGACGCCCCAGCCAAGCCGCTGCAATAACTTTTGCGCGGCGGGCACCGGCGCCGTGGTAAACCAGCCCGGCGCCTGTGCGTGGCTGGCGTGGCCCAAAATGCGGGCGCGGGTTTTCAGGTCTTGGGCTTTCGCGGCCTCGGCAGAGGTCAGCACAAGCGCCGCCGCGCCATCCGAGATGGACGAGGAATTGGCCGCCGTCACCGTGCCATCCTTGCGAAACGCGGGCCGCAGGTGCGGGATTTTCTCGGGCCGCGCCTTGGCCGGTTGCTCATCCGTTGTAATCACCACCTCACCTTTGCGGGTCTTAAGGGTGACCGGCGTAATCTCATTGCCAAACGCGCCGGATTTTTCAGCCGCCAAAGCGTTTGACAGCGATTTCAGCGCATAGGCATCCTGCGCCTCGCGGGTAAACTGAAATTTCTCGGCGCAATCCTCGGCGAAACTGCCCATCAGGCGGCCTTTGTCATAGGCGTCCTCAAGCCCGTCAAGAAACATGTGATCCATCGCCTGCGCATGACCAATACGCGCGCCGCCCCGCATTTGAGGCAAAAGATAGGGCGCATTTGACATATTTTCCATGCCGCCCACCAGCATCACATCCGACTGGCCAAGGGCAATCTGATCACAGCCGATCATCGCCGCCTTCATGCCCGAGCCGCACATTTTATTGAGCGTGGTTGCGGGCACTTCTTCGCCCAACCCGCCGGCAAATCCGGCTTGCCGCGCCGGGGCCTGGCCTTGCCCTGCTGGTAAAACACAGCCCATCAGCACCTCATCCACGGTTTTTGCGCCCGCGTCCGCAAGGGCGGCTTTGATCGCGGTGCCGCCTAAAATTGCGGCCTCAACCCCATTGAAATCCCCCTGAAACCCGCCCATCGGCGTGCGGGCGGCCCCGGCGATTATCACGTCTTTCATTGGTCTCACTCCTGCATTTTATCTATTTGAGAAACCGGTTGGTAAGGAATCGGCGTTAGCGTTTGCCTGGTACAACTTTCTTGGCGGAGGCACTATGGACCTGCAGAGCACATATCACAACGACATCAACATAATCACGGTCAATGAGGCGCGAATCGATGCCTCGGTGGCGATCAAATTCAAGGATGCCATGCGCAGCCTGACGGAAACCGGCCCGGATCATGTGGTTTTGAATCTGGCGCAGGTGGCGTTCGTGGATTCCAGCGGCCTTGGCGCGATTGTCGCCTCGAAAAAGCAAATCGGATATTCCCGGCAAATGGATTTGGCGGGGCTGACCGGCGATGTGGAAAAGGTATTTCGCCTCACCCGCATGGATTCGATTTTTGAGATTCACACAAATATCGATACCCTTGTGAAACGCGAAGCCGGATAGGGCCGACACGCCAACATTGCAGGACATAAACATAACGAAGTTGTATTCGGGGGCCCCGTTGACAGCCATGGACACAGACCACAGTTTCACCATCACCACCCCCGGCACAGAAGAGACGGTGCGCGAGGCGCTGGCTTTGGTCCGGGACAAAATGCGGGCGCGGGGATTGTCGGAAGACATCTGCGGCAATGTAGAAATTGCCCTTGCTGAGGCGCTCAACAACATTGTTGAACATGCCTATGCCGATATATCCGGCACGGTGGAAATAACCGGCGAGATAAAAAAACAGCGGCTGTTGCTTGATTTGCGCGATCATGGCCACCCGATGCCAGAACTGGCGTTGCCAAAAGGCAATCTGCCGGATCATGAGGTGGCGCTTGAGGATCTGCCCGAGGGCGGGTTTGGCTGGTTTTTGATCCACAGCCTGACGATGAAACTGCTCTACAACCGACAGGCCGATGGGAATTGCCTGACGATGGTGTTTTCATTGCAGGACAATCTTACACAAGAAATGGTGGGCAGCGATTCTGCCTAACCCCCCAGTAACCTGCGCAGCATATCCTCAATCGACCGGTCGCGATTGCGCCGGTTAAACCCGCGCTCGTCGCCCTGCTGCCCTGTTGGGTCCAAAACCGGCCTTGGTTGCCGCATCGGCAACGGGCGCGGTGCCAACCCTTCATGCACCCTGAGCATGGTTTCCTTCCAGATTGCAGCGGGCAAGCCCCCGCCGGTCACCCCGGTCAGCGGCGTGTTGTCATCATACCCCATCCACACCCCAGCCACATAATCCGCCGTGAAGCCCAAAAACCAGGCATCGCGCGCGCCTTGGGTGGTGCCGGTTTTGCCCGCCGCCTCGCGCCCCGGTAAGGCCGCCCGGCGACCGGTGCCGCTGAGGATCACCTGATTCATCATATAAATCAGCTCCTGCGCCGCCTCTTGCCGGATCACCCGTTCACCAATACCGCCGCCCGCCCCCATAAGTGGTTCATCATCGCCCTGAAGGCGCAGCTCAACCAAGCCATATGGCGTCACCGACGAGCCGCCATTGAGAATGCCCGCATAAGCCCCGGTCATATCCAGCAAAGTGCTTTCCGACGCGCCCAGCGCCAGCGCCGGACCCTCGGCCAGATCGCCCTTAATGCCAAAATCCGCCGCCACTTTGCGCACCAAATCCCGGCCCACCCGTTCCGACAGTTTGACGGCGGGAATATTATACGACTTGCGCAATGCTTCGGTCAACGTCACCTCGCCATGGAATTTACGGTCATAATTTTTCGGGCACCACTTGCCAGAGCCGGGAATATTCAGGCAAAATGGCGCGTCAACAATCGTTGAATTGGCGGAATAGCCAAGGTCCAGCGCAGTGGCATAAACAAACGGTTTAAACGCCGATCCGGTTTGTCGCCTTGCCTGCGTCGCCCGGTTGAACGCGCCGCTGACTTTGCTATCGCGCCCGCCAACCATCGCCCGCACCGCCCCATCCGCCGACATCACGATAATCGCGACCTGCGCTTTTGAGCCTTCCTGAACCCGGCTTTCAAACACAAATTTCAACGCCTCTTCCGCCGCTTTTTGCAGCCGCTGATCCAATGTTGTGCGAATGATCACATCTTCGGTGGTGTCGCGGGTAAAAAATTCCGGCCCCGATGCCATCACCCAATCGGCAAAATATCCCCCCGCCTGCGCCTGCGCCGCATTTGAAAGGCCCGCCGGATTGGCCTGTGCCGTCTCCATCTCAGCCCGGCTCAAATAGCCCTGTTCATACATCAGCCGAAGCACCGTCGCCGCGCGATCCTGCGAGCGTTTGAGATTATTGGTCGGCGCAAGCCGCGTGGGTGCTGTCAGCAATCCGGCCAAAATAGCGCTTTCTCCTGCGGTCAGTTCAGCGGCTGATTTACCAAAATACCGCTGGGCGGCGGCTTCGACCCCGTAAGCTCCGCCACCAAAATACGCCCGGTTCAGATAGATCGACAGAATATCATCCTTGGCGTATTTCAACTCCATCGCGATGGCAAAAATCGCCTCTTTCGCCTTGCGCCCCAAGGACGACCGGCGGCATTCACTGACATACGCCTTCTCGTTTTCCCACTGGGATTTGTCATAGCGCACCCCCAGACAAATAAGCTTGGCGGTTTGCTGGGTTATGGTCGATCCGCCATGGCCCGACAGCGGCCCGCGCCCCTCGCTCAGGTTAATCCAAACCGCACTGGCCACACCGCGCGGGGACACGCCAAAATGCCGGTAAAACCGCTTGTCCTCGGTGGCAACGATGGCGTTTTTGAGGTTCTTTGACACCGCCCCAGCCGTGACAACCCCACCAAACTGATCGCCGCGCCAGGCAAAAACCTCGCCTTTGTAATCCAACAGCGTGACCGACCCGCGCGACCGCCCGTCAAGAAAGCTCTGAAGGTCCGGCAAGGTGGTATAGGTATAGCCCACCGCCAGCGCCAAAAGTGCCGCGCCAGCCACTGAGACCCGCCAGGTAATCTTCCAGACCAGCCGCAGAAACCCACTTAAAATTCGGATGAAAAAAGCCGAAACCGGGTTGCGTTTGCGCTTTGGGCTGGACCGTTTCTTGCGCTTGGGGGCTGACTTTTTGCGCCGGGTCACCGGTTTTTTCACAAGTTTTTTCACAGGTTTTTTCACAGGTTTTTTCCCTGCCGCCGCCGGTTTTTTCTTCGGCTTGGGGTGGCGTTTATCCGCGACAAGGCGCGGCCTTTTTCGGCCTGAAGTGCTCATGTTTGCTCTGCTCAAAGCTTGTTGTTTTGCGCACTTTATAACGCGCTCGGGCAAATGTAGACCGAAAAGATTTCTTTTTTTCCCTCCGCAATCCATTGGCCGAATCGGGGGGGCTATGCTAAGTTTAGTGGCATGGCTAAAATTGATCCCAATATAGGCGATACACACCCGGTTATCCGACAACTTAACGACGCCGCGATCAACCGCATTGCCGCCGGTGAAGTGGTTGAGCGCCCGGCCTCGGCGGTCAAGGAACTGGTGGAAAACGCGCTTGATGCGGGGGCGCGCCGGGTTGATGTGTCTTATTCGGACGGTGGTAAAACGCTGATCCGGGTGGTGGATGATGGCTGTGGCATTGCGCCCGATGATTTGCCCCTCGCGCTGGCGCGTCATGCTACGTCAAAAATTGATGGCTCGGATTTGCTCAATATTCACACCTTTGGCTTTCGCGGTGAGGCGCTGCCCTCGCTTGGGGCCGTGGCCCGTCTTACCCTGCAATCGCGCGCGCCGGGGCATGAGGCCGCCGAGATAACAGTGGCCGGCGGCCAGACCGGCGCGCAAAAACCTGCGGCGCTGAACAAAGGCACCATCGTCACCCTGCGCGATCTGTTTTATGCCACACCCGCGCGGCTGAAATTCATGCGCTCCGACCGGGCCGAGACCCGCGCCATCACTGATATAATCAAGCGCCTCGCGATGGCCGAGCCTTATGTGGGCTTCACCCTGCGCGATGTCTCAAACGGTGGTGAGGGCCGTATCACCTTCCGCACCGATCCCGAAACCGGTGATATGTTTGACGCCCTGCACGGGCGGCTGGCGCGTATTCTGGGCGCAGAATTTGCCGAAAATTCCCTGCCGATTGATGCCAATCGCGACGGGCTGCACATGACCGGCTTTGCCGCCCTGCCAACCTATTCTCGCGGCTCTTCCGTGGCGCAGTACCTGTTTGTTAACGGCCGTCCGGTGCGCGATAAAATGCTCTATGGGGCCTTGCGCGCCGCCTATTCGGATTTTCTCAGCCGCGACCGGCACCCGGCGGCGGCCTTGTTCATTGATTGCGATCCCACCTTGGTGGATGTGAATGTGCATCCGGCCAAATCCGAGGTCCGGTTTCGCGATCCCGGATGTGCCCGGGGCCTGATCGTGTCGGGCCTGCGTCATGCCTTGGCCGAGGCCGGTCACCGCGCCTCAACCACCGTTGCCGGGGCCACATTGGGGGCGTTTCGACCTGAGGAAACCGGGCCGCGCATCTACCAGATGGATCGTCCATCGACACCGGCACCGGGGTTTGCCGAAATGCAACACACTTTCAGCGGCCGGGTGGACCCTGTCGAGGCGGGCACGCAAGGGCCCGACGAGACCCCCGCACAAAGCCTGCCACTTGGGGCCGCACGCGCTCAGGTGCATGAAAACTATATCATCGCCCAAACCAGTGATGGCATGGTCATCGTCGATCAGCACGCCGCCCATGAACGGCTGGTTTATGAAAAACTCAAAAACCAGATGGCGCAAAACGGTGTTGCCTCACAGGCCCTGCTGATCCCCGAAATCGTTGAGCTGTCACAAGCCGAGGCCACCCGGTTGCTTGACCACACCGATGATCTTGCCCGCCTTGGCCTCAAAATCGAGCCGTTTGGCAATGGCAGCATCGCGGTGCGCGAAACCCCGGCAATTCTGGGCCAATGCAACGCCCGCGCCATGATATTGGACATCCTTGATGAGCTGGCAGATCAGGGCGACAGCCAAACCATTCGCACCCGGATTGAGGCCATTCTCAGCCGCATCGCCTGCCATGGCTCGATCCGCTCGGGCCGCCGGATGCAGGCGGATGAGATGAACGCGCTTTTGCGCGAAATGGAGGCCACGCCGCATTCCGGCCAATGCAACCATGGACGCCCCACCTATGTTGAGCTTAAACTGGCCGATATTGAGCGGCTGTTTGGCCGTACATAAGACGAATTGGAAGAATTAAACATGATTGAAATTGATACAAATACATTGATTATCGCCGCTGTCGTAATTTGTGCCACAGTGCTGCTTATCGTGCTGTTGCGCCGGCAAAAAGCCACCGAAAGCGCCTTGCGGTCAGAAAATATCAAGCTGATTTCCATAGCGGACCGGCAAAAAGAGGAGCTGAAGCACACCGCGACAAAGGCCGACCGCGCCGAGGCTCTGGCGGAAGAACGCAAGATAGAATCCGCCCGACTGATGGGGGATTTGTCGAAACTGCGGCTTAAGCTGGAAGAAAAAATTGATGAGGAATTGCAGCTCACCAGCATCATTGCACAGCTTGAAGCCGAGATGCGCGCCGAAAAATCCGCCGCCACAGATAAAATTCAACTTCTGACACGGGTGCGCGCCGATATGGAATCCAAGTTTCGCGATCTGGCGCAGGAAGCGCTTCAAGTTCAGGGCGCGGCATTTGCCAAATCCAATCTTGAAAAACTCAACGCCACGCTGACCCCGCTCAAGGAACATGTCGGGCTTTTTGAGAAGGAATTGAAACGGGTTCACGAGGACACGATCAAAGACCGGGCGGACCTAAAAACAGAGATCAAACAACTCAGCAAACGCTCGGAAGAAATTTCTCAGGAAGCGGTGATGCTGACCCGCGCCCTGAAGGGAGATCCACAAAAACAAGGCGCGTGGGGGGAGATGATCCTCGAAAGCGTTCTAGAGCGTTCTGGCCTGCGCGAAGGCGAGGAATACGAAACCCAAGCGCACCGCGAGGGCGATGATGGCGCGCGGCTGAGGCCGGATGTTATTGTTAAAATGCCCGGCGGCAAAACCCTGATCATTGACAGCAAAGTCTCATTGGTTGCCTATGCCGATACGGTCAATTCCGAGACGCAGGAAGCGGCAGATGCGGCCCGCAAACGGCATGTAATTTCCTTGCGAGGCCATATCAAGAATCTGGCTGGCAAAGGTTATCAAAATGCCGAAGACAGCAGTGTGGATTATGTGATCATGTTCTTGCCAATTGAGGGCGCATACCCCGAGGCTCTGCGCGAAGATGGCACCCTGACGGAATATGCATTTGACAATAATATCACCATCGCAACGCCAACAACTTTGATGATGGCATTGCGAACCATCGCCAATGTCTGGGCCGTTGAGCGCCGCAATAAAAACGCCGAGCAAATCGCAGCACGGGCCGGACACTTGTACGACAAGGTTGCAGGCTTCGTTGATAGTATGGAAAATGTCGGCAAAAGTCTGGGGCAGGCAACAGACGCCTATGACAAAGCCTTTGATCAGCTATCGCGCGGGCGCGGCAATGTGTTGTCTCAGGTGGACAAGCTGAAAGGCCTTGGCGCGAAAACCAGCAAATCAATCGCGGCCGAGTTTGATGAAGATGAGAGAGTTCCGCAATTAGAGGAATAGGTTTGCACTTGAGGTCCACACCTGAACCCTATGTCATTTCCACACAATGCCGCCTGAGCACCCGTTTCATCATGTCCAGTTCTTCGCGCAGCAGGGCTATTTCCACCCGAATATCATAGCTCAGAAAATCCCCCGCCATCAGTGCAAAACTGTTTAATACATCGCCGTTTCGCCCGTCCCGGATTAGAAATGTCTGCACCCCGTCGGCAATAATCGCCGCCGGTATCGGCACCCGAATACCCCATTGGCCTGTCCCCGGCCCGGCTGTGATCTCAACATCCGCCAGTACCTGATCAAGATGTGTCACTTCAATTTCCGGCTGGAATTTCCCCTTGCCATCATAGCTGAGCACACCCTCCCAGACCCCCTCAAAAATCCGCGTTTTTGTCAGCGTCAGATCCGCCATAACATCCCCTCTCAAAGCTCGGCCCGAAGGCGGCGGCTAAAGGACAGATCGCGCAGGATCACCTGACTCATCGCCGGATCCTCAAACACCATATCAATCCACGCCCCTTCCAGCCGGCTTTCATTCAAATCACTATATGCCAGATCAAATTCCACCATCACATTTGGCTTTCCCGGCGGCAGATCGCGGGTGATCTGCACCGTATTCGGCCCGTGCCTGACATTCAGCCGGGCGCTGATTTTTATCGTCTTTTCCATCTCAACAATCGCCTCCAGCCGGATCAAATGCCGCGCCCGCAGGCCCGCAATCGCCGCCTGAGGTAAATCCAGAACCAGCGATAAAAACGACCCCTCAAAAGCAAACACCTCAACCCTCAGCCCAAATGCCGCCAGATCAGACGTGCGGCGATTGCGCAGCTGGCGCATGATAATTTCCGAACGCGGACAATCATGAAAAGCCTTAATATCCGGGCCGATATTTGACCCATTATCAACCGATGAAATCCCCGGTTTTGCCAATGGCAGACGCCACAAATCGGGCCGCCAGGCCCAATCCGTGCCATGGGGGGTTTGAAACACGTCTGACCCCAGCAATGGCTGCGCCAGCCGCCCTTCCGCAATGGTGGAAAACTGATTGACCGGGATCAGCAATTCGCGCGCTTTCGCCCGGTTCTTTTGCAACATATCCGGGCTCATATCCGGGGCCAGCCTTGCCGCCCGGCGCCATCTCCGCACGGCTCTGCGGTGGTCCACCCATTGCTTCAAAGAACCGCTGATTTGCATGTTGATAAACCTGCCACTCTTAAATTATCATCTTACATAACACTTATTTTGATCCGCAAACAATCCACCCGCCTGATCCACCCCCCCGTGGGCCGCATTTCACGGCAATTTTCTGCCTGTGCCCGGCGGCATTCCTTATGAAACACACCTTCCCCAAGCCGCATGGCTCTGGCATAATACCCGCAATCAATAATAAAAGAGCAGCTATGAACGATCTTTTATCCGGCAAACCGGACCCATCTGACTATAACGCCGCCTCGATTGAGGTGCTTGAGGATATGGAGCATGTCCGCCTGCGCCCCGGCATGTATATCGGCGGCACCGATGACCGCGCGTTTCACCATCTGGTGGCCGAGATCGTGGATAATTCAATGGACGAGGCCGTCGCCGGTCACGCCACCCGCATCGAGGTTGAGCTGCACGCAAACGGCCATGTCACCATCCGCGATAATGGCCGGGGCATCCCCACCGATCAGCACCCGAAATTCCCCAAGAAATCCGCGCTTGAGATCATCTTTTGCACGTTGAATGCCGGTGGCAAATTCTCGGGCGACAGTTACGAGACATCCGGCGGGTTGCACGGCGTTGGGGCCTCGGTGGTTAACGCCCTGTCGGATTACCTGCGCGTCGAGGTGGCCCGCAACAAGCAGGTCTATGCGATGGAGTTCCGCCGGGGCCTGCCGCAGGGCAAGCTTGAAAAAGTTGGCGCGGCCCCCAACCGGCGCGGCACGTCGGTGACATTCCACCCGGACGCCGAGATTTTCGGCCACCTCAAATTCAAACCCGCGCGTTTGTACAAGATGGCCCGCTCCAAGGCGTACCTGTTTTCCGGCGTTGAAATCCGCTGGAAATCCGAGATTGACGATGGCGAAACCCCTTGCGAGGCCAGTTTCCATTTCCCCGGCGGCCTGTCGGATTATCTGATGGAAACCTTGGGCAGCGCGTCAACCTATGCCGACAAGCCTTTTGCCGGCACTGTCGATTTTCGCGAAAAATTCGGACAGCCCGGCAAGGTCGAATGGGCGATCAACTGGACCCCCTCGCGCGATGGCTTTATTCAAAGCTATTGCAACACCGTGCCCACCCCCGAAGGCGGCACCCACGAGGCCGGGTTTTGGGCCGCGATCCTCAAGGGCATCCGCGCTTATGGCGAGCTGGTCAACAACCGCAAAGCCGCGCAGATCACCCGCGAGGACCTGATAACCGGCGGCTGCGCCTTGGTGTCGTGCTTCATCCGCGAGCCGGAATTTGTCGGCCAGACCAAAGACCGCCTTGCCACGGTTGAGGCGCAAAAACTGGTTGAAAACTCGGTCCGGGATCATTTTGATAACTGGCTGGCGGCCGATACCAAATCCGCAGGCGCAATTTTGGATTTTCTGGTGCTGCGTTCTGAGGAACGCCTGCGCCGCCGTCAGGAAAAAGAAACTCAACGCAAATCCGCCACCAAAAAGCTGCGCCTGCCCGGTAAGCTGACGGATTGCTCGTCGAAAGACCGCGCAGGCACCGAATTGTTTATTGTCGAAGGCGACAGCGCCGGAGGCTCAGGCAAAGGTGCGCGCAATCGCAAGACACAGGCGATTTTGCCGCTCAAGGGTAAAATCCTTAACGTGCTGGGCGCGGCCTCGTCTAAACTGGGCAGCAACGCCGAAATCTCGGACCTGTGTGAATCGCTTGGTTGTGGCATGGGCAGCCGGTTTAACATCGACGATCTGCGCTATGAAAAGATCATCATCATGACCGACGCCGATGTCGACGGCGCGCATATCGCCTCACTTTTGATGACGTTTTTCTTCACCCAAATGCGGCCCCTGATCGACGCGGGGCATCTATATCTGGCCTGCCCGCCGCTCTACCGCCTGACCCAAGGCGCGCGGCGGATCTATGTGTCTAATGATGCCGAGAAAAATGCGCTGATGGAAAAGGGCCTTGGCGGCAAGGGCAAAATCGACGTGCAACGCTTCAAGGGTCTGGGCGAGATGGACGCGAAGGATTTGAAAGAAACCACGATGGACCCGGCCTCACGCAAGCTGATCCGCGTCACGATTGACGAGGACGAACCCGGCGAGACCGCCGATCTGGTTGAGCGTTTGATGGGTAAGAAGCCGGAATTGCGGTATGAGTATATTCAGGAGAATGCTAGGTTTGTGGAGGAGTTGGATGTTTGAGTAAAGTCTGCCGCCTTTGTGGAGTTCCCGGAGAGCTTCAAAGAAGTCACATTATTCCTAAGTTTGTTTTCCGTTGGCAGAAAAACACTAGCCCAACAGGCTATCTTAGAACTGGTCAAACAATTGATCGAAGGCAGCAGGATGGTTTTACCCAAGAAATGCTGTGCAAAAAATGCGAAGGCGATCTTTCAGTTGTTGAAAATCGTTTCAAATCTAGCATGTTCGATAACGCAATCCAAAAGAAACCAAGCAAATTCATATATGATCATTGGTTGTCTCGATTTGCGTTATCGGTCGTCTGGCGTGCGACGCAAATGGATCAATTTGGGGACACAGCCAGTTCACAAATGGATGGCAGGTCTAGAGCTTTACTGGA
>CAZZKL010000034.1:9075-22974 GCA_964655135.1 uncultured Roseovarius sp. | reverse complement strand
CCTATGATCACCCCCATGATGACAAACGGGCATATCACCAAAGCATCGCGTCGCATTCCCGGCGCGCTTCTGGCTGCCCTTCTGCTCCTAAGCCGCCTCTGAGCGTGCCCTGATTGGCGCGACCGCTCAGAGGATGCTTCTTTCGCGCCGCATCAGCTTAGGACATCATAAATAAATGCACATAAAAAACTGGTTCAGAAACTAATTCAGGTGGTGTGCACCCCTTTGATGCCATATTCCGGCGATATCCGCCAAAAACATATCTGAACAAGGATCAGATACCATGACCAACCAAACCCAAAACCGCGTCTATATTTTTGACACCACCCTGCGCGACGGCGAACAAAGTCCCGGGGCCACCATGACCCATGCCGAAAAACTGGAAATTGCCGGACTGCTGGATGAAATGGGCGTCGACATCATCGAAGCCGGTTTCCCCATTGCCTCCGAGGGTGATTTCAACGCCGTCAGCGAGATCGCCAAACAAGCGAAAAACAGCGTGATCTGTGGCCTCGCCCGCGCCAATCTCAAAGACATTGACCGCTGCTGGGAGGCCGTCAAACACGCCGCTCGCCCGCGTATTCACACCTTTATCGGCACCTCACCGCTGCACCGCGCCATTCCGAATCTGAACAAGGATGAGATGGCCGAGCGTATCCACCAGACGGTCACCCACGCGCGCAACCTGTGTGACAATGTGCAATGGTCGCCGATGGATGCCACCCGCACCGAATGGGATTACCTGTGCCGCACGGTTGAGATTGCCATCAAAGCCGGGGCCACCACCATCAACATCCCCGACACCGTCGGCTATACCGCCCCCGCCGAATCCGCCGACCTGATCCGCCGCCTGATCACGCAGGTCCCCGGCGCTGATGAGATCATCTTTGCCACCCATTGCCACAATGATCTGGGCATGGCCACCGCCAACGCTCTGGCCGCCGTCGATGGCGGCGCGCGCCAGATTGAATGCACCATCAACGGTCTGGGCGAGCGCGCGGGAAATACCGCGTTGGAAGAGGTGGTGATGGCCCTTAAGGTACGCAGCGACATCATGCCTTATAAAACAGACATTGATACCACCAAAATCATGAACCTCTCGCGCCGGGTGGCCTCTGTTTCGGGCTTTCCGGTGCAATTCAACAAGGCCATTGTCGGCAAAAACGCCTTTGCCCACGAATCCGGCATCCACCAGGACGGTATGCTGAAAAATTCTGAGACGTTTGAGATCATGCGCCCTCAGGATGTGGGCCTTGCGGAAACCAATATCGTCATGGGCAAACATTCCGGCCGCGCGGCTTTGCGCTCTAAACTCAAAGATTTGGGCTATGATCTGGCTGACAATCAGCTCAAGGACGTGTTTGTACGCTTCAAAGAGCTGGCTGACCGCAAAAAAGAGGTCTACGACGACGATCTGATTGCGCTGGTGCATGGCGGCACCGACGCCGAAAACAACCGTTTGCAGATCAAACATCTGCGGGTTGTCTGCGGCACAGACGGGCCGCAACAGGCCACGCTGACGATGGAAATCGACGGTGAAGAGCAATCTACCGAAGCCACCGGAGACGGCCCGGTGGATGCCACCTTCAATGCAGTGAAAAACCTCTTTCCGCATGAGGCGCAATTGCAGCTTTATCAGGTGCACGCAGTGACCGAAGGCACCGATGCGCAAGCCACTGTGTCTGTGCGGATGGAGGAGGATGGCCGGATTGTTACAGGCCAATCAGCGGATACCGATACGGTTGTGGCCTCGGCCAAAGCCTATGTTCATGCGCTCAATCGCCTTCTGGTCCGGCGTGAGAGGTCTGGCACTGATAAACGTGAAGTGTCGTATAAAGACATCTCGTAGCACCTCATCAGCCCCTTGCGTGGCTGCCTCGTTTTAAGGCGGCATACGCAAGGGCGCGGTGAATCATTCTGCCCATTCCCAAGGCCGTACAAACTGCCCCAGAACCTCGCCGACTTGATCATCACTGGCCTCGCCGGTTTTCGAGATCTGCGCCACCAGCCCGCGTTTTTTGCTGTCGATCACGGCGCTGACCTCAGCTGCGACACCGGCCTTTTCCAATGCCGCATTATAAACCCGGGTGATCGCCCGCTTGCGCAGGTCAGGCTTGAACACCTTGCCCACGGCGGTTTTGGGCAGCTCATCCAGCACCTCGATATATTTCGGGATCGCCGCGCGCTCATGCACATGGACTTTGCAATGGGCCAGCAGCTCTTCGCCCGTCACATTGCCGCCCTCAACCAGTTCCACATAGGCGCACGGGATTTCACCAGCATGGGCATCGGGCTGCCCAATCGCACCGGCCATGGCCACATCCGGATGCGTTATCAAAGCCTCTTCAATATCCGCCGGATCAATATTATGCCCACCCCGGATGATCAGATCCTTGGCCCGCCCGGTGATCCACAGATAACCATCCTCATCAATCCGCCCCAAATCGCCGGTGCGCAGATATTTCTCATTATAATAAAGATCACGGTTCTTGGCCGACTCGGTATAGGTGTTGCCCGCGTAAACCCCCGGATTATCAATGCAAATCTCGCCCACCTCGTCCACGGCGCATTCCAGCGGTCCGTCAGGCGTATTGCGATAAATCCGCACATCCGTATAGGGAAACGGCATCCCGACCGAGCCCACCTTTTTCTCACCATCCGGTGGATTGCAGGACACAAGACAGGTGGCCTCGGTCAGGCCATATGCTTCGATAACGGTCATGCCAGTAGCCGCTTCAAACCGGGTAAACAGCTCCATCGGCATCGGGGCTGAGCCAGAGATCGCATTCTTCACGGTGGTAATATCAGCATCAATAGTCCGTTGCATGAGCACCGCCGCAGCCGTGGGCACAGTTATCACAAAGGTGATTTTCCAGCGCTCGCACAGTTTCCAGAAATTATCAAAAACACCCTCACCGCGATAGCCCGCAGGAGTTGGGAAAACCACATGCCCGCCAGATTTGATTATCGACATCAGAACCGCTTGGCAGGCCATGACGTGGAAAAGTGGCAGCGGACACATCACGTTATCCTGCTCGGTGAACAGCAGCTTATCGCCAACCCAGCCGTTATAAATCATCCCCGAATAGCGGTGCTGCGCCACCTTGGGCATCCCCGTGGTGCCGCCGGTGTGGAAATAGGCCGCCACCCGATCAACCCCGCCATCATCGAAATCCAATGACGTATTCTGCCGCGCCACTTCCTTGTTGAAATTCAGCATATCCGCGTGATGCCCAGTGGGCACTTTCGGCCGCACAAACGGCACGATCCAGCTTTTTGGCGGGCTGAGATAGCGATTAAGGTCAATCTCAAGCACAGTGTTCACCCCCGGCGCATGGCGCACCGCCTCGGCGGTTTTCTGGGCGATATCCGTTTTGGGAAAGGATTTCAGCGTCACCACAACCTTGGCCCCGGTCTCGCGCAGGATGGCGCTGATTTGTTCGGGTTCCAGCAGCGGATTGATCGGGTTCACGATCCCCGCCACCATGCCGCCAATCAGCGCGGTTGCGGTCTCAAGGCAGTTGGGCAGGATCAGCGCCACCACATCCTTTTCCCCCACCCTGAGCGAGCGAAACAGATTGGCGGCCTGACAGATTTGATCATGAAATTGCTGCCAGCTCAGGGTCTGTGCCCGGTCACCGGGGCCGGACATCAACTGATAACTGATGGCAGGCCGGTTGGGGTGTTTCCGGGTGGTATGCGCCAGCATCTGATACAGCGTCTCAGGCCTCGGGCGTGCCTCCCATGGCATATCGTTCTGGATATCAAGCACATCCTGACGGGTTGCAAATTTCATCCGTTTTCCTCCCAAAGCCGCGCTCACCGGCGCGTTTATATCAGTTTGGTCCGGATTGCCCCCGCACGCAAGTTTTACCCCACGTTTTACCGCTTATTGCGCACAAGCCGCAAACCCGTGGGCCAAATCACGCAACAATGCCGGGTAAAGCCGCGCTCCGGGCGATTTATCGCTCCCCATCACATCCAAAACCCCGATTTTCACCCCCAAAGGAAAAATGGCCCACGCCAGCCGGGGGTCAGATTGCGGATCACTCAGCAGACAGGTCAGCCGCTCTTGCGCCACAAATTCACGCAAATCAGCAATCCGCGCCGGGCCGGGCATCGCCGCATCCCCGCGTGTAACCGCCCCGGAAGCGGGCATATCAAAACGGGCCTCAAAATACTGATAAGCATCATGATAAACCAGATATTTCAGGCCTCTGAGCGGTGCCAAAACCTGCCGTATCTCAGCCATGACTTGATCCAGTTCCGCCATGCCCGCCGCCGCATTAGTCGCGTAAATGTCGGCATTTTCCGGGTCCAGCGTGGAGAGTTCCTCGGCAATCAGCCGCAGCCAAATCTGGCCATTAACCGGATCAAGCCAGGCATGAGGATCAACGCCCTCATGATCATCCATTTCAAACCGCGCGCCTTGCCGAAGCCCATGCAAAACCGTCTGATCCACCGCCAGTAACGCCACCTGTGGCACCTCCCCCGCCAGCGCCGCAACCGCGCCCTGCAACCACGGCGAAAGCTCCGGCCCGATCCAGATCACCAGATCCGCCCGCGCCAGCGCCGCCGCCTCGGACGGGCGCAGCGCGTATTCATGTGGCGACGCGCCTTGGCGCACAATCAGATCAGGCGCGCCCACCCCCTGCATCACCCGCGCCACCAGCGACTGCACCGGCGCAATATCGGTGGCCACC
This sequence comes from uncultured Roseovarius sp., assembly GCA_964655135.1. Classification (GTDB taxonomy): domain Bacteria; phylum Pseudomonadota; class Alphaproteobacteria; order Rhodobacterales; family Rhodobacteraceae; genus Roseovarius. Next base: position 18,271 of record CAZZKL010000034.1, on the reverse strand, counting down.
TGCGGCGCCTTGGCCAGCAACATAGATGGCACAAAGCAAACCCAGCACAAAAGAGCGATCAGGCGCATGTAAAAATTCCCTGTTGAGACCCGTCGGGCGGACTTGATAAACGTTACTTTATAACATATCAACCCCTAAACAGCAGACAGGCCCACCAATGGACAACATCGCCTTTGAAACCCACGATCACCACGCCTGCATCAAAACCGGGCTTCAGGCGGTTGCCGAATCTTGCACCGCGCAAAAGCTGCAATTTACCCCTGTGCGCCGCCGGGCACTGGAAATTCTTTTGCATGAGCACCGCGCCATGGGGGCGTATGACGTGCTTGATCACCTGCGCCGCGATGGGCTTGGCTCGCAGCCGCCGGTGGCTTATCGGGCGCTGGATTTTCTGGTCAGCCACGGCTTTGCCCACAAGATCGAGCGCCTCAATGCCTTCATCGCCTGCGCCCGCCCGGGGCAGGATCACACCCCGGCCTTCCTGATCTGCCGTCATTGCGATGCCGTGGCCGAGGCCCATCTTGAACCCTCCAGCGGGATGTTAGGCCGCGCCGCGCAGGACACCGGATTCACCATCGAACAGGCGGTAGTCGAGGCCTTGGGCCTCTGCCCAAACTGCGCCCCAACTGCGCCAAAGACGCAAAACTATGCACCTGATTGAAACCCATCAAATGGACATCCGGCTGGGCCGCACAACGGTTCTCAGCCATATTGATCTGCATATTGATCGCGGCGAGATTGTCACCATTGTCGGCCCCAACGGCTCGGGCAAATCCACGCTTTTGCGCGCCATCATCGGGGCCATTCCCCCCACCAAAGGCCGTATCACCCGCGCGCCAAATCTGCGCATCGGCTATGTGCCGCAAAAGCTGCATATCGACCCGACCCTGCCGATCACCGTGCGGCGTTTCCTCAGCCTGCCGCGCCGTCATAGCGCCTTGGATACCACCCAAGCCCTGCATCAGGCGGGCCTGCCCGATCTTGCGAATCGTCAAATGTCCGACCTCTCCGGCGGGCAATTCCAGCGGGTCTTACTGGCCCGCGCGTTGATGGAAAAACCTGATCTGCTGATATTGGACGAGGCCACCCAAGGCCTTGATCAACCCGGCTCCGCCGCGTTTTACCACCGCATCGAAGAGGTCCGCCAAACACTCAATTGCGCCGTTTTGATGGTCAGCCATGAGCTGCATGTGGTGATGAGCGCCTCTGACCGGGTGATCTGTCTCAACGGTCATATCTGCTGTGAGGGCAAGCCCGAAACCGTGGCCTCGGCCCCGGAATACCGGGCCATCTTTGGCTCGGGCACCGGCGGCGCCTTGGCACTCTACCGCCATGATCACGACCATGAGCACGATTGCGAGCACGATTGCGAGCACGATTGCAACCACAGCCATGAGGCCCATGATGCTTGATGATTTCATCCTCCGCGCGGCCTTGGCCGGCCTTGGCGTGGCCTTGGCCGCCGCGCCGCTTGGGGCCTTTGTCGTCTGGCGGCGCATGGCGTATTTTGGTGATGCCACGGCGCACGCCTCAATCCTCGGCGTGGCGCTGGCGCTTGGCTTTTCGATCTCGGTCTTCAGCGGCGCGCTGATCGTGGCTTTGATCATGGCCACAACCGTCTCAACCCTCGCCGGGCGCGGCGTGGCGATGGATACATTGCTGGGCGTCATGGCGCATTCGGCGCTGGCCTTTGGGCTGGTCGCGGTGTCGTTCATATCCGGCGTGCGGATTGATCTGATGGCCTATCTCTTTGGCGACATCTTATCGGTCGGCCCCTCCGACCTTGCCATCATCTGGGGCGGCGCGGCTTTGGTTCTGGCGCTTCTGGCGTGGCGCTGGCAGCCGCTTTTGACCGCCACCATCAGCCCCGACCTTGCCACTGCCAGCGGCATCAACCCCCGGCGCGAGCAACTGGTGCTGACGCTTTCCCTCGCCCTCGTGGTCGCCGTCGCAATCAAAGTGGTGGGCGTGTTACTCATCGCCGCCATGCTGATCATCCCCGCCGCCGCCGCCCGGCCCCTGGCGCGCACGCCCGAGCGCATGGCAATCATCGCAGGTCTCATCGGCATGGTCTCGGCGCTTGGCGGATTGTTCATATCCTTCCGCCTCGATACCCCCACCGGCCCCACGATTGTCTGTGTTGCAACGGTTCTCTTTGCCCTGACCAATCTGGCCGCTCATCTGGGCGCTTTGCGGCATCGCTAACCCACGTCCCGGAGCAAGCTCGGCGCAGCGAGTGCGTTTTTCAGCCGCCATCATTTTCCACTTGACTGTTTCACTCAGGATATGAGATTATAACATAGTAATTTACTCAGAAATAGAAAGCCCAACAATGACCCCCCTCACATCCCTGCGCCTTACAATATGCGCCCTTGCCGCCCTCACCGCCCCAGCCCTGGCGCAAGAGGTCAATGTCTATTCCAGCCGTCACTATGATTCCGATGACGCGCTTTATGCTGAATTCACCGCCGAAACCGGCATCAAGGTCAACCGGATCGAGGCCAAGGCAGACGAGCTGATCGCCCGCATGGCCGCCGAAGGGGGTAACAGCCCGGCGGATGTGTTCATCGCGGTTGATGTCGGCCGCATGACCCGCGCCGAAGAGGCCGGAGTTTTGCAACCTTTCAAATCCGATCTGATCGAATCGCGCATTCCTGCCAACATGCGGCATCCTGACAATCTGTGGTTTGGCATCTCACAGCGGGCGCGCCTGATCTTTTACGCCAAAGACCGGGTTAAAAACCCGCCGCAGACCTATGAAGAGCTGGCCGATCCGAAATGGAAAGGGGCGATTTGCATTCGCTCATCCTCAAACGTCTACAACCAATCGCTGCTGGCCTCTTTGATTGAGAACGACGGCGAAGCGGCAGCGCGTGACTGGGCCGCGGGGGTTGTCGCCAACATGGCGCGCGCGCCTCAGGGTGGCGATACCGATCAGTTGCGCGGCCTTGTCTCGGGCGAATGTGATGTGGCGGTGGCCAATCATTATTATTTCCTGCGCGGCTTCAGCAAAGAGGTGGACGGTCTGACCGCTGGCATCGACGGCATCGGCTGGGTCTGGCCCAATCAAGACGGTCGCGGCGCACATCTCAATCTTGCCACAGCTTCAATGGCCGCGCATTCCCCAAACCCTGATGAGGCGCTGGCCCTTTTGGAATTCTTTACCGGTGATTTCGCCCAGAAGGAATTTGCCCGGCAAAACAATGAATACACCGCCGTGCCGGGCGTGGCGGATGACGCAAGCACCGCGCGCTTGGGTGATTTCAAACCCGATACCAGCACGGATATGGCCAGCTATAGCCGCAACGCCAAAGCGGCGCAGGCGATCTTTAATCAGGTGGGCTGGAATTAGGGCTTATTGTCTGTAGGGTGGGTGTAACCCACCCTTGCCTGGCGGGGGTGGGTTACACCCACCCTACGATGCAAAACACAGGTATCTATTCACACCTTCCAAAAGCAAAATCCGCCCCACAAAAGCGCCAACCCCAATGGTGCCCAAAGCGGCATACCCATCAGGCCGAGCCACGCCAGAAAGATATACACTGATCCCAACAGCGTGATAAAAAGCCGGTCCCCCCGTGTGGTGGTCAGGCCCAAAATCCCCTTACGCTCGGCCCCGCCGGGGTGGCGAATTTCAAGCACCGTCAGCACCGCCATGGCCGAGAATATCCCGATAAAAACAAACGCCGTGGGCCAGGTCCAGGCCATCCATGACAGCATCACACCCTCCCCAGGGCAAAGCCCTTGGCGATATGATTGCGCACAAACCAGATGACAATCGCGCCAGGGATGATCGTCAATGTCCCCGCCGCCGCCAGCAGGCCCAATTCATAGCCCGCACTTGAGGCGGTCTTGGTCATCGTCGCCGCAATCGGCTTGGCCGCCACCGCCGTCAGCGTCTTGGCCAGCAGCAATTCCACCCACGAAAACATAAAGCAGAAAAACGCCGCCACGCCGACGCCCGCCTTGATCCCCGGCAGAAAAATTGTCACGAAAAATCGCGGAAAGGAATAGCCGTCAACAAACGCCGTCTCATCCAGTTCCTTGGGCACGCCGCCCATGAAGCCTTCCAAAATCCACACCGCCAGCGGGACATTGAACAAGGTATGCGCCAGCGCCACCGCCAGATAGGTATCAAACAGCCCCACCGCCGAATATAGCTGAAAGAACGGCAGCGCAAACACCGCAGCAGGTGCCATGCGGTTGGTCAGCAGCCAAAAGAATAACTGCTTATCGCCCAAAAATCTGTAGCGCGAAAACGCATAGGCCGCGGGCAGCGCCACGGTGACCGAAATCACCGTATTCAAAGACACATAGGCGATTGAATTGATATAGCCCCAGTACCATGTCGGATCGGTGAAAATGGTGATGTAATTATCAAATGTCCAGGTCTGCGGAAAGAGGGAAAACCCCGATAGAATCTCGCCGGTGGTTTTAAAACTCATCGCCACCAGCCAATAGATCGGCAGCATCAGGAAAAGCACATAAAGGATCGGGATCAGGCTGCGTTTTTTCATCGGCCGTCATCCTTTGTCATCAAGGTGTAAAACAGCCAGCTCACCAGTAGGGTAATGGCGAAATAAATCAGGCTCATCGCCGCCGCTGGCCCCAGATCAAACTGCCCCAATGCGATCTTCACCAGATCAATCGACAGTAATGTAGTCGAATTGCCGGGGCCGCCGCCGGTCAACACAAAAGGCTCGGTATAAATATTGAAACTGTCCATGAACCGCAGCAAAATCGCAATGGTCAGGACATTTTTCATCTTCGGTAGCTGAATATAGCGAAACACCGACCACGGGCTTGCGCCATCAATTCGCGCCGCCTGATAATAGGCGTCGGGAATGGAAACCAGCCCGGCATAAGACAGCAGCACCACCAGCGACGTCCAATGCCACACATCCATCGCAATAATCGTGACCCACGCCGCCACCGGATCTTGGGTCATGTCATAAGGGATGCCCAACACCGAGTTCATCAGATAGCCCAGCAGGCCAATTTGCGGCAGGGTGAAAATGTTCCACATCGCCCCCACCACATTCCACGGGATCAGCATCGGCAGCGCCATGGTGACCAGACACACCGGCACCCACATGCCTTTTTTGGGCATTGAAAGGGCGATGATCACCCCCAGTGGTACTTCAATCGCCAAAATGATCCCGGTGAACATAAACTGCCGCCCAAGGGCCGCATGAAAGCGGTCTGAATGCAGCAGTTTTTCAAACCAACCCATCCCCTCCCACAAAAACAGGTTATTGCCAAAGGTCTCCTGCACCGAATAATTCACCACCGTCATCATCGGAATAAGCGCGTTGAACGCCACCAGCGCCACCACCGGCAGTACAAAAATCCAGCCCTTCTGATTGGGTGTCTTCATGTCGTGCCCCCCCGTATCGTCGTGGCAATATGACCGTCGCGGTAAACCCGCGTGTGTTTGGGATCAAACCGCAGATGCACGGATGATCCTTCGGGCGGCACATCACCCTCGGCAATCAGCTTGACCGCGACATCGCCCACCATCGCCTCAAGCACCAGATGCCGGCCAATATCCGAGACCTTGCGCAACACTGCCCGCAGGCCCGCCTCGCTTAGCGCCACGTTTTCAGGCCGCACACCGATCTGCATCAGGCCCGCGCCCGCGCTCACCGGCCCTTCCAAATCCACTTGGGTCCCAGCAAAAAATGCAACGTCTCCGCGTGTTTCACACGGCAGGATATTCATCCCCGGCGAGCCGATAAAATGCCCGACAAATGTATGTTCGGGCCGCTCAAACAATTCAACCGGCGTGCCAATCTGCACAATCTCGCCTTCGTTCATCACCACCACCTGATCGGCAAATGTCAGCGCTTCGGTCTGATCATGGGTGACATAAATCATCGTCGCCCGTATCCGCTGATGCAGCTCTTTCAATTTCGAGCGCAACTGCCATTTCAGATGCGGATCAATCACCGTCAGCGGCTCGTCAAACATCACCACATTGACATCTTCGCGCACCAACCCGCGCCCCATGGATATTTTTTGCTTGTTGTCCGGGCTAAGCCCCGCGGCGCGGGTGCGCAGCATATCCCCAAGGTCCAGCATCGCGGCAATCTCATGCACCCGAGCCTTGACCCGCGCCTCATCGACGCCGCGATTGCGCAGCGGAAAGGCCAGATTATCATAGACGCTCATAGTGTCGTAAATCACCGGAAACTGAAAAACCTGCGCAATATTGCGCTGATCCGTGGGCAGGTTCGTGACATCGCGATCATCAAACAAAATCCGGCCATCAGTTGGCACCAACAGCCCCGAAATGATATTGAGTAAGGTGGATTTGCCACAGCCCGACGGGCCAAGCAGCGCATAAGCCCCGCCATCCTCCCACGTCAGATCAACATGCCTGAGCGCGTAATCCTCGGGCACCTCGGGCTGCTCCAAATAGCTGTGCCGCAGGTCACTCAGGGTTATCTTTGCCATGCCCCTACCCCGCCCGCGCGCCGTCAGGCGTGAAATAAAAGCAGTTGGCCGGATCAAAATAAAACGCCCGCTCCGCCCCAATCTTATAGGGATGAACGCCCTGCGCCAATGACACCCACTCCGCCTCACCCATGCGAAAATGCGCCGAGCTGTCCGAGCCGCTCAGCTCGGTCACCTCGACAATACCGCTTAATGCCACCGTGGCCTCGCGGGTCAGAACCGGCAAGACATGATGCGGCCGGATGGCCACCGTATACGGCCCGTCCGCCAGAGCCGCCGCCGCCCCCACCGCGCTCCAGCTTGCCTGATCGCCCAGCCGGATAATATCGCCTTGCTTGATCACCGGGGCGGCATTGATCGGCGGATTGGAAAACACCCGTGCCGAGACCAGATCACGCGGCGCGCGGTAGACCTCAGCCGTCGCCCCGGTTTGGGTGATGCGGCCATCCTCCATCAGTGCGGTCACCCCCCCCAGCATCAGCGCCTCTTCCGGCTCAGACGTGGCATAAATCACCACCGCGCCGCGCCCGGCAAATAATTCTGGCAGTTGCTCGCGCAGCTCCTCGCGCAGCTTGTAATCGAGATTGGCCAGCGGCTCATCCAGAAAAACCGCCTGCGCCTCTTTGGCAATCGCCCGCGCCAGCGCGGTGCGCTGTTGCTGGCCACCGGATAATTCATGGGGGTATTTTTTCAACTGCGACCGCAACTGCAAAATATCCGCCGCTTCCTCCACCCGCCCCTGAATTTCCGACTTGGCCATGCCCGCCACCTTCAGCGGCGAGGCGATATTATCATACACGCTCATATGCGGATAATTGACGAAAAACTGATGCACCAGTGCGATATTGCGCTTTTGCGGCGTGGCCTTAGTCACGTCGCGCCCGTCCAGCGTGATGGTGCCACTTGCCACCTTATCCAGCCCCGCCATCAGCTTGATCAATGAGGTCTTGCCCGCCCCGGTCGCGCCTAAAAGAACATTGAAATGCCCGGCCTCAAACCGCAGGTTTGTCGGCTTGATATGGGTCACGCCAGCAACGGTTTTGCTGACATCCGCAAGCTCAAGAGTCATGGTTAATTCTACCTAAAGCGTTTTCAGTAAACGTTGAATCACAGCGTTTGCTGGAAACGCCCACAACATCCAAGTATTGCACTGCGTTTCCAGTTCATGCTGTTCCAACATAAACTTGAAACGCTTTAATTCACCCCATAATCGGGGGCAGACATGCCCGGCCAACCACCGTCAGCCGGGCATATTAAAGCCGCTTACTGAGCCGCCCAGCGTTGGATCAGATCTTCGTATTTGATCGTAATCCCCTGAGGTTTTTCATTATCCAGCGGTGGCTTGGCCCCGCCATTGGCATACCAATACTCCGCAGATTTTTCCGGGTTCAGCCGGGGGCCACAGCCGTTATAGACATTGGCCGCCTCATCCGCCGCCTGCATCCGCGCCATGGTGGTGTCCATCTCCGAGGCCAGCCGGTCCATCGCCTGTTGCGGGGTAAACGCGCCCGAATTTACATCACCAATCTGCTGCCACCAAATTTGCGCCAGCTTGGGATAATCCGGCACGTTGATGCCCGTGGGCGTCCACAGCTTACGGTCGGGCGAGCGGTAAAACTCGATCAACCCACCCAGTTTCGGGGCGCGCTCGGTGAACGACGGATCATTGATGGTGCTTTCCCGGATGAAGGTCAGGCCAACATGGCTTTTCTTCACATCCACGGTTTTCGAGGTCACGAACTGCGCATAAAGCCACGCGGCCTTGGCGCGGTCCACCGGAGTTGAGGTGAATAACGTCCATGATCCCGCGTCCTGATAGCCCAGCTTTTGGCCTTCTTCCCAGTACGGCCCATGTGGGCTTGGCGCCATCCGCCACAGCGGATTGCCATCGGCGTCGACCGTGTTGTTGCCCTCAGATTGCGGCGCCACCATCGAGGCGGTAAAGGCGGTGTACCAGAAAATCTGCTGCGCCACATTGCCTTGGCTAAGTGCGGGCAGGGATTGATAGAAATCATAGCTTGCAGCATCTGGCGGCGCATACTGACGCAGCCATTCATCCCATTTTCTGATCGCATAAACCGCCGCCGGGCCGTTGGCTCCGCCGCCGCGTGACACCGATGCGCCCACCGGATTACAGGTGCCCGGCTCCATCCGGATGCCCCATTCATCAATCGGAATACCATTGGGCAGGCCTTTTGAACCTTCCCCGGCCATCGACAGCCAGGCATCGGTCATCCGCCAGCCCAGATCAGGCGCACGTTTGCCGTAATCCATGTGGCCGTATATGGCTTTGCCATCAATTTCCTTCACATCATTCGAGAAGAAATCGGCAATATCCTCATAGGCCGACCAGTTGACCGGAACACCCAGATCATAGCCATATTTGGCCTTAAAGCGCTTTTGGTAATCGGGGTTGTCGAACCAGTCCTTGCGGAACCAGTAAAGATTGGCAAATTGCTGATCGGGCAGTTGCCACAGCTTGCCATCCGGCCCGGTGGTGAATGATTTGCCGATAAAATCGTCAATATCCAACCCCGGATTGGTCACATCCTTACCTTCACCCGCCATCCAGTCGGTCAGGTTATACACCAGTTGCAGCCGCGAATGGGTGCCAATCAGATCACTGTCATTGATATAGCCGTCATAGAGGTTACGCCCGGTCTGCATCTGCGTCTGAACCGCCTGCACCACCTCGCCTTCACCCAAAATCTGGTGATTGACCTTGATGCCGGTGATTTCA
>CAZZKL010000034.1:0-8975 GCA_964655135.1 uncultured Roseovarius sp. | reverse complement strand
GCGGATAGAAGATACTTACGCATCTTTCGTCCTCCCTTGTTTTTTTGCGGCCGGATCATGCCAGCCTGACCCATAGTCGGATCAAACCGGGCAATTTGTCAAACTAATAATTTAGTAGGCATGCGGGTGAATGGAATATTCCCCGGTTTTCGGCTCAGCGCTCTGACACCACCCGCCCGTCTTCCATGGTGATAACCCGGTCGGCCAGCTCAAGAATGCGCCCATCATGGGTCACCATAACCGTGGTGGTGCCGCGCTGTGCGCCAAGCTCTTTGAGCATACGAACCACATTCATCCCGCTGGTCCGGTCCAGGGCGGCTGTCGGCTCATCGGCAAACACCACCTCGGGGTTGCCCACCAGCGCGCGCGCCACCGCCACCCGCTGTTTTTGCCCGCCCGACAGGTTTTGCGGCAGATATTCCAGCCGGTGACCAAGCCCCACCAGCCCCAGCATATGCGCCGCAGCCGCGCGGTATTGCCCGGCCTCTACAGCCGGGCCATGCACCTGTAATCCCATCATCACATTTTGCATGGCCGTCAGGCTTTCATGCAGGTTATGGGCCTGAAAAATGAACCCGGACCGCTTGCGCAGCCTCTCATTGGTGGCGCGGGTGGCGCCGTGCATTTCATGGCCCAGAAGCTGCACCGAGCCACCCATCACATCGCGCAGACACCCGATCAGCGTCAAAAACGTGGTCTTGCCCGATCCCGACGGCCCCATCAACACGCTCAAAGACCCGCGCGGGAATTTCAGGTTGATGTCAAACAGCGCCTGCTTGCGCGCCTCGCCAGTGCCAAACCAATGGTTCAGCCCGCGGGTCTCAATCACGTTGTCCTCATGCTCTGCCATCAAAACAAATCCGCCGGGTCTGCCGCCGTCAACCGCCGGGTGGCGATTGCCCCCGATAACGCGCAGGCCGCTAGCGTGCCGACAAAAACCATCACCGCCATCGTGCCCGTCATGGCAATCGGCAAGCCGGTTTTCGCGTTAAGCAGGGTCAACAATCCGGTGGCCACGATCACCCCCGGCAAAAACCCGAAAATCGCCAGGATCATCGCCTCTTCCAGCACAACACCAAGGAAAAACCCGCGCCCATATCCCATCGCCTTGAAGGTGGCGTATTCGCGCAAATGCGCCGCCACATCCGTGGACAACACCTGATAGACAATCACGATCCCCACCAGAATGCCGATGACCACGCCAAAGCCAAAGATCAACCCGGTGGGGCGTTGGGTGTTTTGATAACGCAACTCCTCATCACGGGCGGCGTCAAAGCTGCGAATGCGCAGGGATTTATCGGCAATAGCCCCACGCAAACGGGCCACCACCGCGTCCGTATCTGCGCCCTTCGCCACCTGTAACAGAATATGATCCGGCGCCCCGGACGCACGACCGGCAAAGAGGTTGAGAAAACTTTGATCGGACATGAACATATACCCGTCCGCCGTAAACCCGCCGCCCCCCGGAATGGTGTCATAAAGCGAGACGGTCTTGCCGCCATATTCAAAGATCAGCGGCGAATGCGGCCTGATCCCGGCCAGCAGCTCGGCATCAATATTGCGCGAATTGCGGTCAATGATGGCGGCATTCAGCAATGTCGCCCGGCCCAGCTTGGACGCCAGCACCGGCTCATAAAACCCGCGCTGCGCCGGATCAATCCCAAAGGCCTGCAACGCCACCTGCCCCTCGGGCCGCTCCCAGATCAGATTGGCCACATAAAGCGGCAAACCGGCGGTGACATCGGGATCGGCCAGCGCCTGATAGAGCCACTGACGCGCCACATTACCGCCTTCCGAGAGGGAATTGGCATCATCGGCAGAAATCATAATATCGGCATTGAAATACTGATATTGCCGCTCTGTGGCGGTGGTCATCGACCCGGCAATGCCAAGCTGCACAATCACCAAAACATTGGCAAACGACACCCCGGCGATGGCCGCATAAAGCCGGGCACGATTATGGGTAAGCTGCAACCAGCCGATTGGCAGGCGGCCCAGCAATCGCTCCAGCAAGGCGGTCATTCCCCAACACCAGCCCGAATGCCAGCCCGCGTATCTATTCGGGCCAGCGCCTCAAGGTTGGTGTAATGCGCCGCAATCTTTGACGAAGCCGGATCAAGCCGCACCAGAACCTCAAACACCCGCGCGTCCAGCGTGGCGGCGGTATCGTTTGAGACCAGTTGCTGCCGCCCGACAATCAGGCCAATACGCTCAACCACGCCGATCAGAGTCTCGCCAATGGCCTCGGATACAATCTCAACCGGCTGGCCAACCTGAACCAGCGCGATGCGGTCCTGATAAACCTCAACCTCGGCCATCATTTGGCTGGTATCGCCCATCGCCATGATGCCATCCTTGGGCGGGCTTTCACCAGGGCGGGCATAAATATCCAACACCACGCCGCTGATTGGGGCCACCACCCGTGCCCGGTCCAGATCCCGCCGGGCGCGTTCCAGATCAACCTGCGCCGCCTCAAGGCTGCGCTCGGCGACAATCACATCGGGCTGATTGTCAATCTCATCCGAGGTATAGCGCGACAGGGTGGCGCGGGCCTTTTTGACCGCCTGCGCCGCCTGACGATCCACCGATATGGCGGTGTTCAAGGCGGCCTGCGTTGTCACCCCCCGGCTGAACAATTCCTGCGCCCGCGCCCGATCCGTGCGGGCCACCTCGGCCGCCGCTTCGGCCTGCTCAAGGGCGGCGCGCGCCTCATCAAGGCTGTTGCGCACTGATTGCTTGACCTGCAACAGCCCGGCCTCACGCACGCCAACATTGGCACGGGCACTTTGCACCGCACTTTCCAATTGCGCAAGATTGTCCAGTCGTGCCACCAACTGACCTTTTTCAAGCGCATCGCCAACGCTGACCAAAACCTCACTTATCCGTGCATCCCCCGCCCCCCAAGGGGCCGCCACCGGCGAAATATCGCCCTGCGGCATGATCCGCGCCAGACCAATTACATCGCTGATCTGCATGGTCTCCAGCATCTCTTGCGGCACCTCCACATCCGGCGGCAAGGCAAACGGCGCGGACGAGCCGCCACCGGGCTGTAACCCGGCCAGCGCAAAAAATTTCTGCACGCCGGGGGGCTGAATATAAAGCCCGATCACCGCGCCGGTAAAAAGCAACACCGGGATCAACAGTAAAAACGGTAGTTTACGCAACACCCCACGGGGCCGGACATGCGCCGCAACGCTTGCGTTTTCTGGCGTGCCCAAGCGGTCAATCACCTGCATCGGCAAGGCCTTGTCCCCGGTTGGTTGGTCTTTGGTCATCGCTAAAGCCTTCCATGATATAAGGCAATTCGGCCCGTGCTCTCATCGTGTGGTATCATCGCGTGAAATCTTCGGACAAGTAAGCCGCCGCCAACAGGATTCCAATAGCTCAGACCGCGACATATTATGCCTTACTGCAAGACATCCAGCCCCTCATATTTGGCTTGGGGCAGGTGGGCCTTCAGGTCATACCCTCAATATCTCCATGCACCGCAAATTGCTCCAGCCCGGCCTGCGCCGCCTCGATGATCCGGTAGCTTTCATTTACCCCGGCATCCGTCAACTCGCGCGCCACGGTAAAGATGGTGTTGGCGTCCTGATCGTCACACATATCCGCCATCTGCCGCAGCTCTTCCAATGCCACCTCGCGCGCCTGCTCAAGCGAGGGCGCGCCGTAGATACTGACAAAATGCTGCGCCAGATTATCCACCAGCGCATCCATTTCCGCCGTCTCAATCTGTGTCACCGCGACAAATGTCACCCGGCCAAAGGTCTCAAGGCCCAGCCAGCCATTGGCGAACGCTTGCCGCGCCTTGCCCGTCAGATCCGCCTGCCCCCAGTTGGAAAACTCAAACCCGCCGCTGATCGCCCACTCGCCGGTGCGTGCGGGGGTGTGAAACACCAGCGTGTCACTTTCGTCAAAATGGATTGCCCGCGCCAGTTTCATGGTGTTTCTTTCAATAATTCCGTCAGCGGGCTCAGGCTTGTGTCTTCCCCCACCCGGATCAACATGCCAAAATCCTCGTCCAGCCCCATGAATTTGCCCCTCAGTTTCCCGCGCGCGCCGGGCCTCTCAACCTCTTCGCCAATACCATATAAAAAACCCCGCCATTCGGAATGCAGCGGGGCAATATCCCCATCCGTCAAGCCATTGACCCAAACCAGCGTATGCCGCGCCCAGCCCTCCAACAGGTCAATCGGAGACATCTCGGCACAGCCCTCTTCATAAAGACAGGTCATATCCGGTGTCAGTCCGGGATCATCCGCATCACGCGGCATCAACTGCACCTCAATCCCCACCACCAGCCAATCCGGCTCGGCTTTGGGATCATCGGTCGAGGCCGCCACCCGTAGCCGCCCGGATTTGGCACCATTGACCAAAATGCCGCCGTCCCATGTCAGATCAAGGGTGATCTCGGGCGGGGCCAGCGCGCCAAAGGCGTTCTGAAACCCGGTGCCACAGGCGGCGTAAACCGCCATCGCCTTGGCCAGCGGCATCTCGGGCGCAAACACAATCGCGGCGCGCAGGCGGTCTTCGGTGATGCAATGCACCAAAGCGCCGGAATCGCACCCCAGCACCGCCATTGAGCACGCCTTGGTAAAGGGGCAGGTCTCGGCGCTCACCGGCATTTCCACAAACAAGGGCGGAAAATTCAGCGGCCTTTTGCCCTCGAAAATATCCTCGATCATGCCAGCCCGCTTTCGATCATATCGCGCGCCAGCTTGCGAAACGCCTGCGCCGCCGCACTTTCGGGGTCCGACACCACAATCGGCGCGCCACTGTCCGAGGCAATCCGGATATCCACATCCAGCGGCAATTCCGCCATCAACGGCACGCCCCATTTTTCGGCCTCTTTTGCCACGCCGCCATGGCCAAACATATGCTCTTCATGGCCGCAGTTCGAGCACACATGCGTTGACATATTTTCAATCATGCCAATGATTGGCGTGCTTAGTTTGTTGAACATATCAATCGCCTTGCGGGCATCAATCAGCGCCACATCCTGCGGGGTTGAGACGATGATCGCGCCGGTGACTTCGGCCTTTTGCGCCAGCGTCATCTGCACATCCCCGGTGCCCGGCGGCAGGTCCACCAGCAATACATCCAGCGCCCCCCATTGCACCTGATTAAGCATCTGCTGCAACGCCCCCATCAGCATCGGACCACGCCAGACGACGGCCTCATCCTCGCGCGTCATAAGGCCGATGGACATCATCGTAACCCCATGATTTCTAAGCGGTAAAATGGTTTTCCCGTCGGGTGACGCCGGGCGGCCAGAAACCCCCAGCATCCTTGGCTGCGACGGCCCAAACACATCCGCATCCAGCAGACCAACCCGCCGGCCTTCCGCCGCCAGCGCCACCGCCAGATTGCTTGAAACGGTTGATTTGCCAACCCCGCCCTTGCCCGAGCCGATGGCAATAATTCTGTCCACCCCGGCAATCTTTTGCGGGCCTTTGGGGGCGGCGGCTTTGGCCTTCAGGTCCGGCGGGGCCGAGGGGCTGGAATGCGCCGTCAAAATCGCCGACACAGCCGCAACGCCCGCCACCGATTGCGCCGCTTTCTCGGCGGCCTCGCGCATTGGCTCCATCTGTTTCGCCTTGGCCGGATCAATCTCAATCACAAACCGCACCTGATCGCCCTCGACGTTCAGGCCCTTCACGATCCCCGCCGTGACAATATCACTGTCACCGCCCGGCATTCTGACCTGTTTTAGGGCGGCCAGAATATCATCTCTTGTTGCTGTCATGCTGCTCTCCTCATCGTCCGGTTATGCCACCTGTGCCAACAGGTTCAAGCTTAAGGCGCTAAAAATACGGAAAAACATGTGAAAAACCCGCAACCCCGAGGATCACGGTATCAAAACAACACCTGACTGTGGTTTTATAAAACCCGTACAGATATACCCGAATTACGAAACCCCCGCGCAACAAAGGTAAGGCCCAATGACACAAATGAAAGCGGTTACAATTTATCAGGCCGGTGGCCCCGAAGTTCTGAAAATTGAGCAGCGCCCCATCCCACAGCCCAAGCCCGGCTGGGTGCTCATTCAGGTTAAATCCTTTGGCCTGAACCGATCCGAGCTGTTCACCCGTCAGGGCCATTCCCCAAACGTCGCCTTCCCGCGCATTTTAGGGATCGAAGCCACCGGCGTGGTTGCCGCCTCGCCCGATGGGGCGTTTGATGAGGGTCAAACAGTGGTCACGGCCATGGGCGGAATGGGGCGGATGTTTGACGGCGGATATGCCGAATATACGGCTGTGCCCAATGCGCAGGTCAGGCGGGTCAAAACCAGCCTTAATTGGGATGTGCTGGGGGCTTTGCCCGAAATGCTGCAAACCGCTTACGGGGCGTTGACCATGGCGCTTAAGGCACAGGCAGGCGAGCGTATATTGCTGCGTGGCGGCACCACTTCGGTTGGTTTATGCGCGGCCATTCTGGCCAAAGATATGGGCCTTGAAGTGATCGCAACCACCCGCAAAGAAGCCCGCCGTCAAAGCCTGCTGGACAACGGTGCCACTGAAGTAATCATCGAAACCGGTGCCATTGCCGATGAAATACGGCGGCTTTATCCAAGCGGAGTGGACAAGGTTCTGGAGCTGGTTGGCGCAACAACCTTGCTGGATAGTCTGGCCGCAACCGCCCCGGGCGGCTCGGTCTGCATGGCGGGTATGGTTGGCAATGCGTGGGAGCTGCAGGATTTCAGCCCGATGGGGGCAATTCCCAGCACGGTCAACCTGACCACATATTCCGGCGGGGTAAAAGAGTTCATGGCCACACCGTTGCAGCAGGTCATAGACAAGGTGGAAGCGGGCCACTTCAAGCCGCCCATCGGACAGGTGTTTCACATCGACAATATCGTGGCGGCCCACCGCGCGATGGAGGACAATACCGCTGGTGGTAAAATCGTGGTGGTAACCTGAACGCACCAAAATATGCAGAAATATTAAGTGGCCGCCGCCGGGGCGGCAACGCCCCATGTCGTCAGCACCATGTCGTCAGCACCATGTCGTCAGCACATTCCAAGCGGCATTTTATTTTAGCCAGGCCCAGTTATGTCACCTGTGACCACATGTTCAAGCTCCAACCCCTCAATCGTCAGCACCATTTTGGCGCGATACTTTTGCCCCGCGCCGCCACCGGCCTTGCGCAACGCCTCCTCAATCGCCTGTTGTGAGGTCACCCCCACCTGTTTGAGAAACTTGCGCATCGACATGTTAAATTCTTCGCTCATGGTTTTACTCCTGCTTGAAAGGGCGTTTGCCCCGGATTGACGAATGATCTATGCACCCACTCTATATTTAACCAGCCCAACCGAAAGACACCCATGCACCGCATCCCGATTGCCCTGCTCGCCCTTGCCCTCAGCCTGCCGCTGATGGCGCGCGCCGATCACCTTGATATTACCCTCGGCGCGGATCCGGCGCTGATTGATTCGGGGCTGATAAAATTCCTGCTGCCGCGTTTTTCGCTCAAGACCGGCATCAAACTGCATCTCGGTGCCCATCTCGGTGCCGACGCCGCCCCCGATGTGACCCTCTCCAGCACCGCAGGCCCCGGCGCGCGGCCCGCCTTCAAAGGCCCGGTTCAGCTTTATTATATCATGCTCGGTGCCGAGGCCCCCGACAAAGCCACCCGTTTTGCCAACTGGCTGCTTGAGGATGTGGGCCAGCGCACGATTGATCAGTTTCGCAAGGACGGCAAACAGATGTTCATTGCCGCCGCCGATGACGCGCCGGTCGTGGTCAAAGCCCTGCCTCAGGGCGACATCCAAAACGGCGAGCTTCTGTCTTACACCAACTGTGGCCGCTGCCATGTGATCAGCGATAAAAACCGCATGAAAGGCATCGGCTCGACGCCATCTTTTGCCCTGATGCGCGGATTTCCCGATTGGCAACGCCGGTTTGAAGGCTTTTACAACCTCAACCCGCACCCGTCGTTTTCGCAGGTCAAAGGCGTGACCACACCCTTTGACGTGGCCCTGCCGCCCGCCATCACCCCGATTGAACTGACCCAGACCGAGCTTGACGACATCACCGCCTTCGTCGCCGGAATAACACCTGCGGATTTGGGCGCGCCGCTGCAAGCTCAGTGATCCCGGCGCTTTGAGAAATAATCCTCGGTGGTCACAACCTTTGGCCGGTCGGCCCCGCGCATCGGCGAGTCCTCCGTGTGATACTGCGCCTTCACCCGGCAATCATCGCACATCTGGATCAGCTTTGCCGCATCCCCGCTGGCAAACATCGAGTGCTTGCCCGCCAGCTTTTCAGTGATCTTCTCAACGGTTGATTTCACCCCGAATAATGCACCGCATTGAATGCAGGCAAACGGCTCTTCCTCATGGATCACCTTTTGCGCCAACGCCTGATCTGTCAGGTCCAGTTGCGGCACCAGCGTCAGGGCATTTTCCGGGCAAACCCGGGTGCATAATCCGCATTGCAAACAGGCATCCTCCTGAAACCTGAGCTGCGGCAATTCGGGATTATCCCCCAGCGCCCCGGATGGGCACAACGAGGCACAAGACAGGCACAACGTGCAGGCATCGGTGTTGATCTCAACCCGCCCATAGGGGGCCGCCTCGGGCAGATCAATCACTGTGTCACCGCCGCGCAACGCCTTGGCCGCCAGCCGGGCAATCTGTCGCCGGCTGCCCTGCGGCAAGATCGGCGTGACCCCGGCCACCGCATCGCGTGGCGCATATAAAATATCGCACAGATCATCGGGTGCCTCAGGCTGCAACAGCCGCATCTGATCAGTCCCGGCAATGGCATTGGCCAGCTCAATCTCACGCGCCAGCGTGGCGGTTTCCGCCTTCGGCGCGCGCAAAATATCCACATGGGTAAAGCCACAGGCCAGCGCCGCCAGCATCTCGGCATGGCCAAACATCACCACGCTTTCCAGCTCAAGCGGGATCACATCCGTGGGCAAACCCCGGTCAAACCGCGCCGCGAGTGAGATCATTTCCGAGCCATGCCGGT
>CAZZKL010000033.1:0-23080 GCA_964655135.1 uncultured Roseovarius sp. | reverse complement strand
GTCAGGCGGGGTTCGCAGGCACCTGGCAACAGAAGCCTGCACCTTCCTCCCATTTCACGCGCTTTTCGCCCGCAATTTGCCCGGGCTGACGCCAAAATGCCGCCGAAACGCGCGGCTGAACGCCACCTCAGAATCGTACCCCACCCGGTGCGCCGATTGGCTCACGCTCAGGCCCTCGTCCTGCAGGTAATCGCGCGCCAGACACATGCGCCACAGCGTCAGATAGGCGCTTGGCGTGGTGCCGGTTTTCATCCTGAACCGCAGCGCAAAGGCCGAGCGCGACATCCCCGCTACGGCGGCCAGCTCCGTCAGGGTCAAATTGCGTTCAGGGTGTTGATGTATCAGCGTGATTGCCTGCGCCAGCCGGGGATCCGTCAGCCCGTTTGCAAATGTACCAGAGCGGCCGTTTCTCATCAGGCTGGTGCGCATGATCTGGATCAGCAGAATTTCCGCCAACCGCTCGATCACTGCTGTGCTGCCAGATATGCCGCCATTCATTTCATGCACCATAATGCGCAAAATATCAGGCAGATCATTCATTTCCGCGCCTTGGGCGGATTTCACCTGAATGACCGGGGGCAGATCTTGCAACAATGGGTGCCTGAATTCCCGGCGAAACTCGTAATGGCCGCATAAAAGCTGCGTCGCGGCAGGGCCGGTCGAGAACAGCGGCACATCACTTGAGAGCGATTGCATAAACACCTGCCCCAACACCGGATCGGCATTGGCCGTATCTGAAATGACATGCGGCAGGCCACTGGGGAAAAGAAATATATCACCCGGTGCGCCCTGAAGGGCCTGCCCGCCTGCGGTGACAACACATTGCCCGCGCAGCACCGCATGAAACTGGGCAACCGCGCCTTGCGGCATTTGCATTCCCCAAGGCGCACTGAAATCCCTGAGAAAATAAACACAGCTTTTCAACCGGATCAGGCGTAAAATATCACTGAATGCGTCCGACATGATTACCTCCGTTCCAACTGCATATTTATCTGTAAACCACTATGACTTAAAAGTCCTGTTTATCATTACAGTTCAGGACGATCTGCATGTATTTCTGGATTTGTGATCATTACTAATCTTTTCAACTTGGTTAAATATGGCATTCCATACAAACAGTAACCGGAGAGAACCCAATGTTAAACACCCCCTTAAAGGTCGCGAAAAAGGCCGCGAAAATTGCCCTTGGTGCCGCGCTAATCGGCGTGGTTTCCACGTCATTTGCCATGGCCCAGGATAGTTTTGATCCAGCAAAAGAAATGGCCACGCCAGCCGACACACTGGAATATGTTAACATCAACCCGGCCGTTCAGATGGCCCCAGCTTACGGGGATCGCAGCATCGGAGCGCATGGGTCGTTTGGTAAATTTCCGGCCAATTTTGAGACCCCGTTACACATCCATACCAACGCCTACCACGGTATTGTCATCAAAGGCGAAATGACAAACCCGTTCAAGGGCGAGCAAAACCCACCCATACTTGGGCCCGGGTCATATTGGTATGTGCCCGCAAAGATGGAGCACGCAACGGCCTGTGTCTCGGACACCCCGTGTGAGTTTTACTTTTACGCCGACAGCGCGTTTGATTTCATAGTCGTTGAGTAAATATGCGAAAGACCTCGGCAAACTAGGTGTTTTGTCAAACAGGCGGGGTTCGCAGGCACCTGGCAAAAGAAGCCTGCACTTCCCCCCCCTATTTCACGCAGTTTTTGCCCGTAATTTGCCCGGGCTGATGCCAAAATACCGCCAAAAGGCACGGCTAAAGGCCACCTCGGAATTGGGCGATTCACCACCATCACCAAACGTGCCAACCACGAGAAACTTGGGTTTTCTTACATGACGCGGGTTCTGCGGCTCAACCTGCTGGCTCCGGAAAATCATCGGGGCGATTTTGATGGGCGGCAGGGGCCGGAGGTGTCCGTACAGGTTGGCGACTGCAACCCATTGATCCGAAAACTCGCCCCTTCGTTGAAGAAGAAGAGCCTACGGGGAGTGGCTTTTCTTGACCCTTATGGCGCTCATCTGGAATGGGCGACCATCGAAGCCTTGGCCGACACAGGGACGATGGAGGTCGTGATCAATTTTCCACTGGCGATGGCGATAAACCGGTTGATCACAAAATCGGGTGACGTGCCTGACAACTTGAGTAGTCAGCTAACAAAATGCTTTGGCACCAACGACTGGCAGAAAATTGCATATAGTCGCGAAACCGATCTTTTTGGAAATGAGGTAACGACAAAGAATGGCGGCGTGGCGGAAAGGCTTCTTGATTTGTATTTGAGCCGCCTCAAAGATTTATTCCCATATGTCTCAACGCCCCGTTTGATCCGCAACACCCGGAATGCCCCACTTTATTACTTGATTTGGGCCGGTCCCAACAAACTCGGCCTGAAAGGTGCCGAGTACATCCTTTCACAAGGAGAGCTAATAAAGCGTCCGCGCTGATGGCCATTTGGTTTTGGCATTTTACGCCATCGGCAGATAAATCTATCATGGCAATCGCTGCTTCCGCTTGGGCGGAAGCTCCGAAGTTCGGTCGAAAAGAGAGAAGCGGGGGTTAGAGAGCGTAATGAGGTGATCGGGCATTCTCAAAGGTTCGGTCGCCAGATGTAGTTTGACATAGATACATGCAGTACTGAGCAGACCCGAGCTGAAGCGCGCAGTTATGAGTTGAGGTATAGAAATAAGGGTGATTTGAGGGTGTTTGATGGACAGGGTCAAAAATGGCCGTGTCTTTCAGTTAAGGCGAAATTGGTGGTTTCGACCAAGGTCGGTGAAAAAAGATGAGGCTTTCTGGGTGGCGTGATGCCTGCATGTATCTATATCAAACTACACTGGCATTTTTGCAAAACTTGCTCCTTAATCCAAGGCCCCCCAGGGTCTCTACCGCGCGATCACAATATCGGCGCATAAACCGCCCAGCCTTTCGCTTTGCCCAAGCCGCAGCACCCCGCCATGGGCGCGGGCGACGTCGTTGACGATTGACAGGCCAAGCCCCACGCCGGACCCCTTGTTTTGGTTGCGGGCAGGCTCAAGCCGGGCAAAGGGTTTCAAGGCCTCGTCGCGTTGATCCGCCGGGATGCCGGGGCCGTTATCCTCAACCCGGATGCGCAGGGATTTATCGGTCAGGTTGACTGATACCTCGGCAATTGTGCCATAGCGCACCGCATTGTTGATCAGGTTCTCAACCGCCCGCCGAATGCCGCCCTCGCGCAGCATCACGTCGCCTTTGCCGCTGGTTTCAACCAGCACCGCGTTGATCTTGGCGCGCTGGCAATCCTTCACAACCTGCTGCACCAGATCAACCGGGGCCACCGCCTCGGGTTCATCCTCCTGTGCGCCGCGCGCGAAATCAAGAAACTCATCCAGCAGACGCTCCATATCCTCAACATCCCGGTACAGTCGCCCGGCCTCGGCATCCTCAAGCATGGATAGCCCCAGTTTCAGCCGGGTAAGCGGCGTGCGCAGATCGTGGCTGACCCCCGACAGCATCAGCGTGCGTTGTTCAATCTGGCGTTCAATCCGGGCGCGCATATCAACAAAGGCCGCGCCCGCCGCGCGCACTTCGATGGCACCGGTCGGGCGATAGTCCACATGCCGCCCCCGGCCAAACGCCTCGGCAGCAGCGGCCAGCCGGGTAATTGGCCGCAGTTGTTTGCGCATATAGAAAAAAGCAATCGCTGTCATAAGCGCGCCAAAGCCCACCATATTCACCAGCAACTGATGCGGTTTTGCCGCCGACACCCTGCGCCTGGCGAGAGTCAGCTCAAGTTGACCGCCACCCCGTGCAAAATAAAGCCGGACAAACCGGTTGTCGCGCAGCTCCATCGCCGTCACTTCGGGAAACAGCAGCCGAATTTCCCGGATCACCACATAGCCGGTGAAATCATACCAACGCCGGTTGAACCCGGTTTTAGTCTGATCCGCCGGAACTTCCCTTGCCCGGATCTCAAGCGTTCTGGCCAAAGATGAGCGGTCAAGCTCGGGCACGCTCATATCTGTCTGGTCCAGCATCAACTGAATTTCGCGACTGACCGAGCGGGTCATCTGCCGCGATACCCCTTCAAAATGGCGCTGTACAAACACGATCGACACCACCAACAGCACCGTCATCACCGGCAACAGCAGGATCAGCGTCGCCCGGCCAAACAGGCTGCGCGGCAGATAGGGGTTGAGCCATTTCATTTTCATGGCCCAAACCTACTGGGTTTTGTCCCGGCATTGAAACATGAAATTTTTGCGCCCGGTTTACCCCCCAGTTTTACCCCCCAGTTTTACCCCTCGGTCTGACCGATGCGGATATGCGCAATATGCTCGGGCATCGCCACCCCCGGCAGGTTACGCGGATCAGCGATGGCAGGCCTTAGCCGGGTCTCAATCGGAATCTCCCCGGCCCAGATCGGCAAGCTATAATCCTCATCATCATCCTTGGGGCCGCCGGTGCGGATTTTGCACGACCCTTCGGTGATTTTAAGCCGCATGACAGCGGTTGCTTTCAGTTCTTTATCTGTCATCGGGCGCACCACGTCCCACCGCCCGGGAAACAAGGCGTCAAACATCGCTTTCAGGGCGGCGGTTTTGTGATCCTTGTCGGTCACCAATTCGGCCTCGCCCAACAGCATGACCGATCGGTAATTGACCGAGCTGTTAAACCCCGAACGCGCCAGCACAACCCCATCCAAAGCTGAAACCGTTACGCAAACCGGCGCACCGCGCGATCCGCGCATGGCCGAGCTGGCACTGGAGCCATGCCAATAAACATAATCACCCTCGCGCCATTGCAGGGTTGGCACCACAAAAGGCGCGCCATCGCGCAGGTAACCGATATGGCAAAACGGGATGGCATCCAGCACCGCATCAATGGTTTCACGGTCATGGCTGCCGCGTTCATGGCTGCGTTTCACCCGGGTACGCTCAGTTTTCAGGTCCATGGTTTTCTCCAATATTTACCCTTGCTGCTTGCATCCGCTTTGGCCCTGCGTAAATATCCAATATTGATATTTATGACAGGTCCAATCCAATGTCCCATGCCGCCCTTTTATCTGTTGATCTCGATGCATCCGCCGAAAAACCGCTGTTTCGCCAGCTTTATGATGATCTGAGCCAAAGCATTCGCACGGGGCAGATAAAACCCGGTGCGCAACTGCCCCCAAGCCGCAGCTTTGCCCATGAAATTGGCGTCTCACGCGCCACCATCATTGCCGCCTATGATCAGCTCATCGCCGAAGGCTACGCTCTGTCGCGTGTTGGCTCCGGTATTTTTGCCTCTGATATTGGCCCCACCGCACAAGAATGGCTGAGCCGGACGCCGCCGCGCCGCGCCGAGGCCCCAAAACCGGGCCATATTCGCCCCTTTAGCCATATATCTCCGGATATGCGTGCCTTTCCGCACGCGCTTTGGGCGCAATATGTTGGCCGGGTGGCCCGGACCGAGGCCAGCGGATTATCCGAGCTTGCAGATCCCTTTGGCGACTGGCCCCTGCGCGCGGCTATCGCCACCCATCTGCATGATTGGCGCGGTGTATCGGTGGCGCCGGATCAGGTGCTGATCACCGCCGGATCAGGCGACGCGCTGGAGCTGATATTACTGGCCGTGGCCCCGCCAAACGCGGCCATCGGCCTTGAAAACCCCGGCTATCGGTTATTGGCGCAGGTCTGCCAGCGGCTGGGATACCGCCCCCATTGGCTTGCGGTTGACACTCAGGGCGCCCGCCTGCCCGGCAAGGATGTGGTGCTTTCGGTGATCACGCCCTCGTGCCAGTTTCCCCTTGGCGGCACCATGCCCATCGCCCGGCGTCAGGCGCATCTGGCCACCGGTAAATGGCTGGTCGAGGATGATTTTGACAGTGAATTTCGCTATGCAGGCCAGCCGGTTCCGGCGCTGATGTCGCTTGATCAGCGGCAAAAGGTGATCTATCTGGGCAGCTTTTCCAAGGTGTTCTCAAGCGGTCTGCGCATTGGCTATCTGGTCCTGCCCGAGCCGCTGATTGCGCCCATGCATGACGTCCTCAGGCAACGCGGCGGGCGCGCTTCGGCCCTGCCGCAACGGGTGCTGGCGCGGTTCATGGAGGACGGCGCTTTTCACCGCCATATCCGCAAAATGCGGCGGCTTTACCGGGGGCGGCGCGCGGCGTTTCTGGCCGGGATAGAAGCGCATTTCAACGGGTTTCTCAGCTATCAAGACCACGGCGCGGGCATGTCGGTTGCCCTGCGCTATGCCGCTCCGGTTGACCCGCAGCAGGTGCAGAGAAACCTGACTGAGGCGGGCCTGAGCTGCGCGCCATTAGAGGGGTATTACAGCGGCGGCGATCCGGCTTATGGGCTGCATTGCGGCTTTTGCGCCTTTGATGAGGCGGAAATATCGCGCGGCCTGCAACAGATGCAATCGGCCCTCGCCCCGCTGTTTTAAATCCGCCAAAGCTGGGCTAACTTGCCTCACAAATACCAAGGAACCGCCAATGCCGCCCGCAGATGATTTCAACCCCACCCCCGGCAGGCCTGAACCCATGGGGCAGGCGATCCGGCGCATTCTGGCCCCCAACCCCTCAGCGATGACATATCGCGGCACCAATACCTATCTGATTGGTGAAACTGATCTGGCGGTGATTGACCCCGGCCCCGATGATGACCGGCATCTTGAAGCCATCCTTGCCGCGCTGCACCCCGGCCAGCGCATCAGCCATATCTTTGTCACCCATGCGCATCTCGATCACTCCCCCCTCGCCCCGCGTCTGGCGGCGCATTGCAACGCGCCGGTTTATGCTTATGGCGATGCAACAGCCGGGCGCAGCGCGGTGATGCATCAGTTACACCTTTCCGGCACGGCGGAAGGCGGCGAAGGCGTTGATGCGGGTTTTGCCCCTGACGTCACCCTTGCCGATGGCCAAACCCTGAGCGGTCCCGACTGGCAGCTTACGGCCCACTGGACCCCGGGGCATTTTGGCAATCACTTATGCTTTGCCATGAATGATGGGGGCAATGACATGATTTTCACCGGCGATTTGGTGATGGGCTGGGCCAGCTCTCTGGTCTCGCCCCCCGATGGCGACCTGACGGATTTCATGGCGTCCTGCCGTAAAATGCAACGGCTTGAAGCGGCGGTATTTCACCCCGGTCACGGCGCGCCGGTGACTAATCCAGCCAAGCGCCTGAGCTGGTTAATCAGCCACCGCCTGATGCGCGAGGCCGCGATCCTTGCGCAGCTTGGCGCAGGCCCGGCCACAGCCGCGCAACTGGCAACAGCCATCTATACCGACACGCCTGCAGCGCTTCTTCCCGCCGCCAGCCGCAATGTATTGGCGCATCTGATTGATCTGCATGGGAAAAACCGCGTTACAACCGCTCATACCATCTCATCGCGCGCGCAGTTCTCACTCAATCAGACGCAAGAGTGAATCATTGCAAAAAATTGTCAAAACCCCACTGGACGGGGCCGGATGCGGTTGCTATACGAGCCCTCGGTATTCCGGCGTAGCTCAGCGGTAGAGCAGTTGACTGTTAATCAATTGGTCGTAGGTTCGATCCCTACCGCCGGAGCCAAAAATTTTATTATTTCAACGGTATAGTTTGGTCCTGCATGAGTGGTATCAATGTAGGGTGGGTGTAACCCACCTGCAATTTGAAAAATATTCACCCAAGCATAGGTGGGTTTCACCCACCCTACAGACTCTTCCCCCCTTGCAAATCCCGCAAAAATGTCGTGCTTGTCTCGAGGGGAGGCTTTACACTCCTCCTGCCATGTTATCCGGGCCACGCGCTGGCCCCTGCGAAATATTCAGGAGCGCTCATGGATTACCATACACCATCCACTATTAATGAGGCCATCAACCTGGCCACCAATGCCCCCGGCAGCACCCGGTTTCTGGCCGGTGGCACCGATGTGCTGGTACAGCTTCGGGCCGATATTTTCACCCCCGACACGCTGATAGATGTCAAACATATCAACGGGGTACGCGACATCACCCAAAACCGAGACGGCAGCTGGCAGATCGGCATTGCCGTCACCGGCGCGGAAATGTCCGAGCACGCCCTCCTATGCAAAGACTGGCCCGGCGTGGTCGAGGCGATGGACCTTGTCGGCTCTACCCAAATTCAGGGCCGCGCCACGCTCACCGGCAATCTGTGCAATGGTTCCCCCGCTGCAGATTCGGTTCCGGCAATGATTGCCGCGGGTATGAGTGTCAATATCACCGGTCCCGAGGGCAGCCGGGTTGTCGCAGTAGAAGACATCCCCACCGGGCCGGGTAAAACCTGCCTTACCAAAGGCGAGATGGTCACCAGCCTCACCATCCCGGCGCGCGGTGAGCATGGCGGCGACGCGTACCAGCGTTTCATCCCGCGCACCGAGATGGATATTGCCGTGGTCGGCGTGGCGGTGAACCTGCGCCTTGATGGTGACGATATATCTGAGGCGCGCATCTCGCTTGGCGCTGTCGCCCCCACTGCCCTTTTGGTGCCCGAGGCCGCGAATGCGATCATCGGCACCCCGCTGGACGAGGCCGCATTGCAGGCCCTTGCACTGGCCGCCTCAGCCGCCTGTAACCCGATTGACGACAAACGCGGCACCATCAAATTCCGCACCCATGTGGCCGGGGTGCTGGCCAAACGTGTGGCGCTTCAGGCTTATGCACGGGCGAAAGGATAATCCCATGATCCATGTAAACACCAAAGTGAACGGCGACGAGGCCGAATTCCTGTGTGATCCGCGCGAAACCCTGCTGGATGTGCTGCGTGAGCGGCTTAATCTGACCGGCGTCAAAGAGGGCTGCGGCACCGGCGATTGCGGTGCCTGTTCGGTCACAATGGATGGCCGTCTGGTTTGCTCGTGTCTGGTGCTGGCCGCCGAGGCCGAGGGCAAAGAAATAACAACGGTTGAGGGCATGGCTGATGGCGAAACCTTGCACCCGCTGCAGCAGAAATTCATCGAATATGCCGCCCTGCAATGTGGCATCTGCACCCCCGGTATTCTGGTGGCGACCAAAGCTTTGCTTGAGAAAAACCCGGATCCGACCGAGACAGAAGTGCGCTATTGGCTGGCGGGCAATCTGTGCCGCTGCACCGGCTATGACAAAATAATTCGCGCCGTGATGGACACAGCGGCAGATATGCGGGAGGCTTCCTAATGTCACTGGATGATGTAAAAACCAGCAATTTCAAATATGTAGGCACCTCTCCCGACCGCCCTGACGGGGTGGACAAGGTCACAGGCCGCGCCCTTTTCGGGGCCGATGCCCATGCGCCGGGGATGCTATATGCTGCGATTCAGCGCAGCCCCCACGCCCATGCCCGCATTCTTAACATCGACAGCTCCAAAGCCGAGGCGCTCAAAGGCGTGAAGGCGATTGTCACCCGCGCCGATTTTGCCAAAGGTCTGACCGGTGAAAACTGGAATATCTTAGAAAATGTCATGGCTGGCGATACCGCCCTTTATGATGGTCATGCGGTTGCCGCTGTGGCCGCCACATCGGCGCTGATTGCCCGCGATGCCATCAAGCTGATCGAGGTCGAATATGAGGTGCTGCCGCATGTCACGGATGTGGATGCCGCCATGGCCCCCGGCGCGCCGGTGATCCGTGCGGGCACCGCTGATGCCTCTGTCCCCGACGGTCTGCACCCCAATGTGGTGCGCGTTCACGAAAGCGGCCACGGTGATGTTGAGGCGGGCTTTAAGGAGGCCGATCTGATCATTGAGGACAGCTTCAAAACCGAGGCCACGCATCAGGGCTATATTGAGCCGCACGCCTGTCTGGCGCAGCTTGGCGGCGATGGCAAAGGCCAGCTTTGGTGCTGCACCCAAGGCCATTGGAACGTTCAAAAAATATGTGCCGCCCTTTTGGGGCTGGAAACCAGCCAATTGCGGGTTACCGCCTCTGAGATTGGCGGCGGATTTGGTGGTAAAACCACC
Source organism: uncultured Roseovarius sp. (assembly GCA_964655135.1). Lineage (GTDB taxonomy): Bacteria > Pseudomonadota > Alphaproteobacteria > Rhodobacterales > Rhodobacteraceae > Roseovarius. Next base: position 13,177 of record CAZZKL010000033.1, on the reverse strand, counting down.
GTGTTCATTGAGCCCGTGGCGCTGGCACTCAGCCGTAAGACAAGCCGCCCGGTCAAACTGGTGATGAGCCGCTCAGAGGTGTTTCGCGCCTCCGGGCCAACCTCATCGGCCTCAATGGACATCAAAATCGGCATGAAGAAAGACGGGACCATTACCGCCGCCGAGGGCACATTCCGTCTGCAAGGTGGGGCCTTCCCCGGTGCGCCGATGGAATTCACCGCGATGTGCGCCTTTGCCTGCTATGATCTAATAAATGTGCGGCAAATGGGCTATGACGTGCTGGCCAACCGCCCCAAACAGGCCGCCTACCGTGCGCCTGGCTCTCCCATGGCCGCTTATGCGGTGGAATCGGTGATTGATGAGCTGTGCAATCAATTGGGCCTTGACCCGATTGATACCCGGCTGAAGAATGCCGCCAAGGAAGGCACCAAAGCCAGCTACGGCCCGCGTTATCCGCGCATTGGTCTGGTGGAAACCCTTGAAGCGGCCAAGGCGCATCCGCATTATAGCGCGCCGCTCAAGCCCGGTCAGGGACGCGGCATATCTTGCGGATTTTGGTTTAACTTCGGCGGGGAAACTTCTGTAACTCTTGCGCTTTCCATGGATGGCACTGCGCAGATTGCTGTCGGCACCCCTGATATTGGCGGCTCGCGCGCCTCGATGGCTTTGATGGCGGCGGAAGAGCTGGGCATTCCTTATGAAAATATTCGCTGCACCATCGCCGATACCGCAAGTCTGGGCTATAATGAGGTCAGCCATGGCAGCCGCGTCACCTATGCCTCGGGTCTGGCGACCATCAAGGCGGCGCGCGATGCAATCCGAAAACTCTGCGCCCGTGCCGCCGCCAAATGGGACATTCCGGAAGAGGCCGTGAAATGGGAAGATGGCTGTGCCGTCCCCGCAGGCCCCAACGCCGGGAAATTCCCACCGATGCCCATCGCCGAGATCACCGCCACCATGGGGGCCACCGGCGGGCCAATATCCGGCCATTACGAGGCCAGCCCGGAAGGCGCCGGTGTGAGCTTTGCCACCCATATCGTGGACGCCGAGGTGGACCCGGAAACCGGCAAAACATCCGTCAGCCGCTACACCGTGGTGCAGGACGCTGGCAAGGCCATCCACCCGGCTTATGTGGAGGGCCAGTATCAAGGCGGGGCGGCGCAAGGCATCGGCTGGGCTTTGAATGAGGAATATATTTACGGCGAGGACGGCCATTTGCAAAATACCGGGTTCCTTGATTACCGCATCCCGGTGGCGTCTGATTTGCCGATGATTGACACGGTGATTGTGGAAGTGCCCAACCCGGGCCATCCTTTCGGTGTGCGCGGTGTGGGCGAAACCTCAATCTGCCCGCCACTTGCCGCCATCGCCAACGCGGTATCCGCAGCCGCAGGCGTGCGCCTGCGCGAGTTACCGATGTCACCGCCGCGCATTCTGGCGGCGCTTGAAGCACAGGCCGATGGTTGAGGTCACTCTTTGGTCGGGCCTGCGGGCCTTGGCCGAGGGGCATGAAACCGTAACGGTTGACGCTAAAAATGTTGGCGAGGTCCTCAAGGGTCTCGTCGCCGCCTACCCCGGATTGCAGCCCGCAATAGAGGCCGGTGTTTCCGTCGCCGTAGATGGCCGCGTCATCGCCAGCAGCCTGACCGAGCCGGTCCAGCCCGACAGTGAGGTGTACCTGTTGCAGCGGCTCAAAGGCGGTTGATTTTGGGTTTAACAGCCCCCTCCCCAAATCGTGACTTTGATTTGCTGTAATTTCCCTTGACGAAACCCGGTTAACACCGGCTCAATCAGTGCGCTGGCACAAAAGGGGAAGAAATGCGCCACCTCATCACTGTCTGTCTTGCCGCCCTGCTCTGGGCCAGCTCTGCCATGGCCGAGCCTACCGGCACATTCCGCCATGCCCACGGCATCGGCTCGGGCGCGCTCTCTTCACTTGATCCGATCAACAAAGGGCAAGTGCCGGAGATCACCGAAAAGATTATGAGCCGCCTTATCCGTCCGGGGCTTGATGGCCGCCCGCAGCCTGATCTGGCCACCGCGTGGGAGGTGAATGAAGATGGCACCATCTGGACGCTGACCCTACGGCCCGGTGTGATATTCCACGACGGCAGCAGTTTTGGCGCGGAAGACGTGGTTTATTCCCTCAACCGGGTGCTTGACCCCGACAGCGACAGCCCGGCGCGCTCGGTGATTAAAATGATCAATAAGGTTGAGGCCATGGGGCCGCTGAGTGTGCGGCTGATCTTACAATCCACATTTGCTGATCTGCCGTTGCAACTGATGGATAAACGCCTGCGGATGATCCCCGAAGGCTCGGGTGATACCATCGCCCAAACCGGCATCGGCACCGGGCCTTTCAAGGTTGAAAAATTTGACGCCGATGGCATCACCATCCTCACCGCCAACATGGATTATTATGCGGGTCCTCCCGGCGTGGCCCGGATGGAAATTATCGGCATCTCTGACAGTCAGGCCCGGCTTCAGGCCTTTCTTGGCGGGCAGTTGGATATGGAGCGCGGCATCAAGCCGCTTTTGCGCGATGTGCTGCGCCGCAATGACCGCTATAGCGTGCAGGACATCCCAACGGGCAACTGGATTGGCATTGCCTTTCGCACTGATATTCCGCCCTATGATGATGTGCGGGTGCGCAAAGCCATAAGGCTGGCAGTAGACCGCGAGGACCTGCTGAAACTCGCCCTTGGCGGCGGTGGCATTATCTCATGTGACACACCGGTGGCCCCGAATGATCAATACCGCGCCAATATGGACTGCCCACAAGACATCCCCCGCGCCAAGGCATTGCTGGCCGATGCGGGCTTTGCAGATGGCCTTGATATAAGTCTCTATATTTCAACCTACGACGATTCCTGGCCCGCCATGGCCGTGGCCTTTCAAGAGCAAGTGGCCGCGGCTGGCATCCGGGTGCATGTAGAAAAGGTATCGTCAGATGGCTATTGGACCGAGGTGTGGATGAAAAAACCCGCAGTGGCCACCCGCTGGGGCGAGCGCCCGGCGGATCAGGCGCTGAATGAGGCGTTTCATTCCACTGCCAAATGGAATGAAACCTATTTCAATGACCCGGTATTTGACCGAATGCTTGAGCGCGCCCGCCTTGAGTTGGATTTCAATGAACGGCGAAATTATTATATCCACGCGCAGGAATATCTGTTTGAAAATTCAGGCACGTTGATCCCCTACCATATAACTCAACTGGTTGGTCTGTCTGCGCGGGTTAAAAACCTTGACCCGGTCAGTAATGATGCGGTGCGCTGGTATTTACTAACCGTTGATGAATAAAATTTCCAACCCAAAAGTTTTCAAAAAACTTTTGCAAATCTTTTTCTTAAAAGATTTGGGCGTCAGTAATTTCCCGCCACATATTTCGCAATCGCCGCCCCACGAGAGTTGACATCAAGCTTTTGATAAATCGCCTTGAGATAATATTTCACGGTATTTTCCGAAAGCCCCAGCCGCGCCGACATCTGAAAATTCGTCAACCCGTCCACCAGAAGCCGCAAAATCTCATGCTCGCGCCGGGTCAGCACATCCGCCGTCTCATTGGTCAGGCGCTTTAATATCTCGGTCGGCACAAGCGAATGCCCCTGCACAAGCCTGCCCAGAATCTTCGGCAAGCTGTCAAAAATCTGCCCCATCATACAGACAGAATTCACCCCCGATTTGATCGCCGCACGAATGAAGGCAAATTCGGTCTCTTCCGCCACAACAACCACCATGGCCCGGGGAAAATCCTTATCCAGCATCTCCAGCACCTGCGCCATATCCCCATCAACCAGCCGTACACCAAGCACCACAATAACCGGACCCGTCGCCGCATTCAGCGCCGTCCGCAGCCCCGGTCGATCAGTGGCAACCGGGCCCAATGACACGCCCTCAATGCCTGCCACCAATGAGCCGATGCCCTGACAGACAATAGATTGCCTGTCAGCGATGATCACTTCCGGAGTTGGCACCATGGGATCGCTCATACTCCCTTTCACCATCTTTCATTCGTACCAGACGCGCGATTAACGACAGAAAAATATCGGAAACCGATGAAATCAAATGATTTTTTAGTATGCAGAGGTATGCAGGACATTCCCCACCACATTTTCCACCCCCACGGGTAGGGCTGCCCTACCCGTAGGGGTGCGGGTCTCAACCTCATGCGCAAATTGCTACTCAAGGGAAAGTATCGCACAGCGCCAAATTCCTAAAATACTGCAAGGGTGCCACAGAATGCATCCCGATTTTCATAAGGAAAACGCCATGAGCTACACCCTGCACCCGCTGAAAAAACAACGCCTGCAACGCTCAGAGCTGGCTGTGCCCGGCTCTAATCCGGCGATGTTTGACAAAGCCGCCAACAGCGATGTCGACTACATTTTTCTTGACCTCGAAGATGCCGTTGCCCCGCCCGATAAGGTGCAGGCGCGCAAGAACATCATTGAGGCGCTGAATGACATTGACTGGAAGGCCAAAGGCAAAACCATGTCGATCCGGATCAATGGCCTTGATACCCATTATATGTACCGCGATGTGGTTGATATCATTGAACAAGCAGGCCAACATGTGGATACCATTCTGGTGCCCAAAGTCGGCGTGCCCGGTGATCTCTATACGGTCGAAACCCTGATCAGTCAGATCGAAGAAGCCATGGGCCTGCGCCACAAAATCGGCCTTGAGGCGCTGATTGAAACCGCCCTTGGCATGGCCAATGTCGAGGCCATCGCCGCCGCCCCCGGACGCCTTGAAGCAATGCATTTTGGGGTGGCGGATTACGCCGCCTCGAACCGCGCCCGCACACAGGTGATTGGTGGGCTGAACGAAGATTACCCCGGCGATCAGTGGCATTATGCCCTCAGCCGCATGACCGTGGCCTGCCGCGCTTATGGCCTGCGCGCCATTGATGGCCCATTTGGCGATTTCAGCGACCCTGACAGTTATATCCTCTCGGCCAAACGCGCGGCGGCCCTAGGCATTGAAGGCAAATGGGCAATTCATCCCAGTCAGATCGCGCTGGCCAATCAGGTGTTTTCACCGCCCGAATCAGAAGTCACCCGCGCCCGGCGCATCATTGAAGAGCTGAAAAAGGCGGCGGCCGAGGGCAAAGGGGCGGCCTCATTGGACGGCAAGATGATCGACGCCGCCTCTGAGCGCATGGCCAACAACGTGCTGACGGTGGCTGATGCCATCGCCGCGCAAACCTGAGCGGAGGCTAAAATGGACATACACGAATATCAGGCCAAAGACCTGCTGAAACAATTCGGCGTCTCGGTGCCGCGCGGTGGCATTGCCTACAGCCCCGAACAGGCGGTCTACCGCAGTCATGAGCTGTCGGGCGAGCGCTGCGTCGTCAAGGCACAAATCCATTCCGGCGCGCGCGGCAAGGCGGGCGGCGTGCGTATCTGCGCCACGGACGAGGAAATATCCGACGCCGCCACTTGGATGCTGGGGCGCAAGCTGGTGACCCATCAGACCGGCCCGCAGGGTAAACTTGTAGGCCGGTTATACGTCGAAGAAGCCACTGATATTGCTCAAGAAATATACCTTGGATTTGTGATGGACCGCACCGAAGAGCGCGTCGTGGTGGTGGCCTCGGCCCAGGGCGGCATGGAGATTGAGGATATATCAGCCGACGAACCTGATTCGATTATCCGCTCGGTGGTCGATCCGGCGGTGGGGATGCAGGCGTTTCAGGCGCGTGAGATTGCCTTTCAACTGGGGCTGGACGCCACGCTGATTGCGCAGGCTGTTAAAACCATCACCGGCTGCTACCGGGTGATGAGCGAGCTTGACGCCACCATGGTTGAAATTAACCCGCTGGTGATCACCACCGGTGGTGAGATTGTCGCTTTGGATGCCAAGATCAGCTTTGACGATAACGCGCTGTTCAGACGCCCGGAAATTTCCGAAATGCGCGACAAAAGCCAAGAAGATAAGCGCGAAACCTATGCGCAGGATCGCGGCCTGAACTATATCGGCCTTGAGGGCCGTATCGGCTGTATCGTCAACGGCGCGGGGCTGGCCATGGCCACGCTCGACATGATCAAAATGGCGGGCGGCGAGCCGGCGAATTTCCTTGATGTTGGCGGCGGCGCCTCGCCCGAGCGGGTTTTGATGTCGTTTCGCGCGGTGCTGAATGACCCGGAAGTTGAGGCGATTTTGGTGAATATATTTGCCGGTATTAACCGTTGCGACTGGATCGCCGAGGGGGTGATCCGCGCGGTGCGCGAGCTTGAGCTGAAAATGCCGCTGGTGGTGCGATTGTCCGGCACAAACGAGGCTGAAGGCCAGAAAATCCTGCGCGAAAGTGGGCTGAATATTATCACCGCGCCCACTCTTGCGGATGCCGCTGAAAAGGTGGTTGGGATGTGGAAATCTGCCCATGAAGGAGGGAAATCCTGATGGCTATTTTGATCGACAAAAATACAAAAGTTCTGGTGCTGGGCCTGACCGGTCGCATCGGCAGCTTTCACGCGCAAGACATGATCAACCACGGCACCAATGTGGTTGGCGGCGTGACCCCGGGCAAAGGCGGCAGCACCCATAACGGCCTGCCGGTTTTCAACACCATCAAGGGCGCTGTGTCTGAAACCCATGCCACGCTGGCGATCTGCTTTGTGCCGCCGCCCTTTGCGGCGGACGCGATCATGGAGGCGGCGGATGCGGGCATAAAGACCTGCGTTTGCATCGCCGATGGCATCCCGGCCTCAGACATGATCCGGGTCAAACGCTATATGCGGCGCTATAAATCCGAGGCCCGCATGCGCCTTATCGGCCCCAACTGCGCCGGGATCATCACCCCGGGACAGGGGTTTGCCGGGCTGATGCCGCCGCATATCTATATGCCGGGGCGGGTCGGTATCATTGGCCGGTCGGGCACGCTGGGCTATGAGGCAGCGTCACAGATGAAGGAAGTGGGGATTGGCGTGTCATCGTCTGTTGGCATCGGTGGCGATCCGATCAACGGGTCAAGCTTTCGTGACATTCTGGAGCTGTTTGAGAATGATCCAGACACCGATGCAGTGGTTTTGGTGGGCGAAATTGGCGGCCCGCAAGAGGCCGAAGCGGCGCGCTATATTCGCGATCACATGAGCAAACCCGTGGCGGCTTATATCGCCGGGCTTTCCGCCCCCAAAGGCCGCACCATGGGGCACGCCGGGGCCATCGTCTCGGCGTTTGGCGAATCGGCGCAGGAAAAGGTTGATATTCTAAGCGAGGCCGGGGTGACGATTGTCCCCACGCCGTCCTCCTTTGGTGAGGTTGTGCAAAAAATGATGGCCTGACCTCCCCACGTCCCGGCCCCGGCGCAGGGCCGGGGCATGGGGCATAATCTCCATGGTGCTGCGCCCTAACTATCGCGCGTCACATCATAGCCATAGAGCCAATTAAACCGCGTCATCATCCGCTTTGGGGCCACAGACCCGCCCAGCCTGAGCGCCGAATGCGCCGCCCACCGCAAAGGCCCGAAAGACAGGTGGTATTTGCGGGCATTGCCATTTGCCACATTGATCACCCGTTGCACCCGCGCCGCGCGCCGGTGCTGATAACTGGCAAGGCCCTTTGCAATCGTGCCCTGCTGCGACAGAGACCTAGACAGCGCATCACCCAGAACCCAGGCATCTTCCAGCGCCATCACCGCGCCCTGCGCCATAAACGGCAAGGTGGGATGTGCCGCATCGCCCAGTAAAGCGGTGCCGCCGCCTTGCCAGACCGGCGCCACCATATGCCGGAAAAGCCCCCACAGGTGAACCTCATCAACCTTGGCCAGCATCCCCTGCACCTCAGGCCCGAAATCGGCAAACGCAGCGCGCAGGGTCTCGGGATCATCGCGCTGGCTCCAGCTTTCTTCGGCCCAATCCGCGCGCTCCTGCACCGCCACGATATTCAAATCCCGCCCGCCGCGCAGCGGATAACTCACCAAATGCCGGTGCGGCCCCATATGCACATGGGCCTCGGGGCCACGGCCCGCGTCGTTGGGCACAATCATACGCCACGCCACCTGCCCGGTGAAAAACGGCGGGTTATCGCCATTCAGCACCGGCCTTAGCCGCGAATGCAGCCCATCCGCGCCCACCACCAGATCCGCCATGATCTCGGTCCCATTGGACAGAATTACCTTTGGCTTCTCCCCCGGCACAACCTGATCAACCTTTTGCAGCAACCGGATTTTCACCCCCGCATCGCGCGCGCCATCCGCCAGCAGATCAATCAGATCGGCGCGGTGCACAAAATAATAATTCTGGTCTTCAAGCAGGCCCAGATCAAGCCGGAGCACCTCACCGTGCTGGTAATCATGCAAGGCCACCGCCCGGCCCTGCACCGATGTGGCGCGCAATCCCTCGCCCAGACCAAGCGCCTTGAGCACGGCGAAACCATTGGGGCTGATCTGCAGGCCCGCGCCGACTTCGGCAATCTCGCCGGCCTGCTCCAGCACCGTCACATCCGCGCCACGCAACGCCAAGGCCCGGGCCACAGCCAAGCCACCAATTCCGGCACCAATTACCAGTGTTTTCAAATCATCTAAATCCATACCCCAGCCATGATACAAAAAACGCCGAAGCGAAAGCCCCGGCGTTCAAATCTTTGGTCAAATGCCCTGTGCTCAATCGTCGCGATGCACTTTTTCCCGGCGCTCGTGATTTTCCTGCGCCTCAAGGCTCATGGTGGCAATCGGGCGCGCGTCAAGGCGTTTGAGGCTGATCGGCTCGCCGGTTACCTCGCAATAGCCGTATTCGCCTTCTTCAATCCGGCGCAGCGCCTGTTCGATCTTGCCGACAAGTTTACGCTGCCGGTCGCGGGTGCGCAATTCAAGCGCGCGGTCGGTTTCCTCGCTGGCGCGATCCGCCACATCAGGAATTGCGCGGGTGCCGTCTTGCAGCCCCTCAATGGTGTCGCGATTGCCCGATATCAGGTCATCGCGCCACCCCTTCAGCTTACGGCGGAAATATTCCACCTGCCGGTCATTCATGAATGGTTCATCTTCAGCCGGGCGATAATCCTCGGGCAGAAACTGTTCCGCTTTCATTTGGGTCCCTTTCTTAAGGCCAGCGTCGGGCATGATGTTCTCCTCGGACAAATGGCGCTCCTTGGCGATGCATTACACCCGCGACCCGGCTTTGTCACTAGCCAATCACGCGACATTGATCTGATTTTCCACAGGCTTTACTTTTTGCCCACAACGGGGCAAGCAATGCACGTTAATGAGGATTGAAAACCGATGAAATTCCAAGGTTCCGACAGCTATATCGCCACCGATGACCTGCGCATTGCCGTTAATGCCGCCATCACGCTTGAGCGCCCCCTGCTGGTCAAAGGCGAGCCGGGCACCGGCAAAACCGAGCTGGCACGGCAGGTGGCCGCCGCGTTGGGCCTTACCTTGCTGGAATGGAACATCAAATCCACCACCAAGGCACAGCAAGGCCTTTATGAATATGATGCGGTTTCGCGCCTGCGCGATAGCCAACTTGGGGATCCACGGGTGCATGATGTGGCCAATTACATCCGCCCCGGCAAGCTTTGGCAGGCGTTTACGGCAGACGAACGCCTGGTGCTGCTGATAGATGAGATTGACAAGGCCGACATCGAGTTTCCCAACGATCTGTTGCAGGAACTTGATAAGATGGAGTTCCATGTCTACGAGACAAATGAGACCATCCGCGCCAAGCACCGCCCGGTGGTGATCATCACCTCAAACAATGAAAAAGAGCTGCCCGACGCCTTCCTGCGGCGTTGCTTTTTCCACTACATCCGCTTTCCCGATACCGATACCATGCGCCAGATTGTTGAGGTGCATTTCCCCGGCATCAAAGACGCGCTTTTGACCACCGCCCTGACGCAGTTTTACGAAATCCGCGATCAATCCGGCCTGAAGAAAAAGCCGTCAACATCCGAAGTGCTCGACTGGCTCAAGCTGCTGCTGGCCGAAGATCTGACCGCCGAAGACCTGCAACGCAGCGGTGCAAACGCCCTGCCCAAACTGCACGGCGCATTGCTGAAGAATGAGCAGGACGTGCATCTGTTTGAGCGTCTGGCCTTCATGGCACGGCGGCAACAACGCTGAATATCTGCGACGCGCACCCGGTATTAACTTGTTTTTCTTGGGGAAATATTTACCTTAAACGTTTCTGACTGGATAAATCCTCCTGAATAACTCCCAAAGGCCCGCTTATGCATGTGCAGACGAAAGCCCGACTTTTGACGCGCCCGGTGAAGACGCGCCCAGTGAAATTGACGCGCCCGGTGAGATTTAACTGGCTGATTTTGCCGCTGGTGCTGTTGCTTGGGGCCTGCACGCCGGTCCCGGACGCCAATACCACATCACGCGCCGCCACACCCGAGCGCGACCGGCTGCCGCCGATCAAAACATTCTCAACCCCCAATCCACTACCGCCCGCGCGCGCCAACAGCGATATTGCGCGCGATTTCCTTGATCTGTCGTTTCAACTGGAATCCGGTAGCGCCCTGCCGGTTTTAACCCGATTTGAAGGCCCGGTCACGGTGCGGGTCACCGGCGCGCCTCCGGTGACGCTGCTGCCTGATCTTGACCGGCTGCTGCGCCGCCTGCGCAGCGAGGCAGGGGTTAATATCTCACGGGTCAGCGGCAAGGCGGCCAATATCACAATCGAGGCGGTATCGCGTCGCGATATCCAAAGGTTTCAACCCAGTGCTGCCTGTTTCGTGGTGCCCAATGTCTCAAGCCTGAAAGAATACCGCTCAATCGGGCGCGGCAGAAGGACAGGCTGGGCTGAGATGCGTAAACGCACACGGCTGGCGATCTTCCTGCCCAATGATGTCAGCCCGCAGGAATCCCGCGATTGCCTGCATGAGGAACTGGCGCAGGCGCTTGGCCCGCTCAATGATCTCTACCGCTTGCCCGACAGCATCTATAATGATGACAACATGCAAACCATCCTTACCGGGTTTGATATGCTGATCCTGCGCGCCACCTATCAGCCCGAGTTGCATTCCGGCATGACCCGTCAACAGGTGGCAAGCCGGCTGCCTGCGATCCTTAGCCGGCTCAATCCACATGGCGATACCCTGTCGCCGCGCCATGCCAAAACAACGCCGCGCGCCTGGATCAATGCGATTGAAACCGCGTTGGGGCCGGGCGCTTCACAGGCCAAACGGATGCGTGCGGCCAACAAGGCTTTGGCCATTGCCAAGGCCGAGGGCTGGTATGATCACCGCCTTGGTTTCACCCATTACACCCTTGGCCGACTGACAAAACGCTCTAATCCGGCGCTCTCGGTGCAGCATTTTCGCGCCGCGATGAAAGCCTATCAGCAAACCCCGGGCACGGCGGTACATCAGGCCAATACCGCCACACAACTGGCAGCTTGGGCAATCCGTGCGGGGCAACCGGATGTGGCGCTGAAACTTGTCATGCCCTATATCGACACTGCCAAACGTCACGAGGATGCAGCACTTTTGGCTAATCTGATGCTGCTGCGCGCCGAGGCGCTTGAGATGATGGGCGATAAAGACATGGCACAGGCGCTTCGGCTGGACAGTCTGGGCTGGGCGCGCTACGGCTTTGGCACCGATTGGGTGCTGCGTTCAAAACTGACCAAAGCCCCCGAAATCGCAACGCTCGACACCATAAACGGATAAGCCATGATCATATTATTCGGGGCTATACTTGGCGCGGTATTTGGCGCGATCAAAGCCCGCCGTCGTAAAGGCAAGCTGGCTGATATTGCGCAATATGCCATTATCTATGCGGTATTATTTGCCCTTATCGGCCTGTTCATCTCGATCATAATCACCCGCAGCATGTAACCCCGGCCACCGCCCATGTTCCTGCCCTTCTTTGAAACCCTGCGAAATGCTGGCATCCCGGTTTCCCTGCGCGAATTCTTAAGCTTTCTTGAGGCGATGCGCGCGGGGCTTGTCACCTATGACGCGGAAGGGTTCTATTATCTCGCCCGCATGACCATGGTCAAAGATGAGCGCAACATCGACCGCTTTGACCGCGCCTTTGCCGCCAGTTTCAGCGGGCTTGAGAAAATCACTGCCGCTGAGGTGCTGGGCGCGATTGACCTGCCGAATGATTGGCTTGAGAAGATGGCCGAAAAGCACCTGAGCGCGGCCGAAAAAGCCGAGATTGAGGCCTTGGGCGGCTTTGATAAGCTGATGGAGACATTGAAACAGCGTCTGGCCGAGCAGGAAAACCGCCATCAGGGCGGCAATAAATGGATCGGCACGGCGGGCACCTCGCCGTTTGGCGCTTATGGCTATAACCCCGAAGGCATCCGCATCGGTCAGGATCAAAGCCGCCACCAGCGCGCCGTCAAGGTCTGGGACAAGCGCGAGTTTCGTAATCTCGATGACAGGGTTGAGCTGGGCACCCGCAACATCAAAGTGGCGCTCCGCCGCCTGCGCCGCTGGGCCCGCGACGGGGCGGCAGACGAGCTTGATTTGAGCGGCACCATCCGCGCCACCGCCGAGCATGGCTATCTTGACGTGCAAACCCGCCCCGAGCGGCGCAATGCGGTAAAAGTGCTGCTTTTCCTCGATGTTGGCGGCTCGATGGACGCTTATATCAAAGTGGTGGAAGAGCTGTTTTCAGCCGCCCGCGCTGAATTCAAACACTTGGAATATTTCTATTTCCACAACTGCCTTTATGAAGGGGTGTGGCGCGACAACCGCCGCCGCTGGGATGCGCAAATCCCCACCAATGAGATTCTGCGCACCTACGGCGCGGATTACAAATGCATCTTTGTCGGCGACGCCAGCATGTCACCCTATGAGATTGCCTATCCCGGCGGGGCCAATGAGCATATGAATGCCGAGGCAGGCCAAGTCTGGCTGGCCCGCGCGCGCGATCAATGGCCGTCCAATTTGTGGATCAATCCGATCCCCAAGGATCACTGGGGCTATACGCAATCTATTGGCATGATCGACAAAATATTTGCCGGTCAGATGGTGCCGATGACGCTGGCAGGGCTTGAGCAGGGCATGAAAGAACTGGTGCGTTAAACCATCAATTCAAACCACAAAAATATCCACGCCCAGCCCGGCGGTATCAGTAAGGTTCTGGATCGTCAGAATATCCCCCGCGCCGAAATTAAACTCAACATTGCCATTCACCACCACCGCAAACGTCGTCACAACCTGCTGCCCGGTCAGGCCGGTGATCCCAAGTGCGGCCCCGTCCAGTTCAATGATA
>CAZZKL010000032.1:0-23125 GCA_964655135.1 uncultured Roseovarius sp. | reverse complement strand
ATCTGGGCTTTACCGACGCCTTTCGCGCCCGCACCCAAGGCGAGGGGCATTATACCTTCTGGGATTATCAGGCAGGCGCACGCAGGCGCGATGACGGCATCCGGATTGATCATTTTTTACTGACGCCGCAAGCCGCTGACCTGCTCACGGATTGCCGCATCGACAGCGAAATCCGCGACCGCGAAAAGCCCTCGGATCATGTGCCCATATGGGTGACGCTTGACGCTTAGATATCCAGCGTATGCTCTTTCTCCCAGGCCGAGAAATGGTTGGCAAAGCTATCCCATTCCTGCCGCTTGAGCTTGAGAAAGGCCGCTGAAAATTCCTCGCCCAGCATCCCCTTTAGCTCAGCATCCTCATCATAAAACCGCATCGCATCCAGCATATTCAGCGGCAGTTTTGGCGCGCCGGTGATCTTATGACCTTCGGCATACATATCAATATCATACCGCGGGCCGGGATCGGCCTTTGAGCGCACCCCGCTCAGCCCCGCCGCAATGATAATCGCCTGCAACAAATAGGGGTTCACCGCCCCATCCGGCAGCCGCAATTCGAACCGCCCCGGGCCGGGCACCCGCACCATATGGGTGCGGTTATTGCCGGTCCACGTCACCGTATTGGGCGCCCAGGTGGCCCCCGACATGGTGCGCGGCGCGTTGATCCGTTTATAGGAATTCACCGTCGGATTGGTGATCGCCGCCAGCGCACTGGCATGTTTCATAATCCCGCCCAGAAAATGCGCGCCCTGCTCAGAAAGGCCCAATTCCCCGGTCTGCCCGGTGCCTTTATCGGTGGCAAATACATTGACCTTCGCCGCATTCCCGGGCGCATCCCAAACCGAGATATGCGCGTGACAGCCATTACCCGTCAGCCCCTCAACCGGCTTGGGCATGAAGGTGGCACGAATGCCGTGCTTTTCCGCCACGGATTTGGTCATGAACTTGAAAAAGCTGTGTTTATCGGCGGTGCGCAGCGCGTCGTCATACTCCCAATTCATCTCAAACTGGCCGTTGGCATCCTCATGGTCGTTCTGATACGGACCCCAGCCAAGCTCAAGCATATAGTCGCAAATCTCGCGCACCACATCATAGCGCCGCATCACCGCTTGTTGGTCATAGCAGGGCTTGGCGGCGGTATCATATTCGTCGCTCAGCGCGCTGCCATCCGCCGTCAGCAGGAAAAACTCCGCCTCGATGCCGGTCTTGACATGCATCCCCTCGGCGGCGGCCTGATCAATCAGCTTGCGCAGCACATTTCTGGGCGCCTGATCTACATCCTTGCCCTCCATCACCGGATTGGCAGCCACCCACGCAACCTCAGGCTTCCACGGCAGTTGAATGACCGAACTTGGGTCTGGCACCGCCAGCATATCAGGGTGCGCTGGCGTCATATCCAGATAGGTGGCAAAGCCCGCAAAGCCCGCGCCATCCTCTTGCATACCGGCTATTGCCTGTGCCGGAACCAGCTTGGCGCGTTGCCCGCCAAACAAATCCGTAAAGGAAATCATGAAGTATTTAACGCCGTTTTCAGCGGCAAATGCGGCCAGATCTATGGTCATGGATATATCTCCCTGTGGTCGTTCTTAAAATCCGGTTCCGGGTTTTCCCGGATACCAATCGGTGCCCGAAAGCGGCACTTTTGCCATCGCGGCGGCCTCCAGCGTCAGCGCCACCAAATCCTCAGGCTCAAGATTATGCACATGGTTTTTGCCACAGGCCCGGGCCAAAGTTTGCGCCTCCAGCGTCATCACCTTGAGGTAATTGCGCAGATGCCGCCCGGCCTCAACCGGGTCCAGCCGCGCCGATAATTCGGGATATTGCGTTGAAATCCCCGCCGGGTCCGCGCCCTCGTGCCAGTCATCATAGGCCCCCGCCGTGGTGCCCAGCTTCTGATACTCGGCCTCCCACTTGGGGTCATTATCACCAATCGCAATCATCGCCGCCGTGCCAATGCTCACCGCATCCGCGCCCAGTGCCAGCGCCTTGGCCACATCCGCGCCCGAGCGGATACCGCCCGAGACAATCAACTGCACCTCGCGGTACATATTAAGGTCTTCCAGCGCGCGCACCGCCTCGCGAATGCAGGCCAAAATCGGCTGCCCCACATGCTCGATGAACACATCCTGAGTGGCCGCCGTGCCGCCCTGCATCCCGTCCAGCACCACCACATCCGCCCCGGCCTTGACCGCTAAAGTCGTGTCAAAATAAGGCCTTGCGCCGCCAATCTTGATATAAATCGGCTTTTCCCAAGCGGTAATCTCGCGCAGCTCCAAAATCTTGATCTCAAGGTCGTCCGGCCCGGTCCAATCGGGGTGCCGACAGGCCGAACGCTGATCAATCCCCTTAGGCAGATTGCGCATCCCGGCCACGCGATCACTGATCTTTTGCCCCAACAGCATCCCGCCGCCGCCGGGCTTGGCCCCTTGCCCAACCACAATTTCAATCGCATCCGCCCGGCGCAGATCAACCGGGTTCATGCCATAACGCGACGGCAGATATTGATAGACCAGCTTGGTCGAATGCCCGCGCTCCTCGGGCGTCATGCCACCATCGCCGGTGGTGGTAGAAGTCCCCGCCGCCGAGGCCCCTCGCCCAAGCGCCTCTTTGGCGGGTCCGGAGAGTGAGCCAAAACTCATCCCCGCAATCGTGATCGGAATATCCAGCTCAATCGGTTTCTTGGCAAAGCGCGTGCCGAGCACCACATTGGTATCACAACGCTCGCGGTAACCTTCCAGCGGATAACGCGACATCGACGCGCCCAAAAACAACAGATCATCAAAATGCGGCACTTTTCGTTTGGCCCCGCCGCCGCGAATATCATAAATCCCCGTCGCCGCCGCCCGCCGGATCTCGGCATTCACCGCTTGGGTAAATGTCGCCGACTGTTGCGGCACAGTCCGCGGAATGGTGTGTTTTTCATCCTCAGCCATGACCGACCCCCTCAATAGGCATTATCAATATCAAAATTATAAAGCTTGCGGGCCGAGCCATAGCGGGTGAACTCATCCGGTTTGGCATCAACCCCGGATCGTTCAATCAGGTCCGCCAGTATCTCCAAATGCTCGGGCCGCATTTCTTTTTCAATGCAATCCGCGCCCAGACTTTTGACCGATCCGCGCACAAATAAATGCGCCTCGTAAATCGAATCGCCCAAGGCGTCGCCAGCATCGCCACACACCACCAGATTGCCCGATTGCGCCATGAACGCCGACATGTGGCCAATATTGCCCTGCACCACAATATCAATCCCCTTCATGGAAATCCCACACCGGCTCGCCGCATTGCCCTTGATCACCAGCAAACCGCCATGCCCCGTGGCCCCGGCATATTGGCTGGCATCGCCCTCAACAATCACCTCGCCCGACATCATATTCTCGGCCACCCCCGGCCCGGCGCTGCCATCCACCCGGATGGTGGCCTCGGCATTCATCCCGGCGCAATAATACCCGGTTGAGCCGCGCACGGTGACGTCTATTGGCGCCGTCAACCCCACCGCAATCGCATGACTGCCCTTGGCGTTGATCACCTCCCAGGCGGTTTCATTGGTGTCCGGCCCCTGCGCCTGCAATTTTGCATTCAGCGCGCGCAGCCCTTTGGCTTCTAAATCAAATATCTGCATCTTAATGCGTCCAGAAATAAACGGTTGCGGGTTCAGGCTCCCATACGCGGGCATCTTCAATCCCCGGCAAGTTCACCAACGCCCTGTATTCACTGCCAAAAGCCACATATTGATCGGTCTCAGCCATCACCGCAGGCTTGCACGCAATCGGGTCCCGCACCACGCCAAAGCCATCCTTGGTACCGACCACAAAGGTGTAAAACCCATCGAGATCATCAATCCCCGATTCCAAAGCCTCACCCAGAGTACTGCCCCCCTGCATCTTCCAGGTCAGGTACGCAGCGGCCACTTCGGTGTCATTCTCGGTCTCCACATTCACCCCCTCGCGCGCCAACTTGCGCCTGAGCGAATTGTGATTGCTCAGGGAGCCATTATGCACCAGACACTGATCCGGCCCGGTGGAAAACGGATGCGCCCCCAGCGTGGTCACCGCCGATTCGGTGGCCATCCTTGTGTGGCCAATCCCGTGGGTGCCCTGCAATGCAGGAATATCAAACCGCTCGGCCACATCGCCCGGCAGGCCCACCTCTTTGTAAATCTCCATCACCTCACCCGCGCTCATCACCCGCGCGCCGGGGCGCAGTTTTTTCAATGCCGCCCGCGCCGCTTGCAATTTGTCTTGCGGCAGCTCAATCACCGCATGAGTATCCTTGACCCGCAGGTTCACCTTTACATCAAGTTCATCGCTTAACGCCATGGCAAGTCCCGCAAAAACCGCGCCCGGATCATCCGCCTGAATGGTCAGCTTCGCCCGCCCTGCATCCGCCGCGCCATAGATCGCAATCCCCGCACTATCGGGGCCACGATCCGACATGGTAATCAGCATATCCGTCAGCATCCGGCCCAAGTCCGGCTCCAACGCCTTATCCTTCAAAAACAACCCCACAATGCCGCACATGCGCGCCTCCATTCCTCATCCGGTTCAATCTAACCGGAGTTGCAATCTATTTCAACCATAAGAATGATATATTCATAACAGGAATAATTTACGTCCCCGATTGCCGGTATGAGATCACCGACAAATACCTGACCGGCAGCTTGATCAACTGATCCGGCCCATGTGGTGCATCGGCATCAAAAAACAGGCTGTCTCCGGGTTTGAGGTGAAAGCTCTGATCGCCATGGCGATAGCCAACCTCACCCTCCAGAATATACAGTAATTCAGTGCCATCATGCTGAAATGTAGGGAAAATATCCGATTTTTCCGTCAGCGTGATCAGATAAGGCTCAACCATCACACCGCTGGAATTGGTTTTCAAATGCCCCAGTAAATTATACTGATGGCCCGCGCGTGTGCCGGCGCGCTCTGTCTCAACCCCTTTGCCCGCCACCACATGCACCGCTTCGCGGCTTTCCTCAAACCGTCGGAAAAATGCCGTTACCGGCACGCTCAACGCACTGGATAACGCCTGTAATGTGGTTAATGAGGGCGATGTCACGCCATTTTCGATCTTTGAAAGCATCCCAACGGAAAGCCCGGTAGAATCAGCCAGATCGGCCACTGTCATCCCCCGGCGGCGGCGAAAATCGCGTACTTCGCGGCCAATGGCCACCTCAAGGTTCTTTTCCCGTCTTTCCCCAGTCTTATGCGGATCCTGACTGAGCTTTGCACTTGCCATGCATTCCCCTTTTTTAAATCGGATCTCTTGTTGCGCTTACACGTTATAGGTTTGTTGGCCTAAAGTAAAACTGCCTTTGCCGCATGTTTTGAGCCTGCGCAAAACCCGCCGCCACCCATTGCGCTTCCCCGGCCAGAATCGTAGTCATTGACCATGACAACAGCCGCCATCATCGTCGCCGCCGGTCGCGGCACCCGCGCCGGGGGCGCGCTGCCCAAGCAATGGCAAATGCTCGGGGGCCGCCGGGTGATTGATCATACGGTGGATACATTCGCCGCCCTTGATGAGATTGACCGCATCATCTTGGTGCTGCATCCCGATGATCTTGACCACTACTCCCCGAGCGGCAAAATATCGGTTGTCCCCGGCGGCGAGACTCGGGCGCAATCGGTGCGCAACGGGCTGGAATTTCTGGTTGAGTCCGGGGTCGCGCATGTTTTGATCCATGATGTGGCCCGATGTTGTACAAAACCTGGACTCATTTTGTACAACTTGTACAACTTACAGACCAGCGCCGCACAGGCCGTGGCCCCGGCTTTGCCCGTCTCAGACGCCCTATGGCAAGGCGCGGATGGCCATGTCACCGGCACCCAAGGTCGCGCCGGTCTATACCGCGCCCAAACCCCTCAAGGCTTTGATTTCAATGCCATATTACAAGCCCACCGTGCCTATGACGGCCCCGCCGCCGATGATGTCGAGGTCGCCCGCGCCGCCGGAATTGCCGTGCGCATCCTGCCCGGCGATGAGGAAAACCTGAAAATCACCACCCCTGAGGATTTTGCCCGCGCCCGAAAAATACTGGAAAATCAAATGGATATACGAGTTGGCAGTGGCTATGACGTGCACCGTTTCGGCCCCGGAGATCAGGTTGTTTTATGCGGTGTCCCCATCCCTTTTGAGCGCGGATTGCAGGGTCATTCCGACGCCGATGTCGGCCTGCACGCCCTCACAGATGCCATCTACGGCGCCCTTGCTGAGGGTGATATTGGCCGTCATTTTCCGCCCACAGATGCGCAATGGAAAGGCGCTGAAAGCCACATATTCCTGCGCCACGCCGCTGACATGGCTGCGGAAAAAGGGTTTGCTATCAATAATATAGACGTCACTCTTATATGTGAGCAGCCCAAAATCACACCCCATGCACCGGCAATGATCGCAGCGATTTCCCGCATCACCACCGTGGCCCCCGACCGCATCTCGGTCAAAGCCACCACCACCGAGCGCCTCGGCTTCACCGGCCGCTCCGAAGGCATCGCCGCTCAGGCCACCGTAACATTGGTACAAAAATGATCCATTTCATCACCACAGTCTTCTACATCGGCCACCTCCGCCCCGCCCCCGGCACATGGGGATCTTTAGCAGCGATTCCAATGGCTTGGGGCCTTCATATCCTCGGCGGCTGGCCGCTTTTGGTGCTGGCAACCTTTGTAGTATTTACCTTAGGATGGTGGACTACTGCATTGGATACAAAAGGAAAAAAGGATCACGACCCCTCCGAAATTGTGATTGACGAGGTGGTTGGTCAATGGATCGCCCTTTGGGTGGTTTCCATCGGGGCCAGCCACACAGGCGCGCCATTAACCGCGCTCTGGCCGGGCTGGATTGTCGCATTCCTTGGCTTTCGTTTGTTTGATATACTCAAACCCGGCCCCATCGGTTGGGCCGACCGGCGCGGCGATGCGCTGGGTGTCATGCTGGATGATGTGATTGCCGGCATTTTCGCGGCCATTCTGGTGGTCGCCCTCGCCGGGCTTTCGCACGGGGTTTTGATGAAATGACCACAAGTGCCCACCTGATCATGCGCGCCCGCGATCAGGGCCTGCGCCTGACCACCGCCGAAAGCTGCACCGGCGGGTTGCTCGCGGCTGAGATCACCCAAACGGCGGGGGCGTCCGATGTCTTTGACTATGGTTTTGTCACCTATTCCGATGCCGCCAAGATGGACATGCTCGGCGTCAATCCGGGCACTCTAAAAACCTTTGGCGCGGTGTCTGAGGAAGTAGCCACTGAGATGGCCGACGGCGCGCTAAAACGCGCGAGCGCCCATATTTCATTGGCGATTACCGGCATTGCCGGGCCGGGAAGCTCGGGCGAAAAACCCGAAGGCCGGGTGTGTTTTGCCCTTGCCCGAACCGGCCAAAAGACCGCCGCCCACACGGTTGAATTTGGCGCGTTGGGCCGCGAAAATGTGCGTCAGGCCAGCGTGGACCACGCGATGGAAATGCTGCACCAATCGATTAACTGAGACAAGCAAATCAAACCACAATATCGGCCATCAGATCATCGGGCGTGGCGGCAGTCAGGATTTTGAACCACAAACGATCGGCATGGTCAGACCCCAGCAAACCGGCGGCTTTGGCCAGCATCCTGTCTTGTCGCACCGCAAAGGTTTGGTGTTGATCAAGATCATAAAACAGCCCCTGCACAGACCCATCTTTCATGGTAATCCGCAGCTTTGACTGCATTTCACTCAGGCTGTCATCGCCGTGCACTTCAATTCTATCACACAGATTCAGAAGGTTAGGATCGCGACACAAAGCATCCGTAAAACTGCCCGGCTGACCAGTGTCATGGCCCAAAACCCGCATCGCCGCCGCCATTTTATAGCTGAATTTGGCCTCAAGCCCGGTTTCGGGCCGGGCAATGTTGCACACATTCAACCACCGCGGATGGGTGCGAATTTCAATCCCTGAAATCGCGTCAAACTCCAGCGGTAAAACCGGCCCCAAGGCCTCAAGCATGGCGTGCAGCCCATGACAGCAGGCGTGGTATTTATGGCTGACCGTTTCAAACAGCCATTCCAGCCCGATCGTGTCAAACGCGGCAATATTGCCTTCGCCGTGATGGGTTTCTCCAAATCCAGAAACACCCTCTAATGCATTGAGATTACTTGACATCCCCCGATGCACCAGCAATGCAGCCTCCACCCCATTGGCCGCAGCAAACCCCGCGTTCAACGGCTTGCCCATGCTGCCAAACTGCGATTTGAGACCCGAGGCGCGGGTGCTTACCAACCCAAGCGCCATCGCAATCTGCCCTTGATCCAGCTTTAACAGCCGCGCCGCTGCCACGGTGGCGCCAAAGGCCCCGGCGGTGGCGGTCTGGTGAAACCCAATTTGATAATGCCCGCGCCCCAGCCACAGGCCAAAACGGATTGAGGCCTCGGCCCCGATCAGCGCGGCCACTTGAAAATCAATCCCGCTGGCTCGGGTCAACTGCGCCACCGCCAAAGCCGCCGGAATCACCGCCACTGACGGGTGGCCAATATGGGCAAAATGGGTGTCGTCAAAATCCAGCGCGTGGCTGGTCGCCCCGTTAACCAGCGCCGCCATCCGCGCGGGCACTTTCACCGGGCTGCCAAATATGCCCGCCTGCGCCGCGCCAGATTCGTCACGCGCCTGATCGCGCAAGATGCGGGCCACCGGCTCAGTTTGCCCGGCAATTCCGACGGCACACCAATCCAGAAGCGACAGACGCAGCACCGCCAAAGCCATTTCAGACGGGGACGCACGGGCGGCAAATTCTGCCAGGATTTTGGCAACATCGGGATCAGCCATAAAGCCCCCCGGCGCGGGCCTCAAAGGCGCGCACGATGCGCTGCATTGCTTCATAGAAAAATAACCCGCCTGCGGCCTGCAACAATCGGTTGCGAAACTCAAAGTCCACTGAAAACGCCACGTCGCAGCCCGTATCTGTGTCGGTAAATTCCCAGGTTGAATTCATCTGTTTAAACGGCCCATCCAGATATTCGGTGTCAATCTTCAGGGCCTCGGGCCAGAGCACAACCCGGCTGACAAACCGCTCGCGAAACACCTTGAAGCTGATCACCAGATCGGCCTGCATCACTTCCGAGCCATCGGGCATCGGCGTGTTTGAGCGCACCCGCGCCGCCGATGTCCACGGCAGAAACTCGGGATATGACGCCACATCGGCCACCAGATCATACATCTGCCGGGCGCTATAGGGTAAATGTCGGGTCTCGGAATGGCGTGTCATGGGCCTCGTTTATTTTTCGCGTGACAGTCGCGGGTTATTTCATAGACTGGCGCGGAAAGTGCAAGGGGAAGTATGATGCCAGATCGGCCTTATGTGATTGATCAGATGATCTCGGCCAAATCCATCGCCGCCCGGATCGAAGTTCTGGCGGTTGAGATCAAGCAGGAATTCTCGGATTCTGATCAGCTTGTGATGGTTGGCCTGTTGCGCGGCTCGTTCGTGTTCATCGCCGATCTGGTGCGCGAGCTGGATATGAATGTCGAGGTGGATTTTCTGGAAACCTCGTCATATGGCAATGAAATGGAAAGCAGCCGGGAGGTGCGCATTCTTAAGGATATTCGCGGCGAAATTGAGGGCCGTGATGTGCTGGTGGTCGAGGATATTGTTGATACCGGCCACACTTTGGCACATGTGGTTCACCTGCTGCAAAGCCGCCATCCGCGTAAATTAAAGACTATTGCTTTGCTGGATAAACCGTCACGGCGCGAGGCGGATATTCAGGCTGATTGGATTGGCTTTGAAATACCGGATGAGTTTGTTGTTGGCTATGGTATTGATTTTGCTCAGAGAAACCGAAACCTGCCATGTATTGGCAAGGTTCGGTTTACTGGCCAATGAATCCCCGGTGGTTATTGCTGATGTCGCGCTTGGCGCGCAACCCGCCCTCGTCGGCGCGGGTGAAGCTGGTACTTGGGGTGGTTGTGGTTTTGCTGATTATCTTTCTGGTCGAGCGCTATATCGGCTGGCCGGATTTCCTGACGGTAGAGCCTCGGGGGAGGCGCTGGTAACCCTGAAACCCCGCGCCCCGGCCTTTGCGCCGGGGCCTCTTGGCCAACATAGAGGTCCCGGCACCGGGATTCTACATGGGGCCGAGACGTGGGGTTAAATGACTTCCAGCCGGTCGCGAAATAACCGCATGCGTCGCTGGTAATGCAGGGCGCTTATTCGCAGGCTCTCAATCGCCGCCGCGTCAAGCAAACGGATCACCCGGCCCGGCGCGCCCACAACCAAAGACCCGTCGGGAATTTCTTTGCCTTCAGTGATCAGCGCCCCCGCCCCGATCAGGCAATCGCGGCCGATCTTGGCCCCGTTAAGCACCGTCGCGCCCATGCCAATCAACGTATTGTCGCCCAGCACGCAGCCATGCAACATCGCTTTGTGGCCAATGGTGCAGCCCGCGCCCACGATCAGCGGAAAGCCCATATCCGTATGCATCACGGTATTTTCCTGCACATTGGTGCCCGCGCCAATCTCAATCACCTCGTTATCGCCGCGCAAAGTGCTGCCAAACCAGATAGACACAGCCGTTTCCAGCACGACCTTACCAATGACATTGGCATCCGGCGCAACCCAGTAATCGCCATCATCCGGCAACGTCGGGCCGGTGCCATCCAAAGTATATACCGTCATTTGCGCGCCTCAAACTCGGTTTGCAATTTGCGCACATGTTCCGTGAGATCGGGCTGTTGCGTGCGCCGCAGGCGGCTGGCGGTCACGATGCTGCGCAGTTTTTCTTCGGTCTGATCCAGATCATCATTGACCAGGACAAAATCATAGCCATCCCAATGGCTGATCTCATCCCAGCTTTTTTGCATCCGTTTGGCCACCACCTCGGCACTGTCCTGGGCGCGGGTTTCCAACCGGCGGCGCAGCTCGGCAATCGACGGCGGCAGGATGAAAATAGACAGCGTATGCGCCCCAAGGGCCGAATTGCGGATTTGCTGTGCGCCTTGCCAGTCGATGTCAAACAGCACGTCCTGCCCCTGATCTATCGCGTCCTGCACCGGGCCGCGCGGCGAGCCGTAGAAATTGCCGAACACATGCGCGTGTTCCAACATGTCCCCGCTGGCGACCTCGCTTTTGAACTGATCTTCACTGAGAAAATGATAGTCCTGACCGTCCACCTCACCTTCGCGCGGGCGGCGGGTGGTGGCGGAGACCGAGAATTGGATCATCGGATCCCAATGCATCAGGCGTTTTGACAAGGTGGATTTACCCGCCCCCGAGGGCGACGAGAGGATGATCAAAAGGCCGCGTCGGTTGCTCATGCTGTGCCCCTATTCCACATTCTGCACCTGTTCGCGCATCTGGTCTATCACGGTTTTCAATTCCAGCCCAAGGGTGGTGAGCGCGGTGGATTGCGATTTGGAACAGAGGGTGTTCGCCTCGCGGTTAAACTCCTGCGCCAGAAAATCAAGCTTGCGCCCGATGGGCGAGCCTTGCGCCAAAAGATCACGCGCCGCATCCACATGCGCACCCAGGCGGGCAATTTCCTCGGTGACATCGGCCTTTACCGCCAGCATCGCCAGTTCCTGCGCCACACGCGCCTCATCAACCCCGTCGGCATTTTCCATCACCTGCGCCAAGGCCCGGCGCAGGTTTGCCGCCACTTCGGGCTTGCGCGCCTCAGCAGCCTTTGCGGCCTCAGAGGTCAGCCGCGCAATATCATCAAGATGGGCGCCCAGCATCGTCGCCAAGGCCGCCCCTTCCGTGGCGCGCATGGCCAGAAAGCCCTCTAACACCCCTTCAAAATCTGCTAGCAAGGCCTTGGTCAGCTCGGCAGTATCGTGCTCAGCCGTGTTGCTTTCCAGCACCCCGCGCAGGGATAAAACATCCGCCGCATTGGCCGGGGCCAGTGACAGCCCCTGATCCATCGCCTGCGCCTCGACCTGCGCCATCGCCGCCAGCACCGCCTGCATCTGCGGCGCGTTCACGCTTAGTGTTCCGGCCTGATCCTCGGCCTGCACCCGAAGCGCCAACGAGACATTGCCGCGCGCCATCGCCTTGCCCAACCGCGCCCGCAACCCCGCCTCAAGCCCGGCGATCCAATCGGGCACCCGCAGGCGCAGATCAAGCCCCTTGCCGTTGACGCCGCGCAGCTCCCATGTCCAGTCAAAACCGTCATGGGTGCCCTTGCCCGAGGCAAAACCTGTCATTGATTGTAGCACGCCCGCCCTCCTGAAATTTACCCTTCTGTCCTACCCATACGGGTTGCGCGTGGCAAGCTCATGAACCGGGCGCGTTAACCTTTTGATAACTCAGATTAACCAATAGAACGGATTTTAGACAAATCATCTAACAATTATGTCATTATCTTAAACAACGGCGAAATGGTTGTTGGGCAGGAAGGCCTCACAGGCGGATCGTCAGAAACGCAACGGGTGATTAAGAGGTTTGTTATGCAAGAAGAATTGATGTCAGAAAATGTGCGGGTTCTGAAGAAATCAACAACCCGAGGGCGCGATATTGCCGCGTTTTATGACTATTGGCAAAACATGCGCCACGGGACAGACGTGCCAAGGCGCTCGGAAATTGATCCGCGCGGGATTGAGGCGCTTTTGGCCAATGCCTTTGTTGCCGAAAAGATCGCCCCCGGTCTGGCCCGGATGCGCATTGCCGGCACCCATCTTTCTGATTTGTTGGGCATGGAAGTGCGCGGCATGCCGGTCAGCGCCTTCATCGCCCCAAGCCACCGCGATGAACTGGCCGGGTTGCTGGTGGATGTGTTTGAGCGCCCCGCCACCTTGCAGATTGAGCTGGTCTCACCCGGTCACATGGGCAAACCGGCCCTGACCGGCACGTTGGTGATGCTGCCCCTGCGCAGTGATCTGGGCGATATTTCGCGGGCGTTGGGCTGTCTTGTCACCCAAGGCCCGATTGGCCGCGCGCCGCGCCGGTTTGAGATTGCCGCGCATAAGATCACGCCGCTGGATTTGTCGCCGGTGGCAGGCCTGATGCAGACCGCCGGGGTTGAACCGCCCGCAGGCATGGCCGAAAGCGCCCGGCCATTTAACGGCACCGCGCCCCTTACAGGCAGCGAGCGGCCTTATCTGCGGTTGGTTAA
Organism: uncultured Roseovarius sp.; assembly: GCA_964655135.1. Taxonomy (GTDB): domain Bacteria; phylum Pseudomonadota; class Alphaproteobacteria; order Rhodobacterales; family Rhodobacteraceae; genus Roseovarius. The sequence goes on along the minus strand of CAZZKL010000032.1, from coordinate 10,048 downwards.
GTAAATCAAAAAACAGGCCCGGGGCATTACAAACCCCGGGCCATTATTTTATCCGGCGCGCTCGGCCTGACGGTCACCCCGCAGCGCTGATAGCTCTTCCGCCACCAAAAACGCCAGTTCAAGCGATTGGCTGGCATTGAGGCGCGGATCACAAGCGGTGTGATAACGCGCACTCAGGTCCTCATCGCTGACCGCGCGCACGCCGCCGGTGCATTCGGTCACGTCCTGACCGGTCATCTCAAAATGCACGCCGCCGGGAATAGTGCCCTCGGATTTATGCACCGCAAAAAACTCGCGCACCTCGCGCAGCACAGACTCAAACGGCCGGGTTTTATAGCCCGAGGCGGATTTGATGGTGTTGCCGTGCATCGCATCACACACCCAAACCACATTCGCGCCCTCATCGCGCACGGTTTTGATCAGACGCGGCAGGTGTTCCCCCACATTGCCCGCGCCAAAGCGGTTGATCAGCGTCAGCCGCCCGGGCTCATTTTCCGGGTTCAGCGTGGCCATCAGCGATTTGAGATCATCCGCCGTCATCGTCGGGCCGCATTTGAGGCCGATGGGATTAAGCACGCCCTTGCAAAACTCAACATGCGCGCCGTCCGGCTGCCGGGTTCGGTCGCCGATCCAGATCAAATGACCCGAGCCAGCCAGCCATTTGCCCGAGGTGCTATCAAGCCGCGTCAGCGCCTCTTCATATTCCAGCAGAAGGCTTTCGTGGCTGGTATAAAAATCAACCGTTTGCAGCGTGTGGGCGCGGTCACTATCCACGCCTGCGGCCTTCATGAAGTCCAGCGCGTCAGAAATATGATTGGCCATATCGCGGTAGCGCGCGGCATTGTCTCCTTCGGTAAAACCAAGCGTCCAGGAATGCACCTGATGCACATCGGCATAGCCACCGGATGAAAACGCCCGGATCAGGTTGAGCGTGGCCGCGGCCTGCGTATAGGCCTGCAACATCTTTTGCGGATCGGGAATGCGGGCGGCCTCGGTAAAGGCCAGCTCATTGATGATGTCACCCCGGTAGCTGGGTAATTCCACGCCGTTCACGGTTTCTGTGGGCGCGCTTCTGGGTTTGGCAAACTGCCCGGCCATGCGGCCAACCTTGACCACCGGAACCTTGGCGCCATACGTCAGAACCATCGCCATTTGCAGCATCACCTTGAAGGTGTCACGAATGGCATCGGCGCTGAATTGCTCAAAGCTTTCGGCGCAATCGCCGCCCTGCAATAGGAATGCCTCACCGCGTGATGCCGCCCCTAATTGCGCCTTAAGGGTTCGCGCCTCACCGGCAAAAACCAAAGGCGGATAGTGCGACAGTTTCGATTCAACGCGGTTCAGGGCTGCGCCATCAAGATATTCAGGCATCTGCACCCGGGGCTTTGCGCGCCAGTCGGATTTTTGCCAGTCTGTCATTGTCTTACTCCGCCATAAAAAATCAGAGCCCCGTCTATAATTGCCTCAAAGCCCTAAAGCAACGGGCATGGGCGCATGTTTCAAATACCCCAATGATGAATTTAATTGCCCGGGGCTTGCCAAACATGCCAGTTTGGTAAAAGTGGCCGGATTGCATTTGTGATGGCCCGGAGATTCGCCCGCATGAAAACCAGAGCAACAAAATCAAGCGACGACAAGGCAGACGCGCCCCGGCGGTTTGTCTTTGTCTTGTTACCCGGATTTTCACTGCTGAATTTCGCCGCCTCGATTGATTGTATGCGGATTGCCAACCGGGTGGCAGGCAAACCGATTTATGCCTGGACAGTTGTCGGTGATTCGCCGGATTTCATCACCTGCTCGGCCGGGGTCCGGTTTGATCTGGATATGCGGCTGGATGAGCTGAACCGCGATGATACCATGCTGATCTGTGGCGGGCTGGATATTCAGCAGGCCACCACCAAACGCCTGCTCAACTGGGTCCGGCGCGAGGCCCGGCGCGGGCTTGTTCTGGGCGGGTTGTGTACGGCGGCTTATGTTCTGGCCAAGGCCGGGCTGCTGGACGGCAAACGCGCCACAATTCATTGGGAAAACCGCGATAGTTTCATTGAGGAATTTGAGGATGTCGAGCTGACCAAATCGGTGTTTGTGGTGGATGGCAACCGGATGACAACGGCGGGCGGCACCTCGTCGATTGATCTGATGCTGAAAATCATCGCCGATGACCACGGCGAGGCCATGGCCAATGAGGTGGCGGATCAGTTGATCTATTCGTCGATCCGCACCGATCAGGATACCCAACGCCTGTCGGTGCCCACCCGTATTGGCGTGCGTCATCCCAAGCTCAGTCAAGTCATCCAGATCATGGAAAGCAATATAGAAGAGCCGATCAGCCCGTCAATTTTGGCGCGCGATGTCGGCATGTCGACGCGCCAGCTTGAGCGGCTTTTCCGGCGTTACCTCAACCGTAGCCCCAAGCGGTATTATATGGAATTGCGCCTGCAAAAGGCGCGTAACCTGTTGATGCAAACCGATATGACGGTGATTAATGTGGCACTTGCCTGCGGCTTTGCCTCGCCGTCGCATTTTTCCAAATGCTACCGCGCGCATTACAACACCACGCCCTACCGCGAGCGCGGCGCGCAGGCCTCGCGCCTATCCGTCTGAGGGCGCAAGCCGGTAAAGCGCGCCTTGTTTGACACTGAGAAACCAGATCGTCCCGTCCGGCGCTTCGCGGACATCGCGCACCCGGTCGGTTTCCTCGGATTTGAGCTGTTCCACCTCCGCAAGCGGCGCGCCGGTCAGCCGCGCGATATAGTCAAATTTCAGCGATCCCACGAAAATTTGCCCGCGCCAATCGGGCCATAACGCGCCTGAATAAATCATCATGCCTGAGGGGGCGATCGACGGATCCCAATAAAACTCCGGCTGCTCCATGCCCGGTTTTTGCGTGCCCTCACCGATTTTATCACCAGAATAATGCGCCCCGTAAGAAATCACCGGCCAGCCGTAATTGGCCCCTTTGCGGATCAAATTCACCTCATCGCCGCCCTTGGCGCCGTGCTCAACCAGCCACAAATTTCCCTGCAAATCCAACGCCGCCCCCTGCGGGTTGCGGTGGCCATAAGACCAGATTGCAGGCCGCGCCTCCGGGTCATCTACAAACGGATTATCCTGTGGAATACTGCCGTCGCGATTGATCCGAATGACCGAGCCGTTTTCCCGGCTCAAATCCTGCGCCGCGGGCCTGTCGCCGCGCTCGCCAATGGTGACAAAAAGCCTGCCATCACGCGCCTCAACAATCCGCCCGCCATAATGCCGGTTGGTGTTTGACCCCGGCGTCATTTCAAAGATCACCGTCCAGTTTTCAAGGCGAATGTTGTCGTCGCTGAGATTGGCCGAGGCCACCGCCGTTCCGGCCCCGTTGGGCTGTGTTTTTGCAAAGCTAAAGTAAAGCTGCCGGGTGGTGGCAAAATCACGCGGCACCATCACATCAAACAAGCCACCCTGCCCTTTGACATGCACCTCTGGCACGCCTTCGATCTTTATGCGTTTGCCATTGCTCAAGCACCACAAAACCCCGCCGCGCTCGGTGATCAGGACCGCGCCACCGGGGAGAAACCCGATGGACCATGGCTGTTCCAACCCGTCGGCCATTTTGGTGATTTTTAGGTCACCTTGCGAGCTTTCAAAAGCCATTAATGGCGACGCCATAAATATTGTAATTAGCAGGTATTTCAGAGTGTTACGCATCATACCTCACCTATTTTCAGGCGCGTTTGCTGCCGATCTGAGCAATGCCCAACACGTCCAGAACCTTGGCCTCAATCTCATGCGCGTCCAGCCCGGCCACTGCATACATGTCGTCAACATTGGCCTGATCAATGAAGATGTCCGGCAAGACCATCGAGCGGAATTTAAGGCCTGCATCAAACACGGCATTTTCCGCCAGAAGCTGCGCCACATGGCTGCCAAAGCCGCCAATGGCCCCCTCTTCTATGGTGATCAGCGCCTCATGGTTGGCGGCCAGTTGCAAAATCATATCCTCATCCAAAGGCTTGGCAAAACGGGCATCGGCGATGGTCGGATTAATCCCGCGCGCGGCCAGTTTCTCAGCCGCCTTGCGCACCTCCCCCAGACGGGTGCCAAACGACAACAGCGCCACCCGCGCGCCCTTGGCAATGATCCGGCCTTTGCCAATTTCAAGCACTTCGCCCGTCTCAGGCATTTCTACGCCCTCACCTTCGCCGCGTGGATAGCGAAACGCAATCGGGCCTGTATCATGCGCCGCTGCTGTGGCGACCATATGCACCAATTCCGCCTCATCGGCAGCGGCCATCACTACGAACCCCGGCAGATTGCTGAGATAGGCCACGTCGTAACTGCCCGCGTGGGTGGCCCCGTCTGCGCCCACGAGGCCCGCGCGGTCAATCGCGAAACGCACGGGCAGGCGCTGAATGGCCACGTCATGCACCACCTGATCATAACCGCGTTGCAGGAAGGTCGAATATATCGTGCAAAACGGCTTCATCCCGCCAGCGGCCAAGGCGGCGGAAAATGTCACCGCGTGTTGCTCGGCAATGCCCACATCAAAGCAGCGCGAGGGGTAGCGTTCAGCAAAGAGATTAAGCCCGGTGCCATCGGGCATCGCAGCAGTCACGGCGCAGATTTTATCATCCCCGGCGGCGTGATCCAAAAGCGCGTCGGCAAAAACCCGTGTGTAACTCGGGGCATTACTCGGCGTTTTCTTTTGCTTGCCGGTAAGCACATCAAATTTAGCCGTGGCATGACCGCCATCGCGCGCGGCCTCAGCCGGGGCGTATCCCTTACCCTTTTTGGTCAGGACATGGACCAAAATCGGCCCGGTGGCGCGTTGTTGCACCGTGCGCAGGACCGGCAAAAGCTGTTCCAGATCATGGCCATCTATCGGGCCTACATAGCTAAATCCCAGCTCCTCAAATAGGGTGCCGCCCACGGTCATGCCCTTAAGCATTTCCTTGGCCCGGCGCGCGCCTTCCTGAAACGGTTCGGGCAATAATGACACCGCGCCCTTGGCTGCCGCCTTTAGCTCCTGAAACGGCTCACCGGCGTAAAGCCTTGAAAGATATGATGAAAACGCGCCCACGGGCGGGGCAATCGACATCTCGTTATCATTAAGAATGACAAACATCCGGCGTTTCAAGTGGCCTGCATTGTTCAGCGCCTCAAACGCCATGCCGGCACTCATGGCGCCATCGCCAATCACCGCAATGGCATCGCCATGGCCGGTCTCACACACCCCGCCCAAATCACGCGCCACGGCAAAACCGAGCGCGGCACTGATTGAGGTCGATGAATGCGCCGCGCCAAACGGGTCATAAGGCGATTCCGAGCGTTTGGTGAAGCCCGAAAGCCCGCCTTTTTGCCGGATGGTGCGGATGCGGTCGCGCCGCCCGGTGAGGATTTTATGCGGGTAACTTTGGTGGCTCACATCCCAGATAATCTTGTCGCGCGGCGCGTCAAACACCGCGTGCAGCGCCACCGTCAGTTCAACCACGCCCAGCCCCGCGCCTAAATGCCCGCCGGTTTCAGAGACGGCGCTGATGGTCTCGGCCCGAAGCTCATCCGCCAAGGTCCGCAGCTCGGCATCTGTCAGCCGTTTAAGATCGGCGGGGCTGGAAACCTGATCCAACAGGGGGGTATCGGGGCGGTCAGACATCTGTAAATGCACCCTCCTTCGGGGCGAAAAACCTTAAGCCTCGCGGGCAATAACGAAGCGCGCGAGCTGCTGCAAGCCGTTCGCATCCTTACCATAGATAGATAGAGCGTCACAGGCCTGATCCACAAGGGTATTGGCGCGGCTGATTGCCTCATCCAGCCCCAAAAGCGAGACAAATGTGGCCTTTCCGGCCTTGGCATCCTTGCCCACGGCCTTACCTGCGGTGGCGGCATCACCGGTCACGTCAATCACATCATCGCGGATTTGAAACGCCAGACCCAGAGCGCGGGCGTAGGCCTGCAATGGGGCCGTGTCCGCCCCGGCCATCACCGCGCCGCAGGTCGCCGACCATTCAATTAGCGCGCCGGTTTTGCCCGCTTGAAGCCGGGTTATTTGATCCAAAGTCAACGGGATGGCGGCGGATTCAGCGGCAATATCAAGCGCCTGCCCCAGCACCATCCCCTGCCCGCCCGCCGCGCGTGCTAAAGTCAAAGCCAGATCGGCGCGCGCGGGGACATCGGCGTGGCTGACCATCTCAAACGCCAAAGCCTGCAAAGCGTCGCCGACCAAAACCGCCGTGGCCTCGTCCCATGTCACATGCACCGTGGGCTGGCCGCGGCGCAGGGCGTCATCATCCATGCAGGGCAGATCATCATGCACCAAAGAATAGGCGTGCATCGCTTCAATCGCTGTCGCGGGCCAGATCGCGCAGGCGCTTGAGACCCCATGCAACCGCGCGCTTTCCAGCACCAGAAATGCCCGCACCCGCTTGCCGCCGCGCGTGGTCATGCGCATGGCATCCCCCACCGGCCCCTCAAACGGGCGCAAAACCTGATCCAAATGCGATTGTATCCGGGTTGCGACCCCGGCAAGCCGATCCTGCATTGGCGTTATTGGCCTTCTACCGGCGTCGTGCCGGTGGGCTTGCCATCCCCATCCAGCGTGATCGCCGCAACTTTTTCCTCAGCCTCTTTCAACTTGGCCTCACAGCGTTTCTTCAACTCGGCCCCGCGTTCATAAAGCTTAATGGAATCCTCAAGCGCCACGTCGCCGCGCTCCAGCTTGCCGACAACCTCTTCCAGCGCGTGCATCGCCTGCTCAAACGACATCTCGGCAATCGGCGTCTCGGTCATAGTTTTATCCTTTGGTCATGTTTAGCCTACCATAAACCCGCAGGCGGTGGGCTTCAATTAACGCCCCTTAAAAAACCCGCCTAAAATGCCGCGCACAATACGCCGCCCGGTGGTGCCTTTCAGCTCTTTCAAAACGGCACTGGCTATGGCCGCGCCAAAACCGCCACCCGAGCCGGACCGGCGCGAGGTTGAGCGGCTGACTTTGGTGCCTGAATACCGGCGAGCGGCGTTAAATTCGCGCTCAGCGGCGGATTTTTCTTCGGCGCGTTCTTCGGCCTCGGCGGCCTCGCGGGCGGCCTGATCTGCCCGTGCCGCCAGAATTTCATAAGCTGATTTGCGGTCCAGCAATTCCTCGTATTTGCCCTGCACAGGCGAGGCCGCCATCACCTGTTTACGGGTGGCCGCATCAATCGGGCCAAGTTTGGAGGAAGGCGGGCGAATTAAAGTGCGCTCAACCACCCCCGGCACGCCCTTCTTTTGCAGCATTGAGGTCACGGCCTCACCGACGCCCACATCGCGAATGGCGTCCACGGTTTCAAACCTCGGGTTGGGCCGATAGGTTTCCGCCGCCCGTTTCAGCGCCTTGCGGTCGCGCGCGGTGAAGGCGCGCAAAGCGTGCTGAAACCGGTTGCCCAACTGGCCAAGAATATCTTCTGGCACGTCATCGGGGTTTTGGGTGATGAAATAAATCCCAACCCCCTTGGAGCGGATCAGCCGTGCCACCTGTTCCACCTTATCCACCAACGCCTTGGGCGCGTCGTTAAACAACAGATGCGCCTCGTCAAAGAAAAACACCAGTTTGGGCTTATCCGGGTCGCCGACCTCGGGCAGGGTCTCAAACAATTCGCTGAGCAGCCACAGCAGGAAAGTGGCATAAAGCCGGGGCGCGTTCATCAGTTTGTCAGAGGCTAAAATGTTGATCTGGCCACGGCCATCGGCGCCCACATGCATCAAATCTTCCAATTCCAGCGCCGGTTCGCCGAATAATTTGGCTCCGCCCTGATTCTCTAATACCATCAATTGTCGCTGAATTGCGCCCACAGATCGTGGCGAAACATTGCCGTAGCGCAGCGACAGGCCTTCGGCGTTTTCGCCAATCCAGATCAGCAGCGCCTGCAAATCCTTGAGGTCCAGAAGCGGCATACCCTCTTCATCAGAGACCCGAAAGGCGATGTTCATCACCCCTTCCTGGGCATCCGTCAGAGACATCAACCGCGACAGCAAGAGCGGCCCCATATCGGCCAGCGTGGTGCGCACCGGATGGCCTTTTTTCCCAAATAAATCCCAGAACGTGACCGGAAAGCTTTCATAGGAATAGTCATCAAAACCAATGGTTTGCGCCCGGCTGGTGAAGGCGTCATGCAATTTGAAGGCGTCACTTCCCGCCGCCGCAAGGCCGGAAAGATCGCCCTTCACATCCGACAAAAACACCGGCACGCCGGCCTTGGAAAACCCTTCCGCCAGAATTTGCAGGGTCACGGTTTTGCCCGTCCCCGTGGCCCCGGCAATCAGCCCGTGCCGGTTGGCGTATTTCAGTGCCAAACCCTGAGCCGCCGCATACTCCGCGCCACCGCCGCCAATAAATATCTGATTTTCCAAAGCCCGTCCCTCCGCCACAAATAAATCACGGTCTGAACATACAAAGTTAAGATTTATCCGCCAGTATTAATATGTCCCGGTGGTGAGTGTCCTCTCGCGTCGGGATTGACTTCCTCCCTGTCAGACTGGCCGTGCCTTCGGGTGCGGCCTTTTTTATGCAAACGCCTCACCGGGTTTATGGAAACGGCTTACCGGGGAAAATGTCTTTTTACTGTTGACCCAAAGGGATAACTGTCCTAGTTTCCAGCCAATAATTAAGTCGGCCAGTCCGGCAGGGAGAGACCTGAGAAGGGGCCGCAAGGCCTCTTTTCTGCATCTCAGCCCCTTATAATATTTCCATCCGTTCCTAAATTCCAGTTTCATGATGAAAAGCAGAAAACCGCCCGGATCAGGATCAATCTCATTCTTTTTACCTGACACTCTGCCAGCATCATGTTAGAGCGCGACAAATATCAATTAAACAAAATGGGGAACACATGCCCAAATTAATCACTGCATTACCGCTGATTGCCGCATTGGCCCTTGGCACAGCCGTTTTTGCACAGACTGATACGACCACAGACACCACAGCCCAAGGGGCGGATGCACAAGCATCAACCGATGAGGCAGCCGGCAATGATACTGGCCTTGATATGGGGGAAACGGTTGCTTCTGACGCCCCTTATATCAAAGAAACATACGGCGACTGGCAACTGAAATGCTTCAAAAACGGCACCGAGGATGGCCCTTGCCAGATGTATCAGCTGCTGCGCGAATCCGCCGGCAATCCGGTGGCCGAGATCAGCATTTTCCGCCTGCCCGAAGGCGGTCAGGCTGTTGCCGGGGCCACAGTGGTTGTGCCCCTTGGCACTTTGCTGACCAAAGAGCTGAAAATATCGGTTGACGGTGGCCGGGCAAAATCCTTTTCCTATGCGTTTTGCAATCAAACCGGGTGTTATTCGCGGATTGGCCTGACGGCGGATGATATTGCAGCCTTCAAACAGGGCGCTTCCGCAAACCTAGAGATTGTACCCGCACAAGCCCCGGATCAGACCATCACGATCAACGCATCATTGAGCGGGTTCACAGATGCGTTCGAAAATGTGACGACATTGCAGAAGTAAATCACCAAACAGGTTCGGACAGTAAGGCGTGGCCGCTGACAAGGCCGCGCCTTTTTTGTTTTGATCTGTTCAAGCCAGCTTGCGCAGGACCAGCACCGCATTCAACCCGCCAAAGGCAAAGGCATTTGACAGCGCCACAGTCACCTGCGCCTCACGGGCCTCATTGGGCACCACATCCAGCGCGCGAGGTGCGGCTGAGCACGCGCTTCAAGAAATTCATCTGGATCGAGGACATGATCGCCCTGGTGGAGTCGTGCTCCTCGTGCGAAGTCTACTCGGTTCTCAAGCGGGTGGACGAGAAGCACGTCACCGAGTGCGGCTACAACAACCCCAAGTTCGTCGAGGACGTGGTGCGCGACGTGGCCCAGAAACTCAAGGCCGACAGCAACATCACCTGGTTTGCGGTCAGCGCCGAGAACCTCGAATCCATCCACAACCACAGCGCTTACGCCTACATCACCGACGGCACCCTGCCGAGGTGATTCCCCCCTGACGTGTAACTCTTCCTGCCGCCTGGCGTTTGGCTCCGGGGCGTACCCGGGATTCAATTCGTCCCTTCCCCTGACCGGTCAGGGCGC
>CAZZKL010000031.1:0-23207 GCA_964655135.1 uncultured Roseovarius sp. | reverse complement strand
ACACATTGCCACATCCCAGCGGCATGGGCACATAAATTATCCATTATGACACAATATTGGGACGTTAAGGCACATACATCCTGAAATATTAAGAACAGTTAAACCCTGACAAAAAGAGGATATAAACATGTGTACCTGTCATACCCCATCAAAACTCACCCGCCGTCAGGCCCTTATGGGCAGCGTCGCGGTGGGGGCCACCCTTGCCAGCAGCCAGACCAATGCGCAAGAATCAGATCCCTACGCGCCCCCGGCCAACCCGGCCCTGCCGCCCAGCGACATGGTGCTTGATCTCAAACGCGCGGCGCTTGTTGTCACTGATCCGCAGGTTGATTTCCTTAGCCCCGATGGCGTCACCTGGGGCGTGGTCGGCGCCTCGGTCGAGCGTAACGGCACCGTTGGCAATATCGAAAAGCTGTTCATCGCCGCCAAGGCCGCCGGGATCACCGTCGCGGTGTCGCCGCATTATTATTACCCCACCGATCACGGCTGGCGCTTTGAAGGCGCGCTTGAAAAACTGATGCACAATATCGGGATGTTTGACCGCCCCGGCGCGCTGAATCTGGAGGGGTTTGAAAATTCCGGGGCCGATTGGATGCCGCAATACAAGCCCTATATCAATGACGGCAAAACCATCATCACCTCGCCGCACAAGCTTTATGGCAACGACTCCAACGATCTTGGCTTGCAACTGCGCAAACAAGGCGTTGATCAGGTCATCCTTGCGGGGATGAGCGCCAATCTGTGCACCGAAAGCCATATGCGCGAATTGCTGGAACTGGGGTTTGAGGTGGCGGTTGTAACCGACGCCACCGCCGCCGCGATGCTGCCCGAGGGGGATGGCTATCTTGCGGCGCTGATCAACTTTCGCTTCATCGCCAACGCGGTCTGGACCACCGATGATGTGGTGGCCATGCTGGCCTGATTTTCGACAAATCCCACAGTCGACAGCCAACTTTTGACGGTTGACTGTCGGCTTACATGGATAAGCTTAAAGCGTTTCGCAATCAACTTATGACCCAACTTAATTGCAAAACGCTTTAACAAGAAACTATGCCGTAACGGTAATGAGGCTCCACATTCCCAACATATAATGGCCGGGGATGTTGCAATAGAGGATATATGTGCCCGGTTTAAGAGTCACCGTCAGCGCGCCGGAGCTTCCCGGCTCAAGTTCTGACACCTCACCAAGGCTCTTGGCAGCCTCTTCGTCTACTCTTTCAAGGTCTTTGTCATAGGGCAAAGGCTTGGCCGGGTCTGTAACCGGTGCCAGAATCATTTCGTGAATGATGCCCGTTGAATCATTGGTCGCCTTAAAAGTGATCTCGCCCGCCGGAATCGAGGTCACATCCGGCGTGATGCCCATCGTCACCATCGACATATTTGCCCCCATCATGGCCATGCCCATGGGCTTGGCGGTGCCCATCATGTCCATTGAACTGTCACCTTTATCCCAAAGCGATACGTTAACAATCGTGTCGGCGGCAAACGCCGGGTTGATTGCGAGGCCAGCCACAGAGCCAACCAAACCTGCCACAGCAGCCCTTCTCGTGATGATCATCTCTTTATTCCTTTGAATGAATGGCATACCCACCATAAAATTATTATACGCATATCCCAAAAGCGCGCGTTGATTTGTATCAAAACCTTTTTGCCCCCGCATAATGTCCGTCATGATAACCTCGTGACCCCCAAAAATGGGATTTTACCCATGAGGGAAGTGTTCAAACTTTCTATGGCGCGCATATAGGCAATGCCCTTTCACTATGGCCGCAAACCTTTTACGATCACCTGAAATGGATCGTGGGGGATTAACAAATGACGGCCAAAATCGGCGTGATCGGCGGCTCGGGCATCTATGATATTGACGGGCTTGAGGGCGCTGAATGGGTTGAGGTTGCAAGCCCCTTTGGCGCGCCCTCCGATGCCATCCTGACCGGCACCCTTGGCGGTATGCCAATGGCGTTTTTGCCGCGTCACGGGCGCGGTCATGTGCATACGCCCTCCTCGGTGCCGTACCGCGCCAATATTGATGCGCTGAAACGCCTTGGGGTGACGGATGTGATCAGCCTCAGCGCCTGTGGCTCATTCCGCGATGACATGGCGCCGGGGGATTTTGTCATCATTGATCAGTTCATTGACCGCACATTCACCCGCGAGAAATCCTTCTTCGGCCCCGGCTGTGTGGGCCATGTGAGCGTGGCCAACCCCACCTGCGCCCGCCTTGGCGACGCCTGCGCCACAGCCGCGAAAAAGACCGGCATCACCGTGCATCACGGCGGCACCTACCTGACCATGGAAGGGCCGCAGTTTTCCACTTTGGCGGAATCAAAAATGTACCGTATGGCATGGGGCTGTGACGTCATCGGCATGACCAACATGCCCGAGGCCAAGCTCGCCCGCGAGGCTGAGCTGTGTTATGCCTCGGTCGCGATGATCACCGATTACGACAGCTGGCACCCCGACCATGGCGAGGTGGACGTGACCAAAATCATCGCCACCCTGACCGGCAACGCAGATCACGCCCGCACCATGATCCGCCACCTGCCAGATCTGTTGGAAAACAACCGCGCGCCCTGCCCTCACGGCTGCGACCGCGCCCTTGAATTTGCCATCCTCACCGCCCCCGAGGCCCGCGACCCGGCCCTTGTGGCCAAACTGGACGCGGTGGCCGGGCGTGTACTGGGAGGTGAAAATGCCGTTTGATCTCTGGCTCACTTTCGTGGCCGCCTCAGCCCTCCTTCTGCTGATCCCCGGCCCGACCATCCTTTTGGTGCTGTCTTATGCGCTGTCCCAAGGCCGCCGCGTGGCTGTGGCCAGTGCGGCGGGCGTGGCGATGGGCGATCTGATTGCCATGAGCGCGTCATTGCTGGGCCTCGGTGCCTTGGTGCTGACCTCGGCCATCCTATTCACCGCCCTGAAATGGGTGGGCGCGATTTATCTCATCTGGCTTGGCCTCAAACTGCTGCGCTCAGGCCACACAACAGGGCTGAGCATGGTAGACGCCCCAAGCGGCCTGCGTCCCCGCGCGATTTTTGGCCATATGGCGCTGGTGACCGCGCTCAACCCCAAATCCATTGCCTTCTTCATCGCCTTCGTGCCACAGTTCCTAACGCTAAACGCGCCGCTCCTGCCACAATTTGCCATCTTAATCAGCACCTTCGTCACCCTCGCGACCCTCAACGCGCTCACTTATGCCCTGCTCGCCGACCGCCTGCGCGCCACCATAAAACGCCCGCGCGCCCTGCAATGGATCAGCCGCAGCGGCGGCCTCGTCCTGATTGCCATGGGCCTTTTGACCGCCACCCTGCGCCGGGCGTCATGACCGGCACGGTCCTGATCCTTGGGGCTGATGGGTTTATCGGGCGGCATCTGGCGTTTGGCCTGCGTCAACAGGGCTGGGATGTGATTGCCTCGGCCCGGCGCACAAACCGGCTTGAACAGATGGGCTTTGAAACCCTGCGTGCCGATCTCACAGCGCCGAATGGCTGGGACCCAGAGTATTGGCGGCCACAGTTGAAACATGTGACCCATCTGGTTAATGCCGCCGGTGTCCTGAACGCGCCCGGGCGGATTTTTGAGGCCGTGCATGTCACCACCCCCGAGGCGATTTACAAAGCCCTGCCCGCCACGGCCACAGGCCTGCTGATCTCGGCCGTTGGAATTGACGCGGCCCCAACCGATTTCGCCCGTTTCCGCCGTGAGGGCGAGGCCACCGCCACCCGCCATAACATCACCATCCTGCGCGCCGGGCTGGTGCTGGGGGATACATCTTACGGCGGCTCGTCACTCATGCGCGCATTGGCTGCTTTCCCCCTGATTACGCCGGTTGTTGGCACGGGCAATCAGGCCTTCAATCCGATCCATGCTGCTGACCTGACCCATGCCGTAAGCCATTTATTACGGCACTCCCCGCCCCCCGGACCGCATGAGATTGGCGGCCCGGAAAACATCACCCAAACCGATATGCTACGCGGCTTGCGCGGCTGGCTTGGCCTGCGCCCGGTGCGGGTGATCAAACTGCCGGTGAAACTCGCGTATCTTCTGGGCCGTGCGGGCGATTTCATGCGCCTCGGCCCGATCTCACGCAACGCTGTGGCACAGTTGGAAACCTCCATACTGGCGCGTCCGGATGCGGCAATGGCCTCCCTGCCCACACAGCCCCGTGGCTTTTCCGGCTTCATCAATACCCGCCCCGCCGGCACACAGGATTTATGGCACGCGCGGGCGTATCTGATGCGCCCGGTTCTTCGGCTGGTGCTGGCGTTCATGTGGGTGACCTCGGGCCTCATCGGGCTTTTGCTCCCAACGGATCAGTTCATACCGCTTATGGAAAACACCGGGTTTAATGAGACCCTCCTGACCACCCTTGCCCGCCTTGGTGGTCTGGCCGATCTGGCCATCGCCGCCGCCCTGATCCGCGGCTGGCATCCGCGCCTGATGGCCGGCATTCAGGCAGCGATGGTGCTAGGATATACCGCTGCCTTCACGATCACATCCCCGGCCTTATGGCTTCTGCCGCTTGGCGGGTTGCTGAAAAACCTGCCAGTTTTGGCGCTCATCGCCATGTTGGCCATTCTTGAGGATGAACGCTGAATGGACCCCTATCTAACAGCCAAAACCCTGCATATCCTCAGCTCAACCGTGCTTTTTGGCACCGGCATCGGCACCGCATTCCAAATGGTCTGGGCAATGCGCACAGGCCGCATTGAAACCATCCATTCCGTGGCCTCAGGCGTGGTTATCGCCGACTGGATATTCACCACTCCGGCGGGTCTGATCCAGCCCACAACCGGCTTATGGCTGATCCATCTTCAGGGCTATTCTCTTTGGGAGCCATGGCTGCTGATCACCTATGCCCTCTACCTGTTGGCCTTCATCTGCTGGGCACCAGTGGTGCATCTGCAAATCCGCATCCGCGACATGGCTCATGCAGCTTTGGAAAACGGCACACCCCTGCCAGAAAATGCCCGCCGGGCCTATCGTATCTGGTTTGCCCTCGGCTGGCCTGCCTTTACCGCCCTCATGGTCATCTTCTGGTTAATGATCGCCAAACCTCACCTTTGGTAACAACTGCCCATGCCCGACTGGACAGAGCCACCGCAATCGTGATGTCATGCCCTCATGCTGCACCTGCTTGAAACCATGGCCAACAAAAAGACCCGCGCCCGTATCGGCGCGCGTATCGAAATCCTAACGGACGAATCGTTTCAGCTCATCCGCTGGACCCTGATCGTCGGTTTCGCCCGCTACCTGTCTGATGCGTTTCCCCAGCGCATTTTCGATCTGCTCTACTGGGGTCTCACAGGCCTGTTATTCGCCTATCTGGTATCGCGTTTTCTGCTGCGCCCCGAGATCCGCCTTGTCCCAAATCCCAAGCAACGCTGGCAACGCCTGCTGCAAACCCTTGCCAATATGATGCTCTGCGTTTTGATATTTGCCTTGGTGCTCTGGGGCGTTGGCCAACTGACGGCGGCGATTGCAGATTACCGCTCGGCCATGTAACCCGCTTCAGCCCTTGCACCCGGGCGCATGATAGGCGACACATGCGCGCCCGTATATGATTGCCCCGGAGGCTGCCGATGGCACCGATTAAAACCGTCAAAGACTATATCCGCACCATCGTGGATTTCCCCCATGAAGGCATCTTGTTTCGCGATGTCACCACGCTGTTTTCCGACCCGCGCGGCTTTCGCATGGCGGTGGATCAGATGCTACACCCCTATGCCGGGCAACAAATTGACAAGGTGGTGGGCCTTGAGGCACGCGGCTTTATCCTTGGCGGGGCCATCGCGCATCAGCTTACCCTTGGCTTTGTGCCGATCCGCAAAAAAGGCAAACTGCCCGGCGCGGTGATCTCGGAAGAATACCATCTGGAATACGGCGAGGCAGTGATGGAAATCCATGACGACGCCATTCAGCCCGGCGAAAAGGTTCTGATCGTGGATGATCTGCTCGCCACCGGCGGCACCGCCGAGGCCGGGATCAAACTGGTTGAGCGTCTGGGCGGCGAGATCGTCGGCTGCGCCTTCATCATCGACCTGCCCGAGCTGGGCGGG
The DNA here is from genome assembly GCA_964655135.1 of uncultured Roseovarius sp. Classification (GTDB taxonomy): domain Bacteria; phylum Pseudomonadota; class Alphaproteobacteria; order Rhodobacterales; family Rhodobacteraceae; genus Roseovarius. The sequence continues at coordinate 17,148 of CAZZKL010000031.1, read as the reverse complement.
CGTGAAAAACTCATCTCCCTTGGCATGGACGTGCATATTTTATGCGAATTCGAGGGCCTTTAACGCGTTTCGACTTATTGCTTTAATCAAACAATGAGTTGAAACATAGCACACCATTTTGATGTTTCATGCGTTTCGCAATTAAATTGTGATCCAAATTAATTGCGAAACGCTTTAAAGGATTTAATAACCTTAAGCGTCTAAACCAAACCTGTCGCTTGGGAACGACCCTGCTTGCCGCGATCTTTACCGGTCGCACCCGCCCCATCCTTCCCCCCAAGGATGGGGCGTTTCTGTTTTGTCGGGTAAATTTCAAAGATCACATCGGCGCGCCCTTGATTGAAAGCGCCCGCAAATCACGGCTGATGCCCCTGTTGTTTAGATTGCGGATCAGGATGGCAAGGCCGATTAAAACATTTTGCGTTTGCCTGCAGCTTTGAATGATGCTCACATGCCACAGGTAATCACCCGGCAATAAAGGACGGCCTGCAATGGGGTATCTGATCGACAATCTGCAATATGCCAACTGGTCAGAAAAGATATTCCGCCAGATGCGCGCGGGCGGCGTTGATGCGGTGCATGTCACCCTCTCCTACCATGAAAATTTCCGCGAAACCGTGCTGAATATTGAACGCTGGAACCGCTGGTTTGAGCAATTCCCCGATCTGATTTTTCACGGGGGCTGGGCCGATGATGTGCGCCGTGCCCGTGAAACCAACCGCACCGCGATCTTTTTCGGCTTCCAGACCCCCGCCCCGATTGAAGATGACATCGGGCTGGTTGAAATTCTGCACCAGCTTGGCGCGCGTTTCATGCAGCTTAGCTATAACAACCAATCCCTGCTCGCGACCGGCTGTTATGAGGCCGAAGACCCCGGCATTACCCGCATGGGCCGACAGGTGATCAAGGAAATGAACCGGGTGGGCCTTGTGGTGGATATGAGCCACTCTGCTGACCGCTCAACCATCGAAGCGGCGGAGATTTCGCAACGCCCGATCACCATCACCCACGCCAATCTGCAGTCTTGGCAGCCCGCGCTTAGAAACAAACGCGATGACGTGGTGCGCGCGGTCACCCAAAATGGCGGCATGATGGGGTTTTCCATCTATCCCCACCACCTCAAAGATAAATCCGCCTGTACCGTTCAAAGTTTTTGCGAGATGATAGCCACCGCCGCCGAACGCTTTGGGCCTGAGCATTTTGGCATTGGCTCGGACCTTTGTCAGGATCAGCCCGACAGCGTGGTGGAATGGATGCGCGTTGGCCGCTGGTCGAAAGAGATGGAGTACGGCGAAGGCTCGGCCTCAAACCCCGGCTTTCCGCCGCAACCTGACTGGTTTAAAGATAACCGCAATTTTGGCAATATCCGCGAAGGGCTGGTGCAAATCGGCTTTAATTCAACCGAGGTTGATGGCTTGATGGGCGATAACTGGCTGCGGTTTTATGAAGAAAATTTCACCCCAATACCTTGATAACATAGGAAATAAAATGCCCAACACCCCAACAAACCCATGCCCCCTGCGCGATCCGGCACAGGTCATGCGGCTGGCGCGGATGGGATCAATGCACCAATGCAGATTGTCGTTCATGCGGGTTTTGCTGCGCCGATTAGCCCGCGAAAACTGGCGCTTCACCCGCCGCACCTTCGACATTGACGCGCGCGGCGTGGGCCATGCGGTCTATACCGCAACGGGGCCAAAGCGCAGTTATTCCCTTGTGGCTTTCGCCCATGATCTGCCCGCTGATCAACGCTCGGACCGGGTGATTGCCACCGCGTGGGACGCCACATTTACCTTGTTTGACGGCATTCCAAACGCCGATGACATTGCCCGCCTGCGCAAAAATGTCCCCCTGCAAGAGGCCGGCCGCGTGTCTGAGCGAGAGCTGTCACTCTCACGCGCCAACCGCTCGGTGCGGATATTTGAGCATGTGGTCGCGCGCCTTGCAAAAGGCCGACAACCGGACCCAGAGCTGATTGATCAGGTCGGCTATCTGATGCGCACCACCGCCGTTTACGGCTCGGGCAAATTTGGCGCGGCGGATCGTGAAACCATCGCCGACCGCCCCGAATTTGCCGCGCCGTTTCAGGTTGAGATGCTGTCGGTCTACCTCACCCGCGCCTTTGTCGCCGATCTGGTTGAGCATCTGGCTTTTGCCCGCGCGCCGCGTACAGCCATAAAATTGGACCCTACCCTGCGCCGCCGCTTTGGCATTGGCAACGCCACCGGTCTTGGCATGGCCCCATTTTTGATCCACCACCCGACGCTGATCAACAACTGGATCATGGCCCGCGAGGTCGCTCTGGCGCGGGTGCGCAGCCTGCCAAAGGCCACGCCGGACGCCGCAAATACCTTCAAAACCCTTCTCATCCACGCCATTCTCAATGCCGATCTTTGGCGCTCGGATCACCCGATACAGGTTGAAAAACTTGGCAACCTCAAATCCGACCTCAAGCTGTTGGAAACCCATGTCAGCAGCCATGATCTGACCGCCGAGAACACCCCCTGGGACCGGCTTTATCTCTGGTCCGAAACCGCCCTGACAGTGGAAGGCCAAGAACAGCTTGTCTCACTGATGCTGGAACCCTACGGCGATCTGGTCGATGACCTCTCTGACCATATGAGCGCCGATGAGGCGGCGAATTTCATCATTGACGGGGCCATGCCAGTGGCCCGCCTTAGCGAAATTCTTGGGGACATCTATGGCTGGGCGCTGAAAATAGACTGGCAAAGCCAAGCCGCACAGGCGCGGGTCTGGTATGTGTCCGAGCAAAAGTTGGAACCGCGTCTGGGCGAGCGTTTTGAAGAGCCTATCGCCGAGTATGAACAACCCCTGTCGCCGGGGCGCGACGCCGCGCGATTGCACGCCGAGCTGCAAAAATATGACGCCAAAACGCCGGTCTCATCGCTGTTGCTGGCACATCCCGAGCACCGCCATATTCTGCGCCGGGCACAGATCGCCGCCGCCTTTCCCTATGGGGAAATTCGCGATAATACTATTGCCGATACGGTCATGCCCATCGACATGCTGCGCTTCAAACTGGGGTTTTTCGGGGCCACGCATTTTGATCCGCGCTCGGATCGCTGGGTGCGGATCACCATGTTCGGCGGTGCGCCTTATCCGGATGAACTATCCCCTAAGACTTCCGATAGATGGTCCTACCCGGCGCTGCCATCAGGGGGCACATCATGAGCTATTCCCTCAATGAAATTACCGCCATATGCAAACGCGCCGCGCGCGGGGTGGGGCTTAGCTGGGGCCATGCGGAAGAGGCTGGATTTGCCGCCCGCTGGCTTGCCGCCCACGGCCTGCCGGGGCCTGAAGCGCTGGCGCAACACTTGGGCAAAATTGACGGCGTGAACTATGATCAGATACGCCCCCGCAACACATCTGGAATTTGGCAGGCCAAAGGCCCGGCCCTCTGCCCGCTGATCACCGGGGCCGCAATCAGTGATCTGGCGACCGAGCTTGCAACGGGCCGCGAAATTGAGCTTGGCCGCGTCTCATATCCGCTGCTGCTGCTGCCCTTCATTGCCGCGGCCTCGGCATCAGACGGCACAAAACTCACCCTGTCATGGCCGGGTCTTACCGCCGGGTTTGACCCTGAATTACGGCTGGACCTGCCTGACCACGCGGCCCTCAACTGCACCGAAGCCAGCACCGTGCATATCAAAGCGGGTCAAAGTCCCTCAGGCGACGCCATTCCCCTGCAAAATCACGCGGAAATATGCCCCAACGCCCTGCGTATTCTTGCCCATCTCGGCCACCGCACCTATGCCCCCGACACCGCCGAAAGCCGCCTGTCCGGCGCTGGTGCCGGGCTTTCAGATAATGATTGAATCTTCTGAGAAAGCACAGGATTTTTAAAAAAGTCGCCCCCATGAGCCTGATATTTCACGCCTGTTTGTTGCGTATTGGGCTGCCACAAAAGTTTTCAATAAAACTTTTTCCAAATCTTTTTTTAAAAGATTTGCGTTGCTCGACACAACCATAGACATCGTTAAAGCATTCCGAAATCAGCCCCTGCCTCAAGTTAATCTCGAAATGGTTTAATCTTATTTATTTCAATAGGTTACAATCCATCTTACCCCACTTCGCGAAAACGTGAAAAAACCAACAGCCAAAACCTGCTACCCTTCCCTCATAATGGCAGCAGAGCCATACTTCCGACGGCTCCTGACCAAACGATAAAAACAGGAGGGTCCCATGGCCAAAACCATAGGAAATCCACTAAGCTGGGCCGCCGGGGCGGTCTTTGGCACTGGCAATTCCATTGGCACCGCCACCGAGGCCATAACCCATCAGGATGCAGGCCCGGTCAAGACCCGCCCGATCACCGGCGCGGATATTCGCGAGGCCCTGCGCAAGGGCTATGATGATTTCAAAACCTTCCGCACCGATGTGATGTTTCTGGTGGCAATCTATCCGATCATCGGCATTTGCCTGATCACCATATCCTTCAACATGGCGCTGTTGCCGCTTCTGTTTCCGCTGGCCGCCGGGTTTACTCTACTGGGGCCGATAGCGGCGATAGGCCTTTATGAAATGAGCCGCCGCCGTGAGGCCGGTCAGGATGTCGGCTGGGGCGCGGCTTTTTTGGTGCTCAAAGCCCATACCATCGGGCCGGTGATGGCGCTTGGGGTCTATCTCTTTGGCATGTTCATTCTTTGGGTATTCAGCGCCATTATCATCTACAGCCTCACCCTTGGCCCCGAAACCCCAAGCTCGACCAGCGCCTTCACCATGGATGTGCTGACCACCAGCGCCGGATGGGCGATGATCGCCATCGGCATGGCGGTGGGCTTTGCCTTTGCCGCCATTGTTCTGGTAACAAGCCTGATCTCATTTCCCATGCTGATCGACCGGCGCGCGGGCGTAGCACAGGCAATATCCACCTCCATTCAGGTGGCCCGCCAAAGCCCGGCCACGGTGGCCAAATGGGGGCTGATCGTGGCGGTTGTGATGGTGCTTGGATCATTGCCATTTTTCTTGGGCCTGGTGGTGATCCTGCCGATTTTAGGCCATGCTACTTGGCATCTTTACCGCGCGGCAGTGCCTTGGGAATAACGCCGGTTCAAGCCGGCATCAAAGGCTTCCATTCAACCGCCCATATCTTGCCATGCCCATATCTTGCCATGATTATAGAATACCCTGTATGTAACAATTACCGAAATTAAGAGTTACAGGCCAACAGAAATGACCGTGCAAGTCAGAGGCGCACCCATCAGAGGTGTTTTCGCCCGCGTTTTTAAAACGAACTGCCTGTTACTGGCACTGGTTGCGGCGCATTTTGCGGTTGCCGTCACCCTAAGCGCAGTATTAGGCGTTCGGTTTTCCATAAGCGCCGTGCAGTTCATCCTTATGTTCATGACAACCCTGATCCCGGTTTTCCTGATCATATTGTGGCTGTGGCACTTTGGCCGGCTTATCCTTTTTATCCACCCGGAAAAGCCAATTCGCAGGTTTATTCAGGATATCCGTGTATTGGTTTTTGACGCCGAGCGCATCCTGAGCGGCATTGTGGCCTTGATTGCAATATCAATATTTACCAGCACATTCATGACCGTAAAGGATCTTATCCCGCTGATAAATCCATTCTCATGGGATCCGGTGTTTGCAACGCTTGACCGGGCCCTGCATGGCGGCACCGATCCTTATATTCTGCTGATGCCGCTATTGGGCACGCCTTACATCACCACCTTGATGGGGGCGGCCTACCATATCTGGTTTTTCCTGTTTTATTTCATCGTCTTCATGGTCAGCTTTGATCGCAAAAATACTGTGCGCCGGAATACCTTACTATTATCATTCCTGCTCACATGGACAATCGGCGGCAATCTGCTGGCGATTGTGTTTTCATCCGCAGGCCCGCCCTATTATCAGTTTTTCGGCTATGGCGATACTTTTGTACCGCTGTTTGATACCCTGAAAGAGTTTTCAAAAATCAGCCCCGTTTGGGTGCTGGAGGTGCAGGACAAGTTACTTGACGGCTATCTCAATGGCGGCCCCATCAAAGGCATCTCCGCCATGCCAAGCATACATGTGGCTGTTGCTGTTTTGTTGGCAATCTACGGCTTTCAGTATCGCCGCTGGGCGGGGTGGCTGCTGGTCGCCTTCGCAATATTGATCCAACTGGGATCGGTGCATCTGGGCTGGCATTATGCGATTGATGGCTATGCCGGCGGGTTAGTGGCCATCCTCTGTTGGAAAATCTCAAACAAACTGGCGAAACGGTATTCCTGAATTATCCAAAACAGGGCCTGATTGCTTCAACCCATTTCCGCCAGCCGCGCCACATAACGCGCCAAGGTGTCGATCTCAAGATTAACCTGATCACCCTCAGCGGCCTCGCCCCACGTCGTCACCTGCAAGGTATGCGGGATCAGGTTGATGCCAAATTCACAGCCCGCAACATCATTCACCGTCAAAGATGCACCATTCAACGTGACCGAGCCTTTGATTGCTATGAACCGCGCCAGCCCGGGAGGTGCCGCTAACGTCAGACGGGTGCTGTCACCCTCCTGTGCGATCTTCACAATCTGCGCCATCCCATCCACATGGCCCGACACAATATGCCCGCCCAGTTCATCGCCAACCCTCAATGCCCGCTCAAGATTAACCCGGCGGCCCACGTCCCAGCGGCCAAGATTGGATTTTGACAGGGTCTCGGCCGAGACATCCACATCAAACCAGTCGGCCCCGGTTTCAACCACCGTCAGGCACACCCCGTCACAGGCTAATGATGCCCCAATATCAATGCCCCCGGTGTCATAGCTTGTGCCCATCCGCACCCGCAGATCCCCCGCTTGGGTAAGCTTTTGGACCTCGCCAATATCGCTGATGATGCCTGTAAACATTGCTGGCCTTTCCCGTATTATCCCACCCTACGCTGCCTGATGTTACCGGATGGCTCTGGCTAAAGAAACCTCAGAAACACCCACAACGCTTTAAGAAATTTTATTCATGCCTAGCACATTGCCCCCGCCAAAACCCAAAGCGCTTTATTCATATGTTCACTTTCCCTGATGTATAAGACAATAAAATTGCCGTGCTCCAAAAGGCTCATCGCTCTATATTTTATGGTAAATACGGCAACACAGCCTCGTAATTCCGGCCCCATCTGGCAAGGCCGCCGCAGTTGGGCTTTATTTCTGCCCAAATTGAGCGTTACTAAACCGATGAATTCAAGATCGAAATCAAGGGACCAATGACAATTTCAACCGGCAACAGGCGGGTGTTTTTATTCCTGCAAGGCCCCCACGGGCCGTTTTTCCAGCAGCTTGGCCGGATGCTGCGCCATACTGGTGCACAGGTCTGGCGGGTGGGGTTCAACGCCGGGGATCAGGCGTTCTGGCGCGATAAATCAAGCTATATCCCGTATCTTGGCCCGGCGGAGCAATGGCCCGAAACCCTGACCAATCTGGTTGCGGATAAAAACATCACCGATCTGGTGCTTTACGGCGATACCCGCCCAATCCATGCCCGCGCGATTGAATGCGCCCGCGCCGCCGGTCTGCGCATCCATGTTTATGAAGAAGGCTATATGCGCCCCTATTGGGTCACCTATGAGCGCGGCGGCGCAAACGGTAATTCGCAACTGATGCATATGAATATTGAGGATATGCGCAAGGCGCTGGATTATACCCATGCGGATGCCTCCATGCCCCCGGCAAGCTGGGGCGATATGCGCCACCATATCTTTTACGGCGCGGCCTATCACGGATTTTTACTGCTGAAAAACCGCCGCTACGGCAATTTCAAACCGCATCGCTCCCTCAGCGTGACCGATGAATTCAGGCTTTATCTGCGCCGCCTTCTCTTGATGCCGATGCAGGCGGTTGGCCGGCGCCTTGGCACGCGGCGTATCAGAAATGGCGGCTTCCCCTATCATCTGGCGCTTTTGCAGCTTGAGCATGACGCCTCATTTCAGGCCCATTCGCCATTTGGGTCAATGACGGATTTCCTCAAGACCATAGTTGAAGGCTTTGCCGAAGGGGCACCAAAGCACCATCACCTTGTGGTCAAGGCGCACCCGCTTGAAGATGGCCGCGCCCCAATCCGGCGTACATTACAACAGCTTGCGCGCGATTACGGCATCACCGGGCGGGTGCATTACCTGCGCGGCGGCAAACTGGCACGCCTGCTTGATGAAGCCCGCAGCGCCGTCACCGTCAATTCCACCGCCGGGCAACAGGTTTTATGGCGCGGTATTCCGCTGAAAACCTTTGGCGCGGCTGTCTATGCCAAACCTGAATTCGTCTCGACCAAACCATTGGTTGACTTCTTTGCTGGTGCTGAACGCCCCGACCGCGAGGCCTATGCAATTTATCGCCGTTATCTGCTTGAAACCAGTCAGGTTGCGGGCGGGTTTTATTCCGCCCGGGGCCGCCGGCAACTCCTGCGGCAGGCGGTGGATATGATGCTGGCGCATGAAGACCCGTATGAAGCCCTGAAATCCGGCACCGCGGCCCCCCGGCAACAGTTGCATGTTGTTACCTGAATCAAACGAATACCAATACTGGATTTATCATTTCTCTTCCTTTAGGTTGCCGGTAATGCCCTTTGGCAAATAAAAATCAGGTCGAGGAAACCGCACAGTGAAATCCCAATACCGCCTGTGGGCACAACGCATCGCACTCTTAACCCTTGTCTCCTTGACCGCCGCCTGTGCCCTGCCGCGTGTCGGCCCCAATAAATCCGAGATCACCTCAGGCTCGGTTGAAAAATCCGGTAACGCCTATGTGGTGGAGGTGGATGACCGGGTGTCGCGCCAGACCAATATACAACCGGCCCTTGGCTTTAGTGCTGAATTCATCAACGCCGGGCGGCTTGCCTCTGATACAATCAACCCCGGCGACAGGCTCAGCCTGACAATCTGGGAAAACGTCGATAACGCCCTGTTTGAAACCCGGGTAACCCCGCTTCAGGAAATTCAGGTTGATGGCACCGGCTTCATCTTCATCCCCTATGCGGGCCGCATCCGCGCGGCGGGCAACTCGCCCGAGGCCCTGCGGCGCATCATCACCCGCAAGCTCGAAGACCAAACCCCCGAGCCTCAGGTTGAAGTCCGGCGTCTGGCCGGCAATGGCTCGACCGTCTCATTGAGCGGATCCGTCGCCGCTCAGGGGGTTTACCCGATTGAGCGCCCGACCCGCACCCTTTCGGCGATGATCTCATCCGCTGGCGGCATCTCGATTGAGCCGGAAGTGGCCCAGATCACCGTGATCCGGGGCAATAAAAGCAGCAAAATCTGGTTCCAGGATATGTTCCGTCACCCCAATTATGATATTGCCCTGCGCGGCGGGGATCGTATTTTGGTTGAACAGGACACTCGCAGCTATACCGCCCTTGGGGCCACCAGCGGCCAATCGCGGGTGCAATTTCGAACCCAAACCCTAAGCGCCATCGAAGCCCTCGCAACCGTTGGTGGCCTGCGCTCGGCCACCGCTGATCCAACCGGCATATTCGTGTTACGCGAAGAAACCCCGGAAATTGCAAATCAGGTGCTGGAGCGCAGTGACATCACCACCCCCCAGCGGGTCGTCTATGTGCTTAATCTGACCAAAACCAACGGCATGTTCATCGCCCGTGATTTTACAATTCGTGACAATGATACCATCTATGTGACCGAGGCCCCCTTCACCCAATGGAGCAAAGCCATTAGCGCTATGACCGGCACCCTGGCCGCTCTGGGGTCTGTCTCGACGGCGAATAACACCCTCAGCGCATTAAGCGGAAATTGATCAAAGCGCACCATTCTCCTGAGGCACAAACCGCCGACATCCGGCAGCTTTACTATTTCAACGCGGGCTTTCTGCGTCAGCGGCAGGTCCGCCGTATCCTTGAACTTACCGGCTATCAGCTCAGGCTTGGCCGCCGCCGTGCTGTGCGTGCCGATGATCTGATCGCCGTCTGGGGCCACAGCCCCTATGCCAAACGCGGCGAGGCCGTGGCCAAGCGCGTGGGCGCTGGCCTCATCCGCATCGAGGACGCCTTTTTGCGCTCCCTGCATCCCGGCCGCGACGGTGAGCCGCCCCTGGGCCTTGTGATCGACACACGCGGCGCGCATTTCAACAGCAATGCCCCCTCGGATCTTGAGCATCTCCTCAAAACCCATCCGCTTGATGACACCGCCCTGATGGACCGGGCGCGCGGCTGCATCGCGCGGCTGCAAGAGGCGCATCTAAGCAAATATTCCGCCTTTGATCCGCAGGCCCCCTGCCCCGATCCCGGTTATGTTCTGGTGATTGACCAAACCCATGGTGACGCCAGCGTGCGCCTAGGCGGGGCCGATGCCAACAGCTTCCGCGAGATGCTGTATTACGCGCAAGAGGATAACCCCGGCGCGCGCATCGTGATCAAAACCCACCCCGAAACCACCGCCGGTCACCGCAAGGGATATTTCACCGCCGCCGACCAGACCGACCGCATCCAGCTTTTCACCGATCCGGTCAGCCCGTGGTCCCTGCTTGAGGGGGCCATCGCTGTCTATACGGTCAGCTCGCAACTTGGCTTTGAGGCGATCTATGCCGGTCACAAACCCATCACCTTTGGTCAGCCGTTTTATGCCGGATGGGGCCTTTCGGATGATCGCCATCCGGTGCCCCTGACCCGCCGAAACCGCAATCTCAGCCGGGCACAGCTTTTTACCGGCGCGATGATCCTTTACCCCACATGGTACGATCCCTGCGCCGACCGGCTTTGCTCTTTGGAACAGGCCATATCCCTGCTTGAGGCCCGCACAAGGGGTTGGCGCGAAGACCGGCAGGGATGGGACGCCTACGGTATGCGCCTGTGGAAACGCAGGCCATTGCAAAAAATCTTTGGCCAATTCAAGCGGGTTAAATTCGTTAAAAAACCGGGCAGAAAACCGGCGCGTGTGCCCTCCCGCCCGGCCATGGTCTGGGCCTCGAAATCCGATATGGCCCCGCCCAACGCCACCCGCATAGAAGACGGCTTCTTGCGCTCGCGCGGCCTTGGGGCCGAGCTGATCCCGCCGCTGTCACTGGTCTGCGATGATCTTGGCATCTATTACGATCCCTGCCATGAGAGCCGCCTTGAAAAATGCATCACCCGCCGCGCCAACCTGCGCCCCGATCAGGCCCGCCGCGCCGAGGCGCTGATGGCGCGCCTGACCAAACTGGGCCTGAGTAAATACAATCTGGGCGGACCCCTGCCCGACCTGCCGGATGGCCGCCGCATTCTGGTGGTGGGGCAGGTCGAGGATGACGCCTCCATCCGCCTTGGTGCAGGCGATATTTCTACCAATCTCGGCCTGCTCAAGCGCGCCCGCGCCGACAACCCCGAGGCGGTGATCCTCTATAAACCCCACCCCGATGTTGAGGCCGGTCTGCGCGCGGGCCATATCCCCCGGGAAACCCTGACAAACCTCGCCGATCTGGTGTTAGAGCACTGCGACCCGGCGCAGCTTTTAGCGCAGGTTGACGACCTATGGACCATGACCTCGCTGATGGGCTTTGAGGCCCTCATTCGCGGCGTGCATGTTACCTGCACGGGTGCGCCTTTCTATGCCGGTTGGGGCCTCACGCATGACATCGGCGCGCCACCCAAACGCCGCACGGCAAGGCCCTCGCTGGGCGGCCTCGTGCACGCCACATTGATAGATTACCCGCGCTATTATGATCCGGTCACCGGCACCGCCTGCCCGGTTGAAACCATCATCGAGCGCCTCGCCACCAGCCATGTACCGCACCCGGGTGCCGCCAACCGGGCCTTGGCCAAACTGCAAGGCATCTTCGCCTCCTATGCCGGGCTGTGGCGCTAAACCCTCTCACGCCCCCACCGGTGCATCACATCACCGCCCACGGCCCGCGACTCAATCAAAGCAAACCTTGGCGCCTTGTCCAACTGCTCCAGCCCCATCGCCGTAACCCCCGGCAGCCCATCACCACCAAGGATCAGACCCGCGCTGTATCCCACCATCTCATCCACCATATCCGCCGCCAGCAAAGCCGCCGCCAAGCCGCCACCGCCCTCGCATAAGACCCGTGTCAGCCCGGCGTCGCCCAGCGCCCGTAGCACCGATGTCATATCCATCTGCCGTTTGGCCAGATCGCACCGGATCATCCGCGCGCCAATCCCGACCCAAGCTTTGATCAGTTTACTGTCGGCCTCTGGCCCATGGCACAGCCACAGCGGCACCACCCTGGCACTTATCGCCAGTTGTGACATCATCGGCAAATCCAACTGCTTTGAAACCACAACCCGCACCGGTTGCTGCGCCTGCCCCATATCGCGCACCGTCAGCATCGGGTCATCCGTCCGCGCCGTGCCCGCGCCAATCATCACCGCATCATGACAGGCGCGTAGCCCATGCCCATGCCTGCGCGCCTGCGGGCCGGTAATCCACTGGCTCTGCCCCGTGGCGGTGGCAATCCGCCCGTCAAATGAGCAAGCCAGTTTCAACGTGACCTTTGGCCGCCCCTGCTCAATGCGCAACAAAAACCCTTGCAAATCCCGCGCCGCCTGATCCGCCATTACGCCGGTCACAACCTCAATCCCGGCCTTTTGCAACGCCGCAAAACCCTTGCCACTCACCCGCGCATCGGGATCCTCCAGCGCCGCCACAACCCGCGCCACACCCGCCTTGATCAAGGCCTGCGCACAGGGCGGCGTCTTTGCATGATGCGCACAAGGCTCTAATGTCACATAAACGCAGGCGCCCGCAGCCAACTCCCCGGCCATGCCCCCCGCCTGCGCCAAGGCAACCGTTTCCGCATGTGGCCTGCCGCCCGGTGCCGTGCGCCCCCGGCCCACAATCCGCCCGTCTTTGACAATAACACAGCCCACCGCCGGGTTGGGCCACACCTGCCCCAATCCCCTGCGGCCCAACATCAGGGCCAGCGACATATAGCGATTATCTAAAGCGTTTTGCATTTAATCTAAGCTATTAAATTAAATACAAAACGCACGCAAGATTGAGATGGCTTGGGCCTTTTGCCATTTCCCCTGATTCAAGAAAAATGTAAAAGGCTTTGCCGTCGCTCACCCGTCCGTTTCTTTGTCCGAGGTGGCATCATTCGGGCGTAACTCACTGACAAACTTGTCAAAATCATCTGCCGCCTGAAAATTCTTGTAAACGCTGGCAAACCGCACATAAGCCACGGTATCAATCCGCGCCAGGCTTTCCATCACGATCTCACCCACGGTTTTTGACGGAATATCCGTCTCGCCCAGGCTTTCCAGCCGCCGCACCGCGCCCGAGATCATCTGCTCAATGCGTTCCGGCGCGATCGGGCGTTTCTGCAATGCAATCCGGATCGAACGCTCCAGCTTATCACGGTCAAACGCCTCGCGCCGACCGTTGGATTTCACCACCACCAGATCACGCAGCTGCACCCGCTCATAGGTGGTAAACCGCCCGCCACATCCCGGGCATAGCCTTCGCCTGCGGATTGAGACATGCTCCTCCGCCGGTCGGGAATCCTTTACTTGGGTATCAATATTTCCACAAAACGGACAGCGCATTGACCGTTCCCCTTTTCTTATCTGCCTCACATCATGAGGTTTATCCCCATTTATACGCTAGAGGTATAGGCGATACGCAAGGTTTTGGGTAGCCTTAATTCCGGCCCACCATATACGGGTTTCTAATGGATTCATTTTAGCCACACCCGTATCAGTCAGGCCTGCGCGCGCGGCGTTCCATCGCCGAAATGATCGAGCACCCATCTAGGCCCCCGCGCGCCGGACAGGCGGCAATGACTTTCTTCAAAGCCGCCTCAATATCCCTCAACTGTGTTATCTTTCCCTGCACTTCCAGCAGCTTTTCATTGGCGCGCCTTTGCACCTCACTGCACTCGCTTTTTGGGTCGGCCCGAAGGCTCAACAGCTCGTGGATTTCCCTTAGCGAAAACCCCAATTCCTGCGCCTGCCGGATAAAACGGATACGCTGCACAATCGCATCGCAATACTGCCTGTACCCGCCGCCGCTTGGCTTCATCGGCTGCGTAATCATGCCCTTTCGTTCATAAAAACGGATGGTCTCAACCCCAACACCGGCCTGTTTCGCGGCGGTCCCGATTGTCAGACTATTCATCTCAACCCTTTCAAATCGTCGGCAAAACCCCTACTTACCCACGGTAATGTGATGAGGGTACAAGTAAAATTCCGGGCCAGTCGCTTGACACCGTACCATGGTACGCCTGCTATCTTCCACCAGAAACAAACCAGTATCAGCAAATAGGGCCGCCAATGAAACGCAGGATTTACACAGCCGTTTTTGCTCTGACATTGGCGCTCAGCCAAACTGCCCTCGCCGGGCAGGCCTACCTGTTGCAGGTTGACGGGCTTGCCTGTCCGTTCTGCGCCTATGGCATCGAAAAACAACTGACATCGCTGCAAGGGGTGCAGGACGTTGTTGTTGATCTCAATGCCGGCGCGGTTGAGGTCACGATGATTGATGGCGCCTCCCTCAGCGAAACTGCGGCCAATCAAGCGGTAAAAGACGCGGGCTTTACCCTGAAAGGCTTTAAGAGTGCGCCATAACAAATCGCGCTTCTGCCTCGTGGCTCTTGGGCTTTTGGCAAGCGCCAATGCGGTTTATGCCGGGCCGCAAACCTTCAATTCCGCCCTGCCGGTGGCCAAAGGCCAGTTCATTTTCCGCGAGCAGCTATTCTATAAAAAGTCCAGCGACGACCCAAGCCCGCAAAACCGCAGCCTTAAAGTAACCGGCGGCATTTCCGTTCTGGCCTACGGCCTCACCGGCGATTTGGCGCTGTTTGGGGTTCTGCCTTATCTGGACAAAAAGCTGCGCCTCACCACCCCCGGCGGGCGTGTCAGCCGTAAAACCAGCGGCTTTGGCGACGCCCGCCTGTTCGCGCGCTATACCGCAGTCCAAAAAGACAGCCCCGGCAAAAGCCTGCGCATCGCACCGTTTGCGGGGGTGGAATTGCCCACCGGCAAACATAACGCAACCGACAGCCTTGGCCGCCTCCCCGCCCCGCTTCAACTTGGCTCGGGGTCGTGGGATCCCTTTATCGGCACGGTCCTGACCTACCAAACCCTGCAATACGAAATTGACCTTTCCGCCAGCTATAAGGCCAATACCCGCGCCAACGGTTTTGAAGCCGGCGACGAGGCCCGCCTTGATGCCTCCCTGCAATATCGCCTGTGGCCCCAAGACCTTGGCCGCGGCGTGCCGGGGTTTTTATACGGGGTGCTTGAGGCCAACCTGATCTATCGCGGCAAGAACCGGATCACAGGTTTACGGGACGCAAATTCCGGCGGCACCACGGTTTTCATCGCCCCCGGCCTGCAATATGTCACCCGCCGCTGGGTCGCCGAGGCGATTGTGCAACTGCCGCTTTATCAAAACCTCAATGGCACGGGTTTGGGCGATGATGTCACCTTACGCACCGGATTCCGGGTGAATTTTTAAAGGTCAATCGCGATGTTACGAAAATTGCTGAAATTCACCATTCGCGCCGTGCTGGCGCTGATCATCCTGATGCTTGCCGCATGGGTGGCCTTTGTCCCCCGCGCCAAGGAACCCGATTATCAGTTTGTCATGGCTTGGGGCAGCAAAGGCACCGGTCCGGGGCAATTCAACGATCCCACCGGCATCGCCATCGCGGGGGGTGAGGTGTTTGTCTCGGACGCCCGCAATGGCCGCATTCAGGTGTTTGATTTTGACGGCAACTTCAAACGCATGTTTGGCCAACCCGGCACAGGCCCCGGCGATCTTGGCCGCCCGATGAACCTGACAATTTCCAACGGTGAGCTTTATGTGCCCGAATATTTCAACGACCGCATTCAGGTCTTTGGCCTTGACGGCACGCCCAAACGCATCCTTGGCACCGCAGGCTCAGGACCGGGCCAATTTAACGCGCCGGGCGGCGTTGCGGTGGCAGAGAACGGCGACCTTTATGTGACTGATTTCTACAATCAGCGGGTCCAGCGCCTGCAACCCGACGGCACATTTTTGCGGCAATGGGGCACCACCGGCAAAACCAGCCGCGCGGCGGGCGCACTCATCTATCCCACCGATGTGGCACTTGATGCCGAAGGCCGCCTTTATGTGGCCGATGGCTACGCCGACCGGATACAGGTGTTTTCGCCGGGTGGCGCGTTTTCGCACAAATGGGGCGGGCCGTTTGCGATGAACATCTATGGGCCGTTCAATGGCTGGTTCACCACCGTGACCAATGTCTCAATCGGGCCAAAGGGCAATGTGTTTGTTGCGGATTTCTACAACAGCCGGGTGCAGAAATTCACGCCCGACGGCAGCTTCCTGACTTCCTTCGGCTCCAAAGGCACCGGCGATGGCCAGCTTGATCACGCCATCGCCGCAGCGGTCGCCCCGGACGGCACCGTCTTTGTCGCCGACTTTCTGAACAACCGCATCCAGAAATGGCGGCCCTGATCCCTGCCACGCGCCCTGTTAACCTTTGCACAACGCGCGTCGCATTTGCGATTTCTTAAGGCATTTCTGCCCCCCAACACCGCCATCCGGCCCGGCTTAATCAATCCTGAACACAGCGCACGATAGAGGTCGGTGAAAAATACGTCTGAGATCGCAAATCCCCGTTTTGTACAAAACCCCTGTACAAGTTGTACAAGTTGTACAACATTTATCCCCAAAATTTTTCACTCATACAGTAGGGTCGCGCCCGATCCTGGGTGGGCGCAACAATGCCCTGACGCATGGTGTAACCGCACAAACCCTCAAAATGTCTTCGCTTGATGCAAGGTTGCAAATGCGCCCTCCCGGGGGGAGGATCGGGCGCGACCCGGGCTTTTAGCCCGTGCCAAAGGAGGTGAAGAACATCGATGTAGGGTGGGTGAAACCCACGCGTTCCCCGGTATGCATTATAAACGGCGCGTGGGTTTCACCCCGTCGTTTGCATCAGAGAGCAGCCAGCTAGAATGACCCCGATCAGAAAGAGAAACAATCCAGCACCTACCGAAATATACACCAAGTAATGCAGCTTCGACGCTTCATTCCAATCGACTTCTGAGTCGGGACCTTGCATTGCCGAGTTGCCATACTTCAGCTGGGTCAAGTAAGCTAGAATAAGTGATGCTGGCCCTGTTGCAGCACCAAATGCAAAGCATAACATCGAGTATACTAGTTGATCTGATTTGTTATTGCTGTTCCCAATAAAGGTAAGAATTGACACCGTAGCG
>CAZZKL010000030.1:0-23884 GCA_964655135.1 uncultured Roseovarius sp. | reverse complement strand
GCAGGAACGCTACCCCGCGCCCCTCGCGGCGGCGGCGTTGCAGATGTTTTTGGCTACTTCCGGCGCGGGGATGGGCGGCGATGATGATGCCTCAGTCGCGCGGCTATACGCGCAGTTATCCGGCGCGGAATTGCCGGGAAATAACGGGGGAAAATCATGAAAATTGCAATTATCGGCGGCCACGGATTTTTGGGGCGGCTGTTGGCGCATGAAATTCTGGCGCGCGGGCAGGTGGTTGATTCTGCAGGGAAACTTCAGGATGTCAGTGAGGTTGTGGCGATTGATCAGGTTGCTGCTGAGCCGCCTTTGGCCGGTGTTCGGTCGATTATCGGCGACATTTCGGATGAAGGTTTTCTAACGCGGGCGATAGAGCCGGATGTGACCAGCGTCTTTCACCTTGCCGCCGTGGTCAGTGCCGCTGCCGAGGCTGATTTTGATCTGGGGATGCGGGTGAATATCGACGCCACCCGCGCGGTGCTTGAGCGCTGCCGGGCTTTAGCCACGCCGCCAAAATTGGTGTTCACCTCATCGCTTGCGGCCTTTGGTGATCCGCCGCCGATGGTGCTGGATGACACGCCCGCCTTGCCGAAATCCTCTTACGGGGTGCAAAAGGTGATTGGTGAATATCTGATCGGGGAATATACCCGCAAAGGCTTTGTCGATGCCCGCGCGGTGCGCCTTCCGACCATCACCATCCGGCCCGGCAAGCCCAACAAGGCGGCCTCGTCTTTTGTCAGTTCGATCCTGCGGGAGCCGTTGCAGGGGTTGCCCGCGATCTGCCCGGTTGAACCTGAGATGCAGCTTTGGGTGCAGTCGCCGCGCCGGGCAACCCAGAACCTGCTGCGCGCCCATGATCTGAGTGCGGATGAGTGGAATGGCCCGTCGCGGGTGGTTAACCTGCCGGGGCTGACGGTGACGGTGGCCGAGATGGTTGCGGCGCTGACGCGCGCGGGCGGGGATGCGGGCCTGATCTCATGGCAGCCCGATGCGGCGATCCGGCAACTTGTGGGCAGTTGGCCGGTGGCAATGGATACCGCGCGGGCGGATGCCATGGGGTTTGGCAGGGATGCGGGCATTGACGGCATTATCGCTGAATTCATGACCGGGCAGGGTTAAGTAATATCTGTTAAGATTTCTTGACTCGCAGCCTGTCCTTGAGCAACTATAGCTTCAGGTACAAAATAATAACCACCACGCGCCTGACCGTGATGTCAGGAACTGCGGGGATTGATGATCTGACGGGTCCTGAGGTCTTCGCGAATGAAATTTCTTGTGGTTTACGCCCACCCGGTTCCAACCAGTTTCACCCATGCGGTGTTTGAAACCGTGACCCGTGTTCTGGCCGCCAAGGGCCATGAAGTGCGGGTCACTGATCTTTATGCCGAGGGGTTTCAGCCGGTGCTCAGCCGCGCCGACCGCGAGGCCTATCTAGCCAACACCGATCAGCTTACATCGCAGGTGTCCGAGCATATCGACAACCTTAAATGGGCCGAGGGCCTGATCTTTGTCTTTCCCACCTGGTATCACGGCCCCCCGGCGATACTGAAAGGCTGGTTCGAGCGTGTCTGGCTGCCCGGTGTGACCTTTCATCCGGCTGAGAAAATCGGCAAAACGCCGTCTTCGTGCATTCGCAATATCAGGCGGTTGGTGGTGATCACCACATCCGGCTCGCCAAAATGGATGATGTTTGCCATCGGCAACCCATGCAAACGGTTTTTTATGCGCGCCTTGCGGATGCTGTTTCATGCCCGCTGCAAATCAACCTGGATGCAGCTTTATGAAATGAACGTGATTGATGACGCAAAACGGCGCAAATTTCTGGCCCGGGTGGAACGCAGGATGGCGCGGCTATGAGGTTATTTCGCGGCAATCACCTCAATCTCAACGGTGAACTCTTCACGGGTGAAGCCGCCGACAATCATCAAAGTCGAGGCCGGTGGCGGGCCGGTAAACCGCGCGTCGCGGGCGGCCATATAGGGGGCCATATGTTCGCGCCCGGTGACATAGGCGTTGACGCGCACCACGTTTTTCATCGTCATTCCAGCGGCCATCAGGATTTTCTCAATATTATCAAAACAAAGCTCGGCCTGGGCGCGGGTGCCTTGGGGGATCACGCCCTTGCCATCCATTGCCAACTGGCCGGAGGTGAAAATCAGCCGCGCGCCGGGGGGCACTTCAACCCCATGGGAATAATTGGCAAACGGCGCGGGCATGGTCGCGGGAGTGTGATATGTTAGCATGAATAACCTTTGTAACAGAGATGACATGAACACCGTCTAGGTAGATGTCACGCTAGTACGGGAGAAGATGATTGGGCCAGCAAATTCTGGCCATCTAAAGCAAAACACCACCATAACAGAGGCAATAAATGAAATTGCCCAACACCAAAACTTTTCAACCATCTGGGAGATGCACTATGAAAAATACAACATTGGGTAAATTCGGTCTGGGCCTTGCGACGGCTCTGGCTATGACGGTCTCGGCTGAGGCCGGTGAGAAGGTTACGTTTGGCACCAACTGGGTGGCACAGGCCGAACATGGCGGGTTCTATCAGGCCGTGGTCGATGGCACCTATGCCGCCTGCGGTCTGGACGTGGAAATTGTGCCCGGCGGGCCGAATGTGAACAACCGGGCGCTGCTGTTGGCGGGTAAAATTGATTTCCTGATGGACGGCAACCTGTTGCAGCCCTTCAACGCGGTCAAAGAGGGCATTCCGATGGTGGTTCTGGCCAGCATGTTCCAAAAAGAGCCGCAAGTGATGCTCAGCCACCCCGGTGAGGGGCTGGACACATGGGAAAGCCTGAAAACCGCCGACACCATGCTGATCGGCAATGGCGGTTATCAGTCGTTTTTCCGCTGGATGGTCAGCATCGGCTTTCAGGATGAACAGCGCAAGCCGTACACCTATAGCGCGGCACCCTTTCTGGCCGATAAGAAAAGCGTGCAACAGGGCTATGTCACATCCGAGCCGCATGTGATTGAGGTTGAAGCCGGGTTTACCCCCAATATCTTCCTGCTGGCGGATTACGGGTTTGATACTTACTCCACCCTGATCGACACCATGCAGGCCACCATTGATGAGCGCCCCGAGGCGGTAAAATGCTTTGTCGAAGGCTCGATCATTGGCTGGAACAATTACATGTACGGCGATAACACGGCGGCAAATGCGCTGATCCAACAGCATAACCCCGACCTTACCGATGATGCGATTGCCTATGCCATCAGTGCGATGCAAAAATACGGCATCGTTGATTCCGGCGATAGCGAAACTTTGGGCATCGGCGCAATGACCGACGCGCGGATCAAAAGTTTCTATGACAAGATGGTCACCGCCGGGGTTGTCGATGCGGGGCTTGATCTGAGTGCGGTTTATACCCTTGATTACATCAACAAGGGTGTGGGTTTGGACGTGAAAAAGGCCCTCACAGGAGGCTGATCCACGCGGGATTTGAATGGCACCAAGGGCGGGGGCCGTAACGCTTCCGCCCCATTTTGGGGATCACTATGAGCAAGACCTGTCTTTTGTCACTCACAGATATTGGCAAGACATTTTCCAACGGAACCGTGGCGCTTCAGGGCATGAGCATGGATGTGATGCAAGGCTCGTTTATCAGCCTGCTTGGCCCCTCGGGCTGTGGCAAATCCACCGCTTTGAAAATCATCGCCGGGCTGGGCAATCTGACCACCGGCAGCCTGCGCTGGCCCGAGGCCAAGGTTGATCACCTTGGGCGGCCCGATCATGAAATATCTTTTGTGTTCCAAGAGCCAACTTTGATGCTCTGGGCGACGGTGTTTGATAATGTCTGGCTGCCGCTGCGCCTCAAGGGTACGCGCCGCAAAGCGGCACAGGACCGGGTTTATGAAGCACTTGATATGGTGGGCCTGAGGGACGTTGCCAATTCTTATCCGCGCGAACTATCCGGCGGCATGAAAATGCGCGTCTCGATTGCCCGCGCCCTGATCACCCGGCCCAAGCTTTTGCTGATGGACGAGCCGTTTGCGGCATTGGATGAGATCACCCGCTTTAAGCTTAATAATGATCTGCTGGAGCTATGGCAAAAATTCAACTGGACGGTGGTTTTTGTCACCCATTCGGTGTTTGAAAGTGCCTATCTGTCCAATCGCATCGTGGTGATGGCGGCGCGCCCGGGGCGGGTGGTGGCCGATATTGAGGTGACTGCGCCCTATCCGCGTCGCGGCGATGATCACCGCAATTCACCAGAATATAACGAGACCTGCCGCCAAGCCTCAAAGGCGCTGCACGCGGCCATGAACGCCGGAGATAATATGTAATGTCTGACGCCCCTGATACCGTTCCCGCCGCGCTTGACCCGGTGGAAATGCGCAAGGCCCGCATGGCCCGGAATGAAAAGATCGGCCGCTGGGTTTTGCCGATTCTGGTGATGGTCCTGACAATTTTTGCGTGGGACAGGTTTGTGGTGATCAATGAAATTCCGCA
Source organism: uncultured Roseovarius sp. (assembly GCA_964655135.1). Lineage (GTDB taxonomy): Bacteria > Pseudomonadota > Alphaproteobacteria > Rhodobacterales > Rhodobacteraceae > Roseovarius. Next base: position 19,425 of record CAZZKL010000030.1, on the reverse strand, counting down.
TTACATCATCCCGCGCCCCGGAAGGGTTTTGGCCGCGCTGATCGAGGATTGGCCACTGCTGATGAGATCGCTTGGCACCACCTTGATGATCACATTTTCGGCGCTGGCGATTGCCATTATCGGCGGTGTCGGGCTGGCGGTACTATTTGCGCAATCCAAGTGGATTGAGATGTCATTCTTTCCCTATGCGGTGATTTTGCAGGTGACACCGATCATTGTCATAGCACCTCTTATTTTCATCTATGTGGACAGTAAATTCGTTGGATTACTGATTTGCGCATGGATCGTGGCGTTCTTTCCGATCCTGTCAAACACCACTTTGGGCCTTAAATCCGCCGATCATAATCTGGTGGATATGATGTCACTTTACGGCGCCACCCGCTGGCAAACCCTGCGGTTTTTGCGCCTGCCTGCGGCTTTGCCCTATTTTCTTGGCGGCCTGAAAATTGCCGGCGGGCTGTCGTTGATCGGCGCAATCGTGGCCGAGTTCGTGGCCGGCACCGGCGGCATTGGCTCAGGGCTGGCATTTCGTATCCTCGAAGCCAGCTATCGTTTGAATATCCCGCGCATGTTTGCCGCCATTTTTCTGATCTCACTCACCGGCGTTCTGATCTTCATGTTTATGACATTCCTGTCGTGGCTATTCTTGCATAAATGGCACGAAAGCGCCATCAAGCGCGAGTTGTAAGCGGATGCGGCTGGTTGAAACCCCTCCCAACCCCCATGGCGGGATTGACCGGCTTTTTGTGCTGCATGGGTGTGCGGTCAGCGGCCCGGTGGCGCGGATTGACGGCGCTGAAATGCTACCCGAAACATCCGGGCAGGGCCGCCTGAAAATTTTCCATTTCAACGACCTGCACAACCACCTGACCGAGCTGTCCGGCCCCGATAAGGGCACCCACCGGTTTTCCCAGATGGTGCAGCGGGTGCGCGCGGCGCGGGGGCAGGGGGATCCGGTGCTGTTTCTGTCGATTGGCGACGATCACACCGGCACGATGCTGGATGAGTTGATGGGGTGGCGCGCCGATAACTTTCAGATCGACGCCAGCTATCGCGCCTATTCCGCCGCCGGGGTCGATGCCAGCGTGCTGGGCAATCACGAGTTTGACCGGGGCAGTGCGGTGCTGGTCCAAGGTATCCGTTCGGACGCTAATTTTCCCCTTCTCAGCGCCAATGCGCATTCGTCCACGCACCTTATATCCGGCGAGGATTACGCTCCGGCAGCGATTGCTGTGATCGGCGGTTTGCGCGTCGGGCTTTTGGGCCTGACCACGGCAGTGGAAACCCGCGTCGGGCAGGAAAGTGATCCGGGGTTGGCGGTGGCCTCGCCGGTGCTTGTGCTGCAAAACCTGTTGCCCGCGCTGGCCTCATTGGTGGATGTGATCTTGCTGATGTCGCATTGCGGTTATGGCAACGGGGCGCATCAAAGCGGCAAGGCGGCGGGGGTGCGCGATATTGGCGAGGCGGATTTTGCCCTTGCCCGCGCGGCGGCGACGATCACCGATAAACCCCTGCTGATTTTGGGCGCGCATACCCATACCAAGCTGAATGAAAACGGGCTGGAACCTGAGAACATATTTGACGGCATTCCGATCTTTCAGGCCGGGTGTAACGGGCAGTTTTTGGGCGAGATCACCCTTGATGTCGCGCCGGGCCGTGCGGGGATCAAGGCGCTAACCTCGGCCTGTCTGCACGCCACAGTTTCGCCGGATCAGCCGGGCGATTATGACGCGGAATTTGAGGCGGCGCATATCGCCCCTTCCATCGCTCGGGTGCAGGCGGTTCTTGATACAGAAATTGCCCAAGTCACTACCCACGCGCTGAGCAATAAAACCGCCCAACAGGCGCGCTATACCGGGGAATGCGCGCTGGGAAATTTTGTCTGCGATGCGATTTGCCAACGGCTTGCAGCGCGCGGCATTGCGGTTGATCTGGCGCTGATGAACGGGGCCACTTTGCAGGCGGGGATCGAGCCGGGCCGCCTGAGTGCCGGGGATTTCTTTAATGTCATGCCCTATGCTGATGAGGTATTTGTGACTGAGATGCAGGCGCAGGAGCTGCTTGATTTGTTCTCCTCCAACGCCAAACGAATCTTACGCCCCGAAGAGGTTGCCACCACCGATTGCAGCGGTTTTTTGGCGCGCGGATTTCTGCATTGCTCGCACCACATACGCTACCGTATGGAAATAGGATCAAACGCCGCCCAAGCCCGCGCGGCAGACATCGAATATCTCGGTCAGCCGCTCAGCGCGATGCAGGGGAAGACGTTCAATGTCGTTATGTCCACCTACCTCGCCCTTGGCGGATTTGGTGAGCGTTGGAACGGCCTGCCAATCAGCGGCGGCGTGCCCGGCGATCTTGCGGGTTATAACCTGCGCGCCTTGCCGTCACACAATACCGGGCTGGTCTACCGCGATGAAATTGGCCAGCATTTGCGCGAATTGGGTGCGCTTGGCGACCCGCCGGGCGGTTTTCTTGATGGCCGTCTGAAAGTTATCTGCAAGGAGTATGAACATGGGTGATACTGATCCCCTCTATTGGGCTAACCATACCAGCGAGAGCCTTGCGGAAATGGCCGCGTGTGATCCCGTCGCGGTGCTGCCGATCGGCGCGATAGAACAACACGGGCCGCACCTGCCGCTGTCTGTGGATGCCGACATCAATCGCGGGCTTGTTGCTGCCGCTGTGGATCTGCTGGCCGACCGCGATCTGCCGGTGCTTTTCCTGCCGCCCATGCCGATCGGCAAAAGCACCGAGCATCTGGATTTCCCCGGCACGCTGTCGTTCTCGACCCAGACGCTGATTGCCATGTGGATGGAGATCGGTGCCTGTGTTGCTGCCAGCGGCATTCGCCGTCTGGTGTTTTTCAATAGTCACGGCGGGCAGGTGGCCCCGATGGACATTGTCGCCCGCGATCTGCGGGTCAAACATGACATGCTGACATTTTCGTGCAACTGGTTTGGTCTTGGCCTGCCCGATGGGCTGATATCCGATCATGAAAACACCTATGGCATTCACGCGGGCGCGCTGGAAACTTCGATGATGCTGCATCTTCACGGGTCAAAATGCCATATGAATAAGGCGCAAAACTTCACTTCACATATTGAGACGCTGAACAAATCCACCCGCCACCTTGGCCTTGGGCCGGGGGGCAAACTCGGCTGGAAGGCCGGGGATCTGAACCCTTATGGCGCTTGCGGTGATGCCACAAACGCAACGGCCGAGACCGGGAGGGCGGTGATTGATCATGTCGCCGCCGCCTTTGTTGAGATGCTGGGTGAGGTGCTTGAATACGACTTGGATCAGCGGGGCTGAGATGGGCTTTCCGGTTACTCCCCCCCCAAATGCGGCGCATTATATGTTGGGGAATGTGCATATTCCGCCCGCGCTTTGTGATTTGACGCCGGGCAGGGATGGCTGGTGCGCGGGCGATATTGAAGTGCATAAGGGGCAGATCAAAGCGGTGGTGCAGGCGGGCGGGCTTGCTGATAATGACGCGCCTTATATTGATGCGGGGCAGGGGATTTTGCTCTCAGCGCTGGTTGATTGCCATACCCATCTGGATAAGGCGCATGTGGCGGCGTTTGCGGATTTCCCCCCCGGCGATCTGGCGCAGGCGATTGCCGCGATGGCGGAAAACCTGAAAACCTGGACGGCGGAAAACCTGACACGCCGCGCCGAATTTTCACTGCAAACCGCCTATGCCAACGGTGTGCGCGCGATGCGCAGCCATGTGGGTATCGGCCCTGCAATGCCGGATTTTGTCTGGCCGGTGTTGCAGGAAATAGCGCAGGACTGGCGCGGCCGGATTGATCTGCAACTGTCGCCGCTCACCGATGTCCTGAGCTTTGACGACCCGGATTTGGCCCGGATGATTTATACCACATCCGCCGATCAGGGCCGGGTGGGCATGTTCCTGTATCATCAACCGGATATGGCCATACGCCTGCGTAGGGTTTTTCAATATGCCGACGCACAGAGCTGGGACATTGACCTGCATGTGGATGAGGGGCTGGACCCTGATTTGGACGGACTCCATACGGTGGCGAATGTGGCGCTTGAGATTGGTTTCAAAGGTACTATTCTGTGTGGTCATTGCGTGGCGCTCAACAGTTACGCCGCGCCGCGCCGCACGGCGGTTATTGCGCGGGCGCGTGAGGCGGGGCTGCATTTTGTCGCGCTGCCGACCACCAATCTGTATCTACAGGGGCGTGGTACAGACGGCATTATTGGCCCGCGCGGCATGGCTCCGGTGGCGCTGTTGTCAGATAGGGGTGCGACGGTCTCAATGGGCGCTGATAACGTGCGTGACGGGTTCTGCGCTTTTGGCGATTTTGACCCGCTGACGGTGCTGCATCTTGGGGCACAACTGGGGCATTTGCATCAACCCGCCCGCGATTGGGCAAAGCTGATTACCACCAACCCGGCCCACACCATGGGCCTTGACTGGAACGGCATGATCAGGCCGGGCGCGCCGGCTGATCTGGTGCTGATGGCGGCGCGGAGCAGTGGCGAGATGAGCCTTGCCGCCGCGCCCCTGCGGCAGGTGATACGCGCGGGGGTTTGGCTGACGATCACGCCGCCAAACCCGCGCGATTTGAGGTAAAGGAGAGGGATGATGCGCAAAGACATAGACTGGCAAGGATTTCGGGCCGATCTGGGCGGGATTGAGGTGATCGACGCGCCGCAAACCGTGCGCCTTAAATCGCGTGATTATTTCTGGTATTCGCCGATTCTAAATCAGAAACTGAAGAAATGTTTTGCCGATCTGGTGGTGGTGCCGCGCTCAGAGGCCGAGGTGATCACCATCGCCGCTGCTTGCGCCAAATGGCGGGTGCCGCTGACCTTACGCGGCGGGGGTACCGGCAATTACGGCCAGGCGGTGCCGCTGGTGGGGGGCATTATCGTTGACATGACGCAGCTCACTGAGGTGCATGAAATTGGCGACGGGTTTGTCCGGGTCGCGGCGGGGGCGTTGATTGATGCGCTCGACAAGGAAGTGCACAAAACCGGGCAGGAGCTTTTGATGTGGCCGTCCACGCGCTCACAAGCCACCATTGGCGGCTTTATTGCTGGCGGGTCGGGCGGCATCGGATCGGTGCGCCACGGGGTGCTGCGCGATGATGGCAATGTGCGCGCGCTCAGGATTGTCACGGTGGAAGAAACCCCGCAGATCATCACCCTTGAGGGCGCGGACATTCAAAAAGCCCATCATGCTTACGGCACCAACGGCATCATAACCGAGCTTGATCTGGCCATCCGCCCCAGCGTGGACTGGCATCATGCGATTGTGTTGTTTGATGAGTATGCCGACACCATTCGTTACGGTCAGGCGCTGTGCCGGGATGATTTTGACATCTATCTGATCTCGACCGTGGACAAGCGGTTTTCGCAGTTCTACCGCGATTTGGCGGATCATTTCCCGCCCGATAAACACGCGGTGTTTGCCATGCTTGGCCCGCGCACCATCGCCGCCTTCAAGGCGCTGGCCCCGGACTATGGCGGCAAGGTTTCGCTGTTGATGAGTGACGCGGAATTGCAGGCCGCCAAACTGCCGCCGAGTTACGAATGCGCGTGGAACCACACCACCTTGCAGGCGCTCAAATCCGACCGAAGCTGGACCTATCTACAGGTGGCCTATCCACAGCCTTACCAGCCCTCAATTGATACCGCGTTCATGGATGATTTCGGCGAAGAGGTGCTGCTGCACCATGAATTTGCCCGCGAGCGTGGTGACTATCAGATTTTCGCCCTGCCTTTGGTGAAATTCACCACCCCCGCGCGGCTGTATGAAATGACCGCCCGGCTTGAAGCACTGGGTTGCGGCGTGTTTGACGCCCATGTCTACACCATCGCCGAGGGCGGCATGAAGGTGGTGGACGAGGTACAGGTGGCGTTCAAGGCCAAGGCCGATCCGCATAATTTGATGAACCCCGGCAAAACCTGTCAGGCCGAGGCCGACGCGGTTCTGGCGGGTAAGGAATGGGTGGGGTGAGGCGATATTGTTTTTCCACAGCAACATAAAGCGTTTCGCGATGAACCTGAATCACGGGTTTTCGCGTGCGCTTGCTCATGAGACGAAAAACCACGCTGTTTCAATGTCTGCCCTAGGGGGAAGTATCCAGAAATAACTGGTTGGCTCATCCGACGTTCGAACTTTGCCTGCCCCAGCGCAATTTTACATTTCCCTGTTGAGTAACAGCCTAAAGACATGAAAAAATGGATAAAATCAACGCTCAAAGTTTGTGTACGGCGTAAGCCGGGCTTAAGCCCGGCCTACCTTTGCTCAGGCGCGGCGGCGGCGGCGGTTGCTGCGGCCACCACGGGCCTCTTCGCCGGGTTTGGCGGGGGGTTTGTTGTATTTGATCCAGTTGCTGCCGTGGGGGTCATTATTGGTCAGAAAATTGGCCGCGCGGATGGCGGTCATTTCTGAGCCGGGGCGCGGCAGGGTGCTGCCAAGGCCGAAGAGTGCGCAAAAGGCCTCGTCTTCCATGCCGTCGGGCAGGACAATGCCCAACGCCTCGACCTCGGCGCGTTTTTCGGCGATCAGGGCCGCGCGTACCGGCAGGGCAATCGGGTTCATGATCGCACTGGTCATGCCCGCGCCCATGGCCATGGGCAAAAACGCATTATTGATGCCATGGCGGTTGGGCAGGCCAAAGGAAATGTTGGACGCGCCGCAAGTGGTGTTAACGCCTAGTTCTTCGCGCAGGCGGCGCACCAAAGTGAACACCTGTTGCCCTGCTGTGCGCATCGCGCCGATGGGCATGACCAGAGGGTCAACCACGATGTCATGCGCCGGGATACCGAAATCCGCCGCCCGCTCGACGATCCGTTTGGCAACGGCAAAGCGCACGTCGGGGTCTTCTGAAATGCCGGTATCGTCGTTGGAAATGGCCACGACGGGCACGTTGTATTTTTTGACCAAGGGCAGGACCAGCTCAAGCCGGTCTTCTTCGCCGGTGACAGAATTCAGCAAGGGGCGGCCTTCGGCGGCGGCAAGGCCGGCCTCCAAAGCGCCGGGGACTGAGCTGTCGATGCAAAGCGGCAGATCAACCAGACCCTGAACCATTTGCACCACTTTGGTCATCAATGGCGGTTCGGTCTCATTGGGGTTGGGGTTGGAATTATAAACCACCCCGGCGTTAATATCGAGGATGGTGGCCCCGGCGGCGGCCTGCGCCACGGCGTCGGCCTGCACGGTTGAGAAATCGCCCGCTTCCAGTTCAGCCGCCAGCTTTTTGCGGCCGGTGGGGTTGATCCGCTCACCGATGACGCAAAACGGCTCGTCAAAGCCGATGATTGCGGTTTTGGTTTTACTCTCAACGATGGTGCGGGTCATGTTGGATCCTTTGGGGAAGCGTTAACAGGTTGGGCAGCGGGGCCGCCATTTTCAATCGCCCAGGTGGCGTTGGTTTTGATACCACCCAGCGGGAAGAAATGCACATGGGTAATGTTGAAATCCGGATTTGCGGCCTTGTGGGCGGCAAGGCGGGAGATGACCTTGGTTGGCTCGTAGGGCAGCAAAAGCTTGGTCACATCCATGGCGCGTTTTTGCAGCACCCTGAGGGACGGGCCAACGCCGCAGGCAATGGCGAATTTGATCAGGGTTTGCAGTTTGGCCGGACCAGCGATTCCGATATGGATCGGGATGGTGATGCCCGCCGCCGCAAGGCTGTCGGCCCATTTGATGATCGGGTCGGCCTCAAAGGCAAATTGCGTGGCCAGCGCCATTTCCGCGTCGGAAGTTTCATGAAACGCTTGTTTCCAGCGCAGGGCAGCATCGACATTGGCGGTGCCGCCTTTGGGGTCAATATCTTTGTTGCCTTCGGGGTGGCCGGCCACATGCAGGCGTTTGAAGCCAGCCTTGCCAAACTCGCCGGATTCCAGCAACTGCATCGAGCTTTCATAACGCCCGTGGGGTTTGGCAACGCCCCCGGCAAGCAGCAGCGCCTGATCCACACCGGCCTCGCCTTGGTAGCGGGCAATCCAATCGGTGAGCGTGGCCTGATCGCGGATGATGCGGGCCGGGAAATGCGGCATCACCGGAAAGCCCTCATCGGCAATGCGTTTGGCGGTGGCGACCATGTCTTCGATCGGGGTGCCTTCGATATGGGCGATATAGACGCGGGTGCCCGCAGGCAGCAGATCGCGGAAATTTTCAACCTTTTCGGCGGTGCGCGGCATCACCTCAATCGAATAGCCTTGCAGGAAATCCGCAATCTGGCCGGTGTTGACCGGGGGCTGTGCGCTGCGTTTTTTGAAGTTAAGCAAAGCCATTGCGGCCTCCCATAAAGTGGCGGGTGTCATGCCCATCCATCATTTGCAATCAGGGCTTTGATGCGCTCCTGGTCGTATTCAGCGTCAAGCCGGGCGGCCTCGGACAGGACGACATCGGCGGCGTCGCCTTCAACCGGGTAGGGTGCTGCTTTGCGCCATTCGGCAAGATAGGCGTCCGCATCATCGGCCCCCACTTTCATTGCGGCACGGTCAATCGCCTGCTCAAACCGCTCGGGCAGTTGTTTTTTAACGCCGCGACGGCCTTTGCCAATGATAACTTGTGCCGGAATATCCCGCCAGTAAACTATTGTGACGTCAACCATGGCTGATTCCTTATGAAAGCCTTATGTTTTATCTACTGCAGGCGCGACCCCGGTCAGGGTTTGTTTTCGACAAAACGGGAGCGACATGCGACGCGCCAATGATAATGTGATCCGGGCGAGGATGGCCACAGGCGTGGATCGGAAAAGCATTCAGGTTGTTTATCAATATAGAGATGGTGGATTTATTTTGTAGGGTGGGTGCAACCCACGCGCCTATGCGCAGGCCGGAACATAGGTGGGTTGCACCCACCCTACGAAACTTTGCCACCCACACCGACATCTATTGCGCGGCGGCGCGGAAGGCATTACGTTGAGGCTAACTCGAAATGGAGGGCGTTCGTTATGGCGTCCAAGCGTCGCAAAGGTGCGGGCGCGAACCCGAAAGCGGTGACCCCGGAAACGGTTGAGAGCCCCGCACTGCCACGGCCCAAATCCGCGCGTCCCTATGCGGCGCTGGATCTGGGGACAAATAGCTGCCGGATGCTGATTGCCCAACCGCAGGGCAAGCAGTTTCGAGTGGTGGACAGCTTTTCCAGAACCGTACAATTAGGGGCCGGGCTTGAGCATTCGGGGCGGCTGTCGCGCGCGTCCATTTACCGGACAATTCAGGCCCTGCGGGTGTGCCAGCAAAAGCTCAAACGCCATGATGTGAAAAAGATGAAGCTGGTGGCGACCGAGGCCTGCCGCCGAGCCAGCAACGGCCGGGAATTCATGAACCGGGTGCGCCGGGAAACCGGGCTTACGCTTGAGATTATCCGGCCGCAGGAAGAGGCGCAACTGGCGGTGGTGTCGTGCGCGCCACTGGTCAGCCCGCAAACCAATCAGTTGTTGGTGGTGGATATTGGCGGCGGCTCAACCGAGCTGATCTGGATTGATCTTTCCTCGGTGCCGGAAAAAGAGCGCTCGCCCTCGATCATGCGGATGCATGGTGGTTTTCACAGCAAGGACAAAGGCCTGCCCGCCGCCAAAGTGGTGGATTGGATTTCTGTGCCGCTGGGGGTGGCGACGCTGCGCGATCAGTATAATGATGTGGAAGATGACAGCGCGCGGTTTGCGCTGATGAGCTGGTATTTTGAGGAAAACCTGGCCGAGTTTGCGCCTTACAAAGATATTCCATCACGCGATGGGTTTCAGATCATCGGCACATCCGGCACGGTAACGACAGTGGCCGCCAGCCATTTGGGCTTGAAGCGTTATGACCGCAACAAGGTGGACGGGCTGACCATGACCAGCGATGAGATTGACACGGTGATCCGGTCCTATCTGACGCTTGGGCCGGAGGGGCGCAGGCGCGATCCGCGCATCGGGCTGGACCGGCAGGCGCTGATCATGTCGGGGGCGGCGATATTGCAGGCGTTGCTGCGCTGCTGGCCTACGGATCAGTTATCAGTCGCCGACCGGGGGCTGCGTGAGGGCATGTTATACGCCCAGATGGCCGCCGATGGCGTATTGGATAAAGGATAAGGGTGATGGCCAAAAAGCCGGACGGTAAAAACACATCAGGGCGGGGCTTGCGCGATCTGACAGTGCGGGTGAAATCCGCACGCGGGCGCAAGGCGTCGTCGACGCGGTGGTTGCAGCGGCAGTTGAATGACCCTTATGTCAAACGCGCGCAGGCCGAGGGGTATCGTGGCCGCGCCGCTTATAAGATCATGGAGTTGGACGATAAATTCAGGTTTCTGGTGCCCGGCGCGCGGGTGGTTGATCTGGGCTGTGCCCCCGGCGGATGGTGTCAGGTGGCGGTGCCAAGGGTGAACGCCTTGGGTGACAAGCCGGGCAAATCCGTGGGCCGGATTTTGGGCGTTGATATACAAGAGATGGAACCGATTGCGGGCTGTGAATTGCATCAGTTGGATTTTATGGCGGATGATGCGGATCAGCAGGTCCGGGAGTGGCTGAATGGTCGCGCGGATGTGGTGATGTCAGATATGGCGGCGTCAAGTTCGGGGCATAAACAGACCGATCATTTGCGCATCATGGCGCTGTGCGAGGCGGCGGCTTATCTTTCCTTTGATGTGCTTGAGATTGGCGGCACGTTTGTGTCCAAGGTACTGGCGGGCGGGGCCGAGGGGGAGTTGCAGAAAATTCTCAAACAGAAGTTTGACAAGGTGGCGCATGTAAAGCCGCCGGCGTCGCGCAAGGACAGTTCCGAGAAATTTGTTGTGGCCACGGGGTTTCGCGGGTGAATTTTGAAGTGATCGCTTTTAAGGGCATTCTTAGGTTGGTGCCCCTCAGGTAATGGTGGGTTTCTCCCACCCTACGCAAAATTGTGATTTGGGTTGATTATTCAGGTGTCTGCACCTGCCATGAAATCCGCCGCGATGCGCATTTCCCGCAGGGGCCGCACATGTGCGATACATTGCTGATAGATCGGATTGGCCTTATAGGCCGCCAGCGCCGCCTCATCCTTGAATTCGGCATAAACAACCACATCCACATGCGCCCCGGAGATGGCATCGCTTTGCATGTTCAGCCCCACCTCAAAATGCTGTGAGTGCGGAATATCGCGCAGCATCATCAGGCCGTTGCGGATGCTCTCAACATCTTTGGGATCAGAGGCCGAGAAAAAGACGATATGGCGGATCATGTTCTGCTTTCTTTTTCGCTAATGCCGCTGGTGCCCTGACGGCGGGCTAATTCGGCCATGACCTCGGAAAACGCCACATCGCGCGATTGCAGCATCACCAGCAGGTGATAAAGCACATCCGCTGCCTCGGCCGTTAACGCCGCGCGGTCGCCTTTCACCGCTTCTATGATCGCTTCAATTGCCTCTTCGCCAAACTTTTCGGCGCATTTTTCCGGGCCTTGCGCCAGCAATTTAGCGGTCCAGCTGCTGCTGGTATCCGCGCCCGCCCGTGCGGCAATAGTTTTGGCCAGATCATCGAGTGTCATGCATCCATCCTCATGGGAATGCCTGCCTTTGCCATATGTTGCTTGGCCTCGGCAATGGAATATTCGCCAAAGTGAAAAATTGACGCAGCCAGAACTGCGCTGGCCCCGCCTTTGGTGACACCCTCAACCAGATGATCGAGCGTGCCAACCCCGCCCGAGGCAATCACCGGAATGCTGACCGCATCCGAGATTGCGCGGGTCAATGGCAGGTTAAATCCCGCCCGGGTGCCGTCGCGGTCCATGCTGGTGAGCAGAATCTCACCGGCGCCATTTGCCGCCATCTGGCGGGCAAATTCCACCGCATCAATGCCGGTGGGCTTGCGCCCGCCATGGGTGAAGATTTCCCACTTGCCGGGGCTTACTGTTTTGGCGTCAATCGCCACCACGATGCATTGCGAGCCAAACTGGTCCGCCGCTTCACGCACCACATCCGGGCGGGCCACGGCGGCGGAATTAAAGCTGACCTTATCGGCCCCCGCCCGCAGCAGGGCGCGCACATCTTGGGGCGTGCGCACACCGCCGCCAACCGTAAGGGGAATATAGCATTGCTCGGCGGTGCGGCGTACCAGATCAAACATCGTGCCGCGGTTTTCATGGGTGGCCTTGATGTCTAGGAAACACAGCTCATCCGCCCCCGCCGCATCATAGGCGCGCGCGGCATCCACCGGATCACCGGCATCTTTGAGATCAACAAAATTAACCCCCTTGACGACGCGGCCATCGGCCACATCTAAACAGGGGATGATACGGGTTTTAAGCATTGGGTCGCCGCCTTTGAGGTGTCCCGCGAATATCTATGGCCAAATGCTCTGATATGCCAGTAGATAGAGCGTGTATTAATCAAGCCGTGTGAAGGAGAAAAACGTGAGAAAATTTCTAGCCGCCGCCATTCTGTCCCTGATAGCCCTGCCGGGCTTTGCCGGGGAAGGCATTATCAAGGTCAAAGCCGCAGGTGACGTGGCCAGCACCATGGACGCGCTTGAGGCCGCCGTGATTGGGGCAGGGGCCACGGTTTTTGCCCGCGTGGATCATGCGGGCGGGGCTGAAAAGGTGGGGCTTGAACTGGCCCCAGAACAGTTACTGATCTTTGGTAACCCGAAACTGGGCACGCCAGCGATGCAGGATGATGCCATGGCCGGGCTTTATCTGCCGTTGAAAGTATTGGTTTATCAGGATGACGACGGCCAGACATGGCTTGCCTATGAAGCCCCTGCCGAAATGCTGGGCGATCTCGATGTGCCGGAAGACGCGGCTTATGTGAAGAAAATGACCGGCGCTTTGGCCAAGCTGACGGGCAAAGCGGCGGGGAATTAACGCCCCCCCCCCACGCGCTCCATGCCCCGGCCTTTGCGCCGGGGCCTCTCGGCCAGCGTAGAGGTCCCGGCACAGAATCTTGGCAGTGGCCGGGACGTGGGGTCAGCCAGCCAGAACCGTTAACGCTTCATTCAGGTCAATCGCGCCATCATAAAGTGCGCGGCCTGAGATGGCCCCGTTGAGGGGCGCGCCGCAATCGCGCAGGGCTTTGAGATCATCCAGCGATGACACCCCCCCCGAGGCAATCACCGGAATATCCACCGCATTGGCCAGATCGGCGGTGGCCGACACATTTGGCCCTTGCATCGCCCCATCGCGGTTAATGTCGGTATAGATAATTGCCGCCACGCCCGCGTCTTCAAAGGATTTAGCCAGATCGGTGGCGTCTACATTGGTTTCCTCCGCCCAGCCTTTGGTGGCGACCTTGCCGTTTCGCGCATCAATCCCCACGGCCACCTGACCGGGAAAGGCGCGTGCCGCCGCGCGTACCAGATCAGGGTTTTCCACCGCCACGGTGCCCAGAATGACCCGCGCCAGACCGCGTGACAGCCAATGCTCAATCGTGGCCATATCGCGGATACCGCCGCCCAGTTGAGCGGGCACTTTGCATTGCTTCAAGATGGCCTCAACCGGGGCGGCATTGACCGGCACCCCGGCGAAGGCGCCGTTGAGATCAACCAGATGCAGCCAGGTGCAGCCGGCATTGACAAATTCCATCGCCTGCGCGGCTGGATCCTCATTGAAAACCGTGGCTTTATCCATGTCGCCTTTGAGAAGCCGCACGGCGCAGCCGTCTTTGAGGTCGATGGCAGGGTAGAGGATCATCAGCATGGCCTTTTCTTGTGATATGTGGCGGGGTTTTGCACGGGGGAAGCCGGAATTGCAACGCGACCCTACGTCAGACTTGATTTGAAACCGGTCTATGGCCCAAACTCGCGGCCAATCCAAGGGAGGATATATTGATGAAGAAATTTGCAATCAGCGCCATGGTGCTTTTGTTCAGCGCAGGTATGACGATGGCCGACCCGCTAGAAGGCCTGTGGCGCACGGGCGGGGATGATAATGGCCATTCGGGGCTGATCAAAGTCGCCCCGTGTGGTGATCAGCTTTGCGGAACGCTGATCAAGGCCTATGATGACACCGGCGCAGAGATTGACAGCGACAACATCGGGCGCAACATCATTTCTGAAACGGTTGCGCAGGGCGACGGGTATTACAAGGGTCTGGTTTATTCACCGGACCGCGACAAGACCTATAAATCCAAGCTGCAAATGACCGGCAACACGCTCAAAGTACGGGGCTGTGTGATGTTTATCTGCCGTGATGGCGGCACATGGCAGCGGGTGAATTAGAGCACTCATTTGTTCCAACGGTAGGCCGGGCTTAAGCCCGGCTTACGGCGTCCAGCGCAGAAAATTTTCGATCATCCGCAGGCCTGCGGCTTGGCTTTTTTCGGGGTGAAACTGCATACCCACCAGATTGTCACGGCCCACCACGGCAGTAATCTGTCCGCCATACTCCACATGCGCCAGAAGCTGCGCCGGATCAGCCACGCGAAAATGCCAGGAATGCACAAAATAGGCATGATCGCCGCTTTGCACCCCGTCAAACACCGGATGCCCGTGATCAATCACCAGATCATTCCAGCCCATATGCGGCACCTTGAGCGCGGCACCCTCCGGCGCGATATGTTCAACCGTGCCACTGATCCAGTCAAACCCCGCTGTGGGCGTATATTCCAGCCCCTCCGAGGCCATCATCTGCATCCCGATGCAAATGCCCATGAACGGACGGCCGCCGTGAATGACCGCCTCTTCGATGGCCTCAAACAGCCCGCGATGATCAAATAATTCCTTGCGACAGGCCGGAAATGCCCCGTCACCGGGCAAAACCACGCGGTCCGCCCGGCGCACCACATCGGGGTCGGAGGTGACAAGCACATCCCCTGCGCCCACCTCACGCGCCATGCGCTGAAACGCCTTTTCAGCCGAGTGCAGATTGCCGCTTTCATAGTCAACAATAACGGTGGTCATCCGGCGCTACAAAGCCCCTTTGGTCGAGGGGATTGCCCCCGGTTTGCGCGGATCGGTTTCAACCGCCTCGCGCAATGCCCGGGCCACGGCTTTGAATGCCGCTTCGGCCATGTGGTGGCTGTTGATCCCGTGCAGGGCGTCCACATGCAAGGTGATGCCGCCATGGGTGGTGAGCGCCTGAAAAAACTCGCGCACCAATTCGCAATCAAAGCTGCCGATTTTGGCGGTTGGCAAGTCCATATGCCACACCAGATAGGGCCGCGCAGATAGATCAAGTGCTGCCCGCACCAGCGCGTCATCCATCGGCAACAGGCACGCGCCATAGCGGTGGATGCCCTTTTTATCGCCAAGCGCCTTTGTCAGGGCCTGACCCAATGCAATGCCCACATCCTCAACCGAGTGGTGATCATCAATATGGCTGTCGCCTTTGCAACGTATTTTCATATCCACCAGCGAATGCCGCGCCAGTTGATCGAGCATGTGATCAAAGAAACCAATGCCGGTTTGATTGTCATATTGGCCGGTGCCGTCGAGGTTGATCTCAACTGAGATATCCGTCTCGGCGGTTTTGCGGGTTATGGTGGCGTTGCGCATGGGGTGTCTCCGCGAGGGTGTAATCAAGACGCTGTATAGGATGCGCGGCAGGACAGGCCAAGGGCAAAGCTGAAGTTGATTGCGATCAATCTGGCGAAAGGGCATGATGGCACTGAATTTGGTTTGGTATGGGAAAAATGTAATGCCGTTGATTTTACGTCGTCTTTCGCCCTCAATTCTGTTGATCTTCGTGCTGATAAGCATGGCCCTCCCGGTTCATGCGGATGATACAGATAAAGCCAACCGATTATTTGTCGCGGCAGTTAAAGCATGGAATGCGGCGGCTGCGACGAGCGGTGAAACCATAGAGGCGTTTGATACAAGGGTGCGTTTGCTGCAGGAGGTGGCCCAAAATCTGGATGCAATCGTTGAAAAATACCCGGGGGCTGATCTGGCCGTCCAACTGATCATCGGTGAAAAAATTGGCCCTTTGAGTTTGGCGGATGCGGCGGTTGCGTTGGGACTGCAAAAAGTTGGGTTGGAACAGGCGAAAGATACGTTGGAACAGGCGAAACGCCTTGCGCTTTGTCAGGTGCAACCGGATGTCGGTTGTGTTCTTGAGGAGGCGTTTGCAACGGCCCGGGGGATTGAAAACGCTTCCTTTCGGGCGGGGACACTGGCCTCGATTGCTGAAGCGCAGGCCAAGGCAGGACTGATTGAGGAGGCACTGGTAACGGCTCGGGGGATTGAAGACGATTTCTACCGGGTAGTGTCTCTTGCCTCGATTGCTGTACTGCTCCCGGTCAGAGCCGAATAAATGATGGATTACTGTGGGTTATTTGGTGATTGTCGTGGGCTCAGGTTACAGGTGATTTGCCCGGCAGGCGGTTAGGATAAGCGAAGGTGCCGCGATAGGGGGTGCCAAAACGCAAAAGGGCCACCCGAAGGCGGCCCCATGCCATCCTGTTGCATTAACAGGCCCAAATTGGAGCGGGCGAAGAGATTCGAACTCTCGACCCCAACCTTGGCAAGGTTGTGCTCTACCCCTGAGCTACGCCCGCATCCTTAGGTGTGGCGGATGTATAAACTCTGGGGCCGGGCCGCAAGTCAAAATCGCATGTTGGGCCAGAATATTTTCAAACATTCGGCAAGCCTAAATTAAAGCCTGATAAATATTGGCCAATGAGGTCAGCAACAGCATCAGATAAGTCAGCATCATGCCAATGCGCCGAAACGGCACGATCTGTGGCGTGGAGCCATAGCCCACCGCGTGCATCAGCCGCCCGGCCAGCAGCATTAGCCCCAACAAATGCACGCCCCATCCCGGTGCGCCCTGCACCTCAACCATGGCCAGCAGCAAAAGCCCGATGGGCGCGTATTCGGCGCAATTTGCCTGCACCCGGATACGTTTGAACAGCGCTTTGTCATCGCCATCACCACTGGTTACTTTGGCGGACATCCGCCGGGTTGAGACCCGCAGGCTGAGGATAACGAACAAAACGCCGATAAGGCCGGCATAAAGCGGGGTAATGGCAAGGGTCATGTGGTTTGTACTCCAGATATGTCAGTCACTGCGCTTACCCGACCTCAAGAGCCTTGCCCTGTCAATCCTCACCAAACGTCATTATGCCATCGCAAATTGTAATCCGCGCGCGGGTCTGGGCCAGCTTTTCAAGCGGTGTACGCAGCAAATCCGCATCCATGATCGCCACATCCGCCAGATATCCGGGTTTCAGCGTGCCTTTTTTGTGCTCATTGAACTCAACCCAGGCATTGTCGCGGGTATAAGACGCCAGCGTCTCAATCAGGCTCTGACGGTTATCCACCCACGGCGCGGGCAGGCGGGTGCCATGAACGGCCCCGGCAACCGAGGCCATCACATCCACCGGCACCACAGGCCAATCGGTGGAAAAACACACCCGCGCGCCGCTGTCGCGGATTTTGCGCCAGGCAAAACACATGGGGATCTGCGCGGCTGTCACGATTTCCCCGGCTTCATAAGCCTCAAACAGCCCCCCGGCGGGGGAATGTAGCGGCTGCAAAGAAGCCACAGCGCCCAGCCCGGCAATGCGCGGCAGGTCATCGGGGTGGAGCATTTCAATATGCTCAATCCGGTGGCGAGAATCGCGCGGACCGTTGGCCGTGCGCGCCGCCTCATAGCCGTCCAGCGTGCGGCGCACGGCGGCATCACCAATGGCGTGGACCGAGATTTGCAGGCCCATGGCATCAGCGCGGATGCAGGCCTGATTGAAATGATCCGCCTCAAACACCGCATCACCATGGCTGCCGGGTTTGCCGGGGTAAGGGGCTAACACCAGCGCGGTATAACTGTCCAGCACCCCGTCCATGAACATCTTGACCCGGCCCGACCAGACTTTATCGCTGCAAAATTGGCGGCGCATGGTGTCGGCTTCCTCAAGCCGGTCCAAAGGATCGTAATTCTTCAGGTGCATCGGCGATTGCACCCGCATGGGCAGGCGGCCTTCGGATTCAAGCTCGGCCAGCAGCTCAAGCTGATAGAAATTGCCGTCCATATTATGCAACCCGGTGATGCCATAGCTGGCACAATGCTTAAGCCCGCGCGCGATGACCTCTTTGTCAAAGGCGCGTTCATTGGCGGTTGCGGGCGGCTCAGGATCGGCCCCGGTGACATAGCCCAGCAAATCACGCCCGCCCAGGATTGACAGCTTCAGCACCGGCCCAAACGCGCCGGTTTCATTGAGCTGCCCGGTGGCGCGGCCATCTTCGCCAAGGAGTATCTCACTGCCCTCAGGCACCGCGCCACCCTCAAGAATGCCGGCATTTTCAAGCGCCGCACTATTGGCCCAGACCGTATGATGATCCGACGACATCAGCGCCATCGGCCTGTCGGGCAGGATTTTATCCAGATCGTGGCGGGTGGTGACGCGCCCCACGCCCAGAATGTCGTAATAGGCCGCAACCCCCATGATCAGCGGATCATCCGGGCGGTTGCTTGCGTAGGCGCGCACGGCATCTTGCAATTCGTCAAACCCGCGCAGGCCCAGCAAATCCAGCATATCCAGCTCAGCCGCGCCGCCAAACATATGCACATGGCTGTCGATGAAGCCGGGCAGGACCGTGCCACCATGGGCATCAATGATCCGCGTTTCAGGCCCCGCCAGCGCGCGGATGTCGGCAGTGCTGCCCACCGCGCTGATATGCCTGCCGGTGATGGCCAAGGCCTGCGCCTCAGGGCAGGAGGGATCAAACGTCGTCAGTGCGCCGTTGAGAATGAGGGTGTCGGGTGTATGGGTCATGGCCCATGTCTATTTGATTATGCTTCAAACTCAACCAGCAAATCCTTGGCGTCGATCTGCCCGCCGGCCTGCACATGCACGGCCTTAATGGTGGCGTCGCGCTCGGCGTGGATGCCAGTTTCCATTTTCATCGCCTCGATGGTGAGCAAAAGATCGCCCTCTTTCACCTGCGCCCCGGCCTGCGCCGCGACGCTGGCCACCACGCCGGGCATGGGGGCGCCGATATGATCGGGGTTGCCCTGCTCGGCCTTGGGGCGCTGGGCGGTGGCGGATTTCACCAATCTATCTGGCACACGGATTACACGCGGCTGGCCGTTGAGTTCAAAAAACACTTTCACGTCGCCGTCGGGGTTGGTTTCGCCCACGGTTTGCAGGCGAATCTCTAAGATTTTGCCGGGGTCGATCTCAACACTGATCTCTTCGCCCGGTTGCATGCCATAGAAAAAATTCCGCGTCGGCAGGGTTCTGACCGGGCCATATGTGCGGTGACGGCCCATGTAATCAAGGAAAACCTTGGGGTACATCAGGTAGCCGTTGAGATCCTCGTCATCCACCGATTTGCCGTCAAGCTCGGAACTGAGCTGCTTGCGGGTGGCCTCAAGATCAACCGCGCTCAGGTGCGCACCGGGGCGTGAGGTATCGGGGGCCTCGCCCTTCAGCACTTTGTTGACGATCAGATCGGGAAACCCGCCCGGAGGCTGGCCGAGATTGCCGCGCATCATGTCGATCACTGAATCAGGGAAGGCCACGTCGGTGTCGGGGTTTTCAACA
>CAZZKL010000029.1:4014-23894 GCA_964655135.1 uncultured Roseovarius sp. | reverse complement strand
GCCTGGCGCAGGATTTTCTCGGTCACCTTGGTGGCTGAACGGATGGCAAGACCATCATATCCACCAATCACAGCGGCAAGTTTTTCCTTGTCTTTGCCAAGGTCGGGTTGAAAATCCACATCAATGCCGCGATCCCGGAATATCTGCACGGCGGTTTCGGAAAGCCTGTCGGAAACGAGTACTTTGGGAGCCATTTTTGAGCGTCCTTTATTGAATTATTCTAATGGGGTGGTGGGTTTCACCCACCCTACATATTGCCCGTAGGGTGGGTGAAACCCACCTTTATGCTGCGGTAAACCGGGCTTCGATTTCTGCGTTGAAGGCCCATTCGATCCACGGCATCAATGCCGCTATATCAGTGGCCTCAACCGTCCCGCCGCACCAGATACGCAGGCCCGCAGGCGCATCGCGATAAGCGCCGATGTCATAGGCCGCGCCTTCATCCTCAAGCCGTTTGGCAATGGCCTTGGCAAAAGCCGGGCCATCGTCAATCCGGGCATCGTTGAATGTCAGACACACCGACGTATTCGACCGGTTAGCAGGCTCAGCCGCCAGAAAGGATAGCCACGCATTCTTGGCCACAAAGCTTTGGATAACCGCAAGATTGGCGTAAGCGCGGGTTCGCAACCCCTCAAGCCCGCCCACCGAGCGCGCCCAGTCCAAGGCCATCAGATAATCCTCAACCGCCAGCATCGAGGGCGTGTTGATGGTGGCCCCGGTGAATATCCCTTCGATCAGTTTACCGGATTTCGTCAGCCGGAAAATCTTGGGCAAAGGCCATGGCGGGGTATAATTTTCCAACCGTTCCACCGCGCGCGGGCTAAGCACAATCATGCCATGGGCCGCCTCACCGCCCAGCACTTTTTGCCAGCTAAAGGTGGTGACATCCAGCTTGCCCCACGGCAATCTTTGGGCAAAAGCCGCCGAGGTGGCATCGCAAATCGTCAACCCCGCGCGGTCCTCTTTGATCCAATTACCATTGGGCACACGCACGCCCGAGGTGGTGCCATTCCAAGTGAAAACCACATCATTATCGCACTCAACCTGCTCCAGATCGACGATCTGACCGTAGTCGGCGGTTTTGACAATCGCGTCGAGTTTGAGCTGTTTGACCACATCCGTGACCCAGCCCGCACCAAAGCTTTCCCAAGCCAGCATCTCAACCTTGCGGGCACCAAGCAGGTTCCACAGCGCCATTTCCATCGCCCCGGTATCCGAGGCGGGCACGATGGCGATACGGTACTCCGCCGGAATGCCCAACACCTCGCGGGTGCCGTCAATCGCCGCTTTTAGCCGCGCCTTGCCAACAGCCGCCCGGTGCGAACGCCCCAAAGGTGCGCCCGATAAGGCAGAGAGTTCAAATGTGGGGTATTTGGCACAAGGGCCAGATGAAAAACGCGGATTATCCGGCCGCGTAGCCGGTTTATTAATAGCCATTACTGCTATCCTTCCAGATAAGTGCCCCTCGTTGGGGAGGGGTGTCCCACTGGCCGGGATACTCAAACCCCAAGAAAACATCAACATTGAAAAGCACTTGCGATGCAGGTTTATTCAGAACGATGCAGGAACGTGCTCGTGTGTACTGGCACATCCCAAGATGGCTGGAACTTCTGTGAATGATGGCATAAAGCCTGATCTGAAGCGCAACCACTGCCCGGACACCGCACCGGACAGCGTTAAATACACATAACCGGGGTGTTTTCGGAGGCCTTTTAATGTTCATTGCAACCCTGATTGCCCCCAAAGGCTGTTTGCAGCCTGCACTTGTTGAGAACCTGCGCAATGCCTGGGGCGGGGGGGATGCCTTGTGGCTCTCGCCGGATGAGGCGGCGGAGTTTTCGCTGCAGGCCATGCCCGAGAACCTCTGGCAGGTCTGGGCGGATTTGCAGAAAATGCAGGTGGATCTCACGGTGCAGCCCGCGCAGGGGCAACGCAAAAAACTGCTGCTGGCGGATATGGATAGCACCATGACCCAGCAGGAATGCATTGATGAACTGGCCGATGCCGCAGGCATTGGTGCCCATGTGCGCGACATCACCGCGCGCGCGATGAACGGCGAGCTGAATTTCACCGGGGCCTTGCAGGAGCGGGTCAGGCTACTCAAAGGTCTGTCGCGCGACACCGTTCAAAACGTGCTGGAAACCCGGATCACTTACATGCAAGGCGGTGCGGTTTTGCTGGCCACGATGAAGGCGCACGGGGCCTATACCGCGCTGGTGTCCGGCGGGTTTACGTTTTTCACCAAAGCCGTGGCCGCCGATCTGGGGTTTGATGAGCACCGCGCCAACACGCTTTTGTTTGAAAACGATATTCTGACTGGTGAGGTGGCCCTTCCTATTCTTGGGCGGCAAGCCAAGATTGAAGCGCTGGAAGCGCTTACCTCGCGGCTTGAAATCTCCGAGGCCGAGGTTATCGCGGTGGGCGACGGGGCCAATGATCTGGGTATGCTCGGGCGCGCGGGCGCGGGCGTGGCGCTTCATGCCAAGCCAAGCGTGGCGGCGGAATGCGCGCTGCGGGTGAACCACGGCGACCTGACGGCGCTTTTGTTTTTGCAAGGTTATACGTCCGAAGAATTCGCCGCCGTTTGAAGTGGCGGAACCTCTGGGCAGCAGAGACTTTTGCAAAAATGTCAGCCCCCGCCCGGGTGGGGGCAAGAACGCGGGTCAAGCATCGTGGAACATCGCAAACCTTCATACGTTTGCAATTATCTGCAGCGTCTCAAAAGCCCCCGCCATGGGGCGGGCGGGGGCTGACATTTTTGCAAAATGCCGAAGGGAACATAGTCCAGAGGTTTCATCCCCAACCCTGTTTTCGGCTTGTGCTCCACGCGGCCCGGCCCTAGGGTCCGGCTTACCTCGGGGTGTCTGGGCTTGCCCGGACTGAGATGCATATCGCGGACCCGTTGAACCTGAACCGGCTAGAACCGGCGGAGGAAAGGTACACGGGATCACCATCCCCCCTTGCCCTATCGCCGCAAAGGAGGATGCCTTGAAGTATTCAATTTTTGCTGTGGAAGTTTTTGCGGGAATTCTGAGCGCTTCGGCTGTTATGGCCGACACAAAGGAATTGACCGTTTACACCTATGACAGCTTTATCTCGGACTGGGGTCCGGGGCCGCAGATTGAGCAGGCGTTTGAGGCGATCTGCGATTGTGATCTCAAGCTGGTCGGCGTCGAGGATGGCGCGGCCCTTTTGGCGCGTATCCGGCTTGAGGGCACCCATACGGATGCCGATGTCATGCTTGGCATTGATACCAATCTGATTGCCAAGGCCCGTGAAACCGGGCTGTTTGCCCCTCACGGTGTCACGGCGGATTTTGATCTGCCTGTGGCTTGGGATGATCCGGTTTTCCTGCCTTATGACTGGGGCTATTTTGCCTTTGTTTATAATGCAGACAGGACCGCGCCCACGAATTTCCGGGCGCTGGGGGCAAGTGACCTCACGATTGTGATCCAAGACCCGCGTTCCTCAACGCCGGGGCTTGGGTTGCTGATGTGGGTCAAGGCGGCTTACGGCGATGAGGCCGGAGCCATCTGGGAAGGCCTCGCAGATAATATCGTGACCGTGACCAAAGGCTGGTCCGAATCTTACGGATTGTTTTTGGCAGGTGAGGCCGACATGGTTCTGAGCTACACCACATCCCCCGCCTATCACCGGATTGCCGAAGGCAATGACAGCAAAGCCGCCGCCGCGTTTGACGAAGGCCATTATATGCAGGTGGAAGTGGCCGCCAAACTGGCCTCGACGGATGAACCGGAATTGGCAGATCAATTTATGCAATTCATCACTTCAGAGGCGTTTCAATCGCTCATTCCGACAACCAACTGGATGTATCCGGCGGTGCGGCCCTTGGCGGGGCTGCCGGAGGGGTTTGACGGGCTGGTGCAGCCGCAAAAATCGCTGTTGCTGACGGCGGATGAGGCGGCGGCCCTGAGGGACGAGGCATTGGACGAATGGTTAACCGCGCTCAGCCGCTAAGCCCGCGTTTCGGGATCATTGCCGCGGCTTTGGTCGCGGTTTTGATCTTCGGGACGCTGGCCGCTGTGGCCTTCAGGGCCGAGGCCGGCGCTGGTTTTGGCCGCGCCGATTGGGCCGCGCTGCGCTTTACGCTGCTACAGGCCACGCTTTCGGCTTTGATCAGCGTGGCGCTGGCGGTGCCGGTGGCGCGCGCACTGGCGCGGCGGCGGTTCAGAGGCCGACGCGCATTGATCACGGTGATGGGCGCGCCATTTATCCTGCCGGTGATTGTCGCGGTTCTGGGCCTGCTGACGGTGTTTGGCCGGGCCGGATGGCTCAATCAAATGGGCGCGCTTGCCGGGCTGCCGCAACTGCGAATTTACGGCCTGCACGGCGTGGTTTTGGCGCATGTTTTCTTTAACCTGCCACTGGCGACACGGCTGATTTTGCAAGGCTGGCAGGAGGTCCCGGCCGAGCGGTTTCGGCTGGCGGCGCAACTGGGGTTCAGCGCCACCGCAATGCGCCGCCTGATCGAATATCCGATGCTGCGCCGGGTTGTGCCGGGGGCGCTGGCGGTGGTGTTTGCGATTTGCCTGTCAAGCTTTGCCGTGGCGTTGACTTTGGGCGGCGGGCCACGGGCAACCACCATTGAGCTGGCGATTTATCAGGCCTTCCGGTTTGATTTTGATCTGGCGCGCGCGGCGATGCTGTCGGCCCTGCAACTGGGTCTGACGATCATTGCCGCGATGCTGGTTTTGCAAAGCGCCGGGGAGGCGGGCTTGGGCACCGGTTTGAGCCGCGCGGTGCGGCGCTGGGACGGGCAAAGCCCTGCGGCCCGGATATGGGACGGGATGTGCATTGCCCTAGCCGCCGGGTTCCTGATCCTGCCACTGGCCGCAATTATTTTGGCCGGGCTGGAAGGCCTGCCAAGGGTAGCGGCGCTGATCATGCGGCCTGCGGGGGTCTCAATCATCATCGCGCTGGTCAGTACCGGAATTTTGCTGGCGCTGGCGTTGCCCATGGCGGTTGCGGTGGCGCTGGGCCGGAATACTGGCCTGTTGGAAACGGCGGGGCTGTTGGGCTTGGCGGCCTCGCCTTTGGTGATTGGCACCGGGTTGTTTATCCTGATCCGCCCGCTGGCCGATCCGGCGGCGTGGGCCTTGCCGGTCACGGCGCTGGTCAATGCGGTGATGGCGCTGCCGTTTGCCATGCGCATTCTGGTGCCGCGCGCGCGCGCAATCATCCACCGCCACGGGCGTTTGGCCCTGTCGCTGGGCATGATGGGGGGGCCGTTTATGCGCCGTATCCTGCTGCCGGGAATGCGGCCTCAAATTGGCTTTGCCGCCGGGCTGACGGCGGCCTTGTCGATGGGCGACCTTGGCGTGATCACACTTTTTGCCAACCCGGATTTTGCCACCCTGCCGTTGCAGATTTACCGCCTGATGGGGGCCTACCGAATGGGCGATGCCGCCGCCGCCGCCCTTATATTGCTGGGCCTGTCGCTGGCTATGTTCTGGATATTTGATCGCGGAGGGCGTGGGCATGTTGAAGCTTGAAACCTGCATCATCGACAATGGCGGCTTTCACCTCGGCGCGGATTTTGCCGTTACGCCGGGCCGCATCGTGGCAGTTATCGGCCCGTCGGGCTGTGGCAAAACCACCCTGCTTGAGGCCATCGCCGGGTTTTTGCCGCTGATCCAAGGGCGTATGTCATGGCAGGGCACAGACATCACCGATGCCGCCCCCGACAAACGCCCCATGGCGATGTTGTTTCAGGAGGATAACCTGTTTCCGCATCTAAGCGCGTGGCAGAATATCGCCCTCGGCCTTGACCCGGATTTGCGCCTTACGCCTGCGCAAAATAAAACGATAGCCCGCGCCCTGACACGGGTTGGCCTGAGCGATTTGCAAGCCCGCAAACCCGCCGAGCTTTCCGGTGGGCAGCGCGCACGAGTGGCGCTGGCGCGGGTGCTGGTACGCGATCGTGGGGTGCTGTTGCTGGATGAGCCGTTTGCCGCTCTTGGCCCGGCGTTGAGGATGGAAATGCTTAATTTGGTCAGGGAGTTGTCACAAGAAAGCGGGGCCACCGTTTTGATGGTCAGCCATGATCCGGCGGACGCGCGCGCGATTGCTGAAGAGGTGATATTTGTCGACGGCACAAACGCGCATCCGCCTGTGCAGACGGGCCAGCTGTTTGACAACCCGCCCGCCGCTTTGCGCGATTATCTGGGTTAGGCCGCTCTTAATCGGGCGCGGGTTTGGGTGATGGACAAAGCTGCCTCAGCAGCCTCGCGGCCTTTCTCGGCAAAATGCGCCTGATAGATCGCGTTGTGATGCGCCGTGTCCTGATATTGGTGCGGCGTGAGCGAGACCGACAGCACCGGCACGCCGCTTTCCATTCCGGCGCGCATCAGACCGTCAACCACGGCCTGCGCCACGAAATCATGGCGGTATATGCCGCCATCTACCACAAAGGCGGCGGCAATCACGGCGGTATATTGCCCTGAAACCGCAAGATCACGCGCCATCAGCGGCAGTTCAAACGCGCCGGGGACGTCAAATATATCTGTCTGCGCAGGTGGGATCAGGTCGGCAAAGCCGTCCAAGGCACGATCAACTATATCGGCGTGCCAGTTTGCCTTGATAAAGGCATAGCGGGGAAGTGTCATTTGGTATCCTTTCATCTTTGACACGTCACCCAGAGCATCAAACGAAAGGACGGCCCCAAGCCGGGGCCATACCTTCACGCTCTCTTCCATCCGGACTATGACCGTCGGCTCTGGAATTGCACCAGATCTGCTGACCAAGGGATTTCTGATAAGAAACCCGATGCGCTCGCGGGCTTGGGGCCTAAGGCCCCTTACCGCCGGTGGGGAATTTCACCCCGCCCTGAGAACACCTGAAATATGGCCGGGTTCCGCCGCGCCCGCAAGGCGCATTTGCGGCAAATCACAGCAGCGTTGCGGCAGGTTTGATCATGCCGGTTGTCAGGCCACGGCAATTTGTGATCGGCGCATTGATGAATTTCCGCGCCGCCGGGTGATCCGCGTCCAACACGCCAAGCTTGACCAAAATCGCTGCAATCGCGCATTCCGCGCCGCGTGTGCCGCCATCGACGATCTTGAGGGCCACGCCAAGTTTGCGACCGGGGATGATGGCAATGAAAAACGCCTCGGCCCCGGTTTTGAGCGCCACAGGCTCGGTGCAGGCGCGCATCAATTCAGTGCAGGCGCGTCCCTCACCCGCCACCAGCTCAGGATGCGCCACCATCGCCTGCCACAGACGGCGCGCGGCGGTTTGGCGGGCGTCGCGGCCCTCAGAGGCCGCCGCATAAAACGCCATGGCGCGGGCCATGCCGTGCAGTGTGGTCATGAAATTCGGCGCTGAGCAGCCATCAATGGCATAGCCGGGGCTGACCTCGCCCGTGACGGATTCGAACGCCTCAAGACAGGCTTTTTGCACCGGGTGATCCGGCTCAACATACTCGGATCCGGCTTTGAGATGCTTGGTCAGCGTCAAAAACCCCGTATGTTTGCCTGAGCAATTATTGTGAAGTTGATTTGGCTTGGCAAAGGCGCGGATAAGGCCCTCATGGGCCTCAGTATCCTCGGGGTCATGGCTGCCGCAGCGCAAATCACTTTCCGCAAGCCCCAGATCATCCAGCCAGTTTTGCACAGAACTGGTATGAATATGCGCGCCGTTATGCGAGGCACATGAAAGCGCAAGCTGGCGCGTGCTCAGACCCCTGGCATCGGCGGCCCCGCTTTCAATCAGCGGCAGGGCCTGTATCATCTTGGACGAACTGCGCGGCAGGACCACGATATTCGGATCGCCCCAGGCCTGCACAATATCGCCACCCGCATCACAGATCACCGCATGACCCGTATGCAGGCTTTCAAGCAGCCCGCCGCGCCATATTTCCGACATCACAACCGGGTTTGTCATCACTTGGAGTTCCTCATCTGACGGCCTGTGGGTAAATCCACAAATTTCTGTCTTTATCATCTCGTCCGTTTCAGGCTATTATCGCTGTATCGGGTAAGAATGGGCCACACACAATAAGAAATCCCCACGACTAGGGACATCTGTGGCCTGATAAAAGCGGTTTGCATTCAATTCGGATCCCGAAATGAATGTGAAACGCCCACAACCCTAGAAGGGCGTAAGCGTTTCGCCGTATTCCCTGTTTCAAATGCAGGGCGAAACGCTTTATTGAGGTTTAGGACAGCTTGGAGGCTGGACAATGGTATCATCCATCAAAAGAAGTATTTTTGCGGCTGTTATTGCGTTAACGGCAACGGGTAGTTTTGCCCAACAAACCAGCACCAATCAGGTCGCGGTGGAAACCGCATGGAGCGTATTTGAAGAACAAGACCCGCGCGAATGCTGGGCGGTGTCGGCCCCTACGGAAACGATCAACACCAAAGACGGTCAAACCGTCGCGGTGCGGCGCAGCGCTATTTTGCTGATGGCATATTATCGCCCCGGGGCAGATGTAAAAGGCCAGATCACCTTTACCGGCGGCTATCCTTTTGCCAAAGGCTCAACCGTGAATATCGATGTCAGCGGTAATAAGTTTGAGATGTTCACCGAAGGCGAATGGGCCTGGCCCGCCAGCCCCGGCGATGACGCCAAGATCATCTCGGCGATGAAGCGCGGTGCCGATGCCATTCTAACGGCGCGCTCAAGCAAGGGCACGGTGACGAAAGACACGTTTTCCCTGCTGGGATTCACCGCCGCTATTGAGGGTGCCGAGAAGCGTTGCCAGTAATTGCAACATGTCATTGCGCCTGTAGGGTGGGTGAAACCCACGCTTTCGTAACATATATCTCAAGGGCGTGGGTTGCACCCACCCTACGCCAAAACGCCATATCGTCTCACATGGCAACCATTGCCAGAGCCGACCATGCAATCACCCCCATGTCGGATGAAACCGTCCCGCAGGCGACAGGGTAAAAATCTCGCAGCCGTCCGCTGTCACCCCGATGGAATGCTCAAACTGCGCTGAAAGGGATTTGTCGCGGGTCACCGCCGTCCAGTCATCGGCCAGAACCTTGGTTTCGGGGCGGCCCAGATTAACCATCGGCTCAATGGTGAAAAACATCCCCTCCTCCAGCACCGGACCCGAGCTTGTCCGGCCAAAATGCAAAACATTCGGCGGCGCATGAAACACCCGGCCAAGGCCGTGACCGCAAAAATCGCGCACCACTGACATGCGTTGCGCCTCGACATAGGCCTGAATGGCGTGGCCTATATCGCCAAATGTCTGGCCCGGCCTGACCGCCTCGATGCCTTTCATCAGCGCGTCATGGGTGACCTGAATCAGGCGCTCGATCTTGCGGTTGCGTTTGCCGGCCACATACATCCGCGAGGTATCACCAAACCAGCCATCGACGATCACCGTCACGTCAATATTGATGATGTCGCCATCCTTGAGCTTCTTGTCGCCGGGGATGCCGTGACAGACCACATGATTGACGCTGATACAACTGGCGTGTTTGTAGCCCTTATAGCCAATGGTCGCCGATTTGGCGCCCGCGTCATTGACCTGTTGCTCAATCAACCGGTCCAACTCGCCGGTGGTCTGACCGACAAAAACATGTCCGGCGATGTCATCTAATATGCGCGCCGCCAAAGCGCCAGCCTTGTGCATCCCGGCAAAATCTGCGGCCTCGTGGATGCGGATGCCGTCGCGGGTTAGTCGTCCTTGGTGTTTATCTGTCACCGGGGGCCTCATTAATGTTGTTATCTGTTTCTCTATCTAAGCGCGATTGCCGCCAAGGACCAGATGCTAGCGGTAGCGTTTGACAAAATTTCGCAACACAAGTTCCGGCGCGTGCACATCCGCCGCATGGCACATGGCAATCAGCGCATCAGCAGCCTCAGGCGGGAAATAGCCGCGATGTTTGTAGATGTTGATGCGGGTTTGAAAGCCCGCGCTATCGGCCTCGGGATGAAATTGCGTGGCATAGACATTGGCCCCAAAGCGCAGCATCTGAAACGGGCAGGCCGGGGAGCGGACCAAATGCACGCAGCCCTCGGGCAGCGATTGCAAGGCTTCCTTATGGCCAACAAAAGCCATAAAATCACGCGGCATTCCGGCCAGCAGCGGATCAGTGGCCCCTTCAGGCGTCAGGCTGCAATCTGAGGTGCCCACCGGCTCGGTATAGGCGCGTTTGCTGACGTCCCCGCCCAGATGTTTGCCCAAAATGCCAATGCCATAGCAGCAGCCCAGAAAAGGGAAATCCCGGGCGGTAATCTGAGGCATCAGCGATAAAACAGCCGCTTCAATGCGGGCCTCAAGCGGGGGTTTATCGACTGGCGCATCGCTAACACAACCGGGGCCGCCGCCCACGATCACACCGGCATAATCATCAAGCTCAAGCCCGTCCGGCAAAACGGTTTGATCAAGGCGGATGCGGCGCACCTGTCCGGCGGCAAGCCCGCCTTTGAGCAAAATTGCCTCAAATTCACTATCTGACGCCTCGGTTTCAGGGCGTAGCTGAAGGATCAGGAAGGGTTTTGACATGCAGCACCTTAGTTGAAAATATGAAACACTGGTTGCCTGTTTGGCGGCTTTTCGTCAAGATGGGTATCTGACGCTGATGGATTATTATGAATTTCATTTCCAATGAGGACCCCTTCAATGACACAACGCCTGCATCTGGTTTTTGGTGGCGAACTCACCGATCCCTCCCGCACGGTTTTCAAAGATACCGATGATCTGCATATTGTCGGCATCTTTCCCGATTACGCCAGTGCCTATGACGCCTGGAAAGCCGAGGCGCACCGCAGCGTTGATAATGCCCATATGCGCTATTTCATTGCCCACCTGCACAAGCTGCGCGACGAGCAATCCGAGGCCTCACCCACCGAAGAGCTTGGGTAAGCTGACCGATGGCGCGCTCGCTCAGCCTTGCGGCATATATGACCTATGCGCGCCGCGCGACAAAACCCCCGCCGACGCCGGAAACATCGCGCCCGGCGGGCGATCTGGTCTGGGCGCACGCCTCGGATGCGGGCCGGGCCGAGGCGCTGGTGCATCTGGCGCAGCGGCTGCAACAACAACGCCCGGCTGTGCAACTTTTGCTGACGACAAATGCGGGTGTAATCCCTGAAATTCCCCCAAATAAACTGGTGATCTGGCAGGCGCTGCCCGATGATACGATTAATGCCGCAAAGGCATTTTTGCGCCACTGGCGACCCGATATTTGCCTATGGGCCGGGGGCGATCTGTATCCGGCATTATTGATTACTGCCAGTCAGACGCGCGTGCCGCTTTTGCTGATTGATGTGGATGAAAACCAACTGACAAAACCGGGCTGGCGCTGGTTTCCTGATCTGCCCAAGGCGCTGTTGGGGCGGTTCAGGCTGATCATGGTGCATGATGTTGAAACCGCCATGCATCTGCACCGGATTGGGGTCGATGATGTGGAAATCCATGTGACAGGGCCTTTGCAGGAAGGGGCGATGGCCCTGCCCTATGACAGCGCGACGCGCGAGGAGCTGGCCGGAATTTTGCTGGGCCGCCCGGTGTGGCTGGCGGCAAAGGTCAAATTAAACGAGCTGGAATGCGTGCTGGATGCCCACCGGCAGGTCAGCAAGCTTGCGCATCGTTCATTGTTGATCATTGTGCCCGATAACATGGCTGATATTGACGGTTTCAAGGCCCGGTTGAACTATCAGGGATTGCGCTATGTGCTTAGGTCCGGGGGTGAAGTTCCGGGCGAGACCACGCAGGTTTTGCTGGCAAATTCGCACGATGAACTGGGATTGTGGTATGGTCTCGCTCCGGTCAGTTTCATGGGGTGTTCATTGCAACCCGGCCAAAACGGCCATGACCCGAACGCGCCCGCCGCCCATGGCTCGGCAATTATCCACGGGCCAAATGTTGGCGGGTATCATGAGCGCTATTCGCATTATGCCAAAGCCGGGGCCACGCGGCTTGTGAGCGATACATATTCCCTCACCACAGCCGTGCAAACGCTGATTGCGCCGGATCAGTCCGCGACAATGGCACAGGCCGCGTGGGATGTCGTCTCACGCGGGGCGGCGGTGACGGATATGATTATTGAGATGATCGAAGACAGGCTTGACACGCTTGAGGCGCGGCCATGAAAACACCGCGCTTTTGGTTTACCCCCCCGACCAGGCCCACGCCCCTTGCCCGGCTGCTGTCACCTGTGGGGGGCATTTATGCCCGGGCAACGGCGCGGCGGCTGGCCTCTTTCGGTCAGGCATATCGCCCGGATGTGCCGGTGATTTGCGTTGGCAATCTGAATGCGGGCGGCACCGGCAAAACTCCGACGGTGATTGCACTGGCCGCGTATTTGCAAATGAAAGGGCTGAAGCCGCATATCATCTCACGCGGGCATGGCGGATCTCTGGATGGCCCGGCCCGCGTGAATGAGCGCAAGCACAGCGCGGCTGAGGTTGGCGATGAGCCGCTGTTACTGGCGGCATTTGCGCCCACATGGGTGGCGAAAGACCGGGCGGCGGCGGCGCGCAAGGCGGCGAAAAAGGCCGATGTGATCTTGATGGATGACGGGTTTCAAAATCCGTCCGTGGCCAAGGATATTTCAATCCTCGTGGTGGATGCGCAAAAGGGCTTTGGCAATGGCCGCTGTATGCCCGCCGGACCGCTGCGCGAGCCAGTGGAGACCGGCCTGAAACGCGCCGATCTGCTGCTTTCCATCGGGCCAAAGGCGGCGCAACAGACGTTTGCAAAACTCTGGGGGCCACAGATAACCCTGCCACATCTCACTGGCCATCTTGAGCCGTTATTGACCGGCATGGACTGGACAGACACGCCGTTTCTGGCCTTTGCAGGCATCGGCCACCCCGAGAAGTTTTTTGCCACATTAATAGGTCTTGGGGCAAAACTGGCGCGGGTAGAAGCGCTTGAGGATCATCAGCAGCTCACCCCGTCCCTTCTGGCCCGGCTTGAGCGCGAGGCGGATCATCTGGGCGCGCAACTGGTCACCACCGAAAAAGACGCCGTGCGCCTGCCCTATGCGTTTCGGCGCAAGATCATCACCGTGCCGGTGCGGCTGGAGCTAGACGATTGGGGACCGCTGGATCAGGCGCTGACACGCATAGGGGTGATCTGATGCAACGCGCCCCGGCACAGAAGAAAAGCTGTGGCCGGGGCATGACAGCTTTTACCTTACTCGGCCAGCTTAGCATCTATGACTTTCTTGAAGTCGTCATAGCTCATGTTTGAATAAGGCTCGCCGTTGATGATGAACGAGGGCGTGGCCCGGATATTGTCGGCCTGGGCATTCTGGTTGTACCAGGCCACAAGCGTCTCGGCCTTGTCTTTATCGGCCAGACAAGCCTCAAGCGTATCATCCCCAAGCCCGGCCACCTTGCCAATCTTGCGCAGGTTTTCAGCAATCTTTGCCGGATCATCGCCCCCGGCAATCCATTCGCGCTGTTGGCTATAAAGCATATCGGCAATGCCAAAGAACCGCTCGCGCCCGCCACAGCGTGCAATCTGCGCCGCCATCAGGCCAAAGCGGTCAAAATAGACATCGCGGTAGATGAAATGCACCAGACCTTTATCAATATAATCCGCCTTGATCTGCTTGAACGGCCCTTGGTCAAACCGGGCGCAATGCGGGCAGGTGAATGAGGCGTATTCAATGATCGTCACCTTGGCGTCTTCCGGCCCCATGGTCATTTCAACGATTGCTGACGTGTCCGCGTCCGTTGGTTGCCCGGGTGCCTCGGCCTCAAGCTCAATCGCGGTTGTGCCCGTGGAATATTTCCAGAACAGCCCGCCACCGGCAATTGCCACTGCAACCCCCCCAAGTAATAGCCTTCGGTCCATATCATTTCCTCACTGATTGTTATTTTGATTTCGATAAGATGTTTTGCCCCAGAACCTCAAGGGCCGCGCGCAGCGACATATCGCCTACCCGGGCCGCCAGCGCCTCGGCTTTGGCTTTTGATTCCGGGTCCGGCGCGGTTTTGGTTTTGGGCTTTTCATTATGCTCAAAATTCGCCTGCCCCTCGCTAAATCCGGTGGGCGCAGTTTGGGTGATGGTGATGCGCGAGATGGCATTATAGCCGTAAACCGTATTGACCTTCTGGCGCAGCTTTTCCTTTTGCATCTCAAGCATTGGCGCCTGCGCGCCGGTGGTCAGTACCGTTAACGTCGCCCCAAGCCCATGTTTTGCATAGCTTACTTTCACCGGCCGGGCGATGGCGGCAATATCATCCC
The DNA here is from genome assembly GCA_964655135.1 of uncultured Roseovarius sp. Taxonomy (GTDB): domain Bacteria; phylum Pseudomonadota; class Alphaproteobacteria; order Rhodobacterales; family Rhodobacteraceae; genus Roseovarius. Next base: position 9,712 of record CAZZKL010000029.1, on the reverse strand, counting down.
CAACAATTTCAGGCCAGTTGGTCAGCAGCCGCGATTGCGCAAAGCCGCGCGATTGTGACGCCGTGCGAATACGCTTTTGCAGCAGCGTTGAGGTGCGTTTGAAACCATATGTTGTGGCTTTTCGTTGGGTCACTTTGCTCAATTCCTGTACTCACCTTCATATTTAAGGCATGTGGTGACACATACCAGACCCTTGGGAAATTTACGAAGATAAATGAAAGATAAATTATGCACGCCAAGGCCCGCCCCGCCGATTTGCTGACATGGTATGACCGCCATGCGCGCGCATTGCCCTGGCGAACTGGCCCGGCTCAGCGTTCCAAAGGCGTGCGGCCCGACCCCTATCGCGTCTGGCTTTCCGAGGTGATGCTGCAACAAACCACGGTCATAACTGTGATCCCTTATTTTGAACGCTTCACCACCCTTTGGCCAACGGTCACTGATCTGGCCATGGCCGAGGATACGCAGGTCATGGGCGAATGGGCCGGGCTTGGCTATTACGCGCGGGCGCGCAACGCGCTGAAATGCGCCCGCGCGGTGGTGGCGGATCACGCCGGGCAGTTCCCGGAGCAGCGCGAGGCGTTGCTGAACCTGCCGGGCATCGGGCCTTATACCGCCGCCGCCATTGCCGCCATCGCCTTTGACCGGCCCGAGGTGGTGGTGGACGGCAATATTGAGCGGGTGATGGCAAGGCTGCTGAATGATCCCACGCCCCTGCCCAAGGCCAAACCCGGGTTGACCCGCGCCGCCGCTGCGCTAACCCCGGATCACCGGCCCGGGGATTACGCGCAGGCGGTGATGGATCTGGGGGCCACGGTTTGTACACCCAAATCACCAAATTGCGGCATTTGCCCATGGCACACGCCATGCCTTGCACGGGCGGCGGGCACGCAGGCCGGATTGCCACGCAAAACCGCCAAAAAGTCCAAACCCACACGGTTGGGCATTGCCTATGTCATGCGGCGCTCTGATGGCGCGCTGTTACTAGAGCGCCGCCCGGATAAGGGCCTGCTTGGCGGTATGCTCGGCTGGCCCGGCAGTGAGTGGAATGAGGCACCTACGCCCGCGCCGCCCGTGGTGGCCGACTGGCAGGTTTTGCCGGAAGAGGCCCGCCATACCTTTACCCATTTTCACCTCAGGCTTCGGATCATGCTGGCGCAGGTGGGGCTTGATGCGCAGCCTAAAACCGGCAAATTCATCGCTTATCAGAATTTCAACCGATCTGAATTACCTACTGTTATGCGCAAAGTGTTCGATCTGTCACATGACGCGCTTGAAAATATGACTTATACTGCGCCAAAACGGAGCCCGCTATGATCCCCGCCCCCGAGGTTGCCAAGTTTAAGAATGCCCTGCCGTTCTGGCTGTCATTGCTGCTGATCCCGATGGCTTTGATCGGCGCGACCCAAGGCGGCTGGACCATAGCTTTGTTGCCGGTCACCACCTGGATTTTGTTCTCAATCTTTGATGCGTTTTTGGGGCTGAACAAGGAAAACGCCGATCTGTCGACAACCGAGGCGCAGCTAAGCTGGTACAAGGCCATCACCCTGATCTGGACACCGCTGCAATTTTGCCTGCTTTACTGGATGATCTGGTATGTCAGCGGGGCTGAGCACCTGACGACCGCTGGCAAAATCTGGATGTTTTTTGGCGTCGGCGTTGTCACCGGCACCGTGGGGATCAATTACAGCCATGAACTGATGCACCAAAAGGACCGGGGCGAGCGGTTTTTGGCGGATGTGCTGTTGGCGATGGTGCTGTATTCACATTTCCGGTCTGAGCATTTGTTGGTGCATCACCGCTATGTCGGCACCCCCCGCGATCCGGCGACGGCGCGGTATAATGAAGGCTTTCACCGGTTTTTCCCCCGGGTTCTGCGCAGGTCACTGAAATCCGCCTTTCAGGCGGAAAAGGCCATGCTGGCGCGTAAAGACAAGCCGTGGAATGATTTTGAAAATCCGTTTTTCCGCTATTGGGGGATGCAGGGGCTGATGCTGCTTCTGGCGCTTTGGATTGGCGGCTGGACCGGTCTGGGGCTATTCCTCTGGCAGGCGTTTGTGGCGATCTGGCAGCTTGAGCTGGTGAATTATATTGAGCATTACGGCCTCACACGCAAACATCTGGGCGACGGTAAATACGAGCATGTCCTGCCGCAACATAGTTGGAACGCGGCGAACAAGGCGACCAACTGGTTGCTGATCAATCTGCAACGCCACTCAGATCACCATTATAAGCCCAACCGGCGCTTTCCCCTGTTGCAAAACCATCCCGATGCGGACGCGCCGCAACTGCCATTTGGCTATCCTTTGATGACAATGGCGGCGATGGTGCCGCCGATCTGGCGACGGGTGATGAACCCGCGCGTGCGGCGCTGGCGCAAGATGTATTATCCTGAAATTACCAACTGGAAGCCTTATAACAAGGCGCTCAATCCAGTGCCGCGTTAGGCGGTGTTTGCCATCGGCAGATGCCCGGTTTTTACATAGATCAGGCAGCCTTGATCGGAATAGGGCTTATGCTGTGACAAATGCGGGCTGCGGATCCATGTGCCTTTGGGATAGGTGCCATGCTCGTCCTGAAAAATGCCCTCCAGCACAAAAATCTCTTCGCCGCCCCAATGTTGATGGGCGTTAAACCGCGTTCCGGGTGCCCAGCGCACAAGCGCCACGTTTTCACTGGCGGCGCTGTGCAAAGGCAAAACTGTCAGGCCGTCAACAAGACCGGGATTAAACCGGGCACGGGTGGTATCAATATGAAACTGCCGGGTATCCTCGGCGTCAAACTGATGCAGCTTCACTAAAATGGTACAGCCTTCATCGATATGAGGCGTGTGGTAGGTGCCGATGGGATTGCGCACATAGGTGCCGGCCGGATAATCGCCGATTTCATCGGAAAACACCCCCTCAAGCACCAGAAATTCTTCGCCGCCGTCATGGCTGTGGGCGTCAAACTTTGATCCCGGCGCGAATTTCACAATCGTGGTAGCGCGGGCAACCTCATCGCCCACACGGTCCAGCATCATGCGCTCAACCCCGGCTGCCGGTGAGGCCGCCCAGTGATAATCTTCGGGCCGGATAACAACCCGTTTGGAAAAATCTGCATTGATGCGCATTTGATGCCTCCCTTTTCCAGCTTGGTTTGGCTGGCCATGACACCGCCGTCAACGGCCCGAGGTAAAACATGCCAAGCACCGGGTCAAATCAGCGCGCTTTGCCGACAATTTCCCCCGATGATCGGATTTATGATATGCTGGTCAATACGCGAATGAGTCAGACCGGAGAAGCCCCTATGCCTTTGTCAGAGCGACAAATGATGTTGGTCCGCGACAGTTTTGATATGTTGCGGGATGATATTGAGCCCAGATCAATCCAATTCTACGACGCCTTGTTTGAACACGCCCCACATCTGCGCGATATGTTTCGCGAGGATATTGCCGGGCAGGGGATGCGGTTCATGTCGACGCTGCGGGTGATCGTTGACAATCTGCATAACCCCGATGCCATGGCCGACCGCTATTCTGATCTGGGTGAGGGGCACAAGGCCATGGGGGTAAAAACCGTGGATTTTGCGCCCATGGGCCGGGCCTTGATTGAAACATTGGCAAATGCCTTGGGGGATGATTTTACGCCCGAGACCGGCGCGGCATGGCAGGCGGCTTATACGGAGTTCTCGGCCGAGATCATCAAGCGCGGTGATATACCCAAGGAATGATCCGGCACTAAAAAAGCCCCGCCTGTGATAAGGCGGGGCCAAGGTATAGTGCTTGTGCGAGTCAGACCACAGGCACCCGTAGTATCCTGTCGGTATTTCTGGTATTCAGTTGGCCATCTCGGCGCGGATTTGTTGGCGCAACAGGTCAATCGGCACGGTTTTCCCGTCGCGTTTAAAGCCCCAATAAGTCCAGCCATTGCACGATGGCGCGCCCTCAAGATACGCACCCACCTGATGGATTGATCCCTTAATGTCATCGCCGATTAGCGTGCCATCGGCGCGCACCTTGGCCTTGTGGCGTTTGTTCAGCGAATAAAGCTCCTCACCCGGACGCAGCATCCCGCGTTCCACCAACTGGCCAAATGGCACCCGTGGCTCGGCGCGTTTTGAGATGGACACCTGTAGCGCCTCACGGTCCAGCCGGCGGGTGTTGGCAATGCGTTTTGCCGCCACCTTGCGGTACGCCGCTTCGCGCTCAATCCCGATGAAATCACGGCCCAGCATCTTGGCCACAGCGCCGGTGGTGCCAGTGCCGAAAAACGGATCAAGCACCACATCGCCGGGATTGGTGGACCCCACCAGAACCCGGTGCAGCAGGCTTTGCGGTTTTTGCGTTGGATGGGCCTTGTCGCCGTTTTCATTCTTGATGCGCTCATGCCCGGTACAAAGCGGCAGCACCCAGTCACTACGCATCTGAATGCCTTCATTCAGCGCCTTCAGGGCCTCGTAATTGAAGGTATATTTGCCACCTTCCTGCTTGCTGGCCCAGATCATCGTCTCATGCGCATTGGTAAAACGCTTGCCGCGAAAGTTGGGCATCGGGTTGGATTTGCGCCAGATCACATCATTGAGAATCCAATAGCCTTGGTCCTGCAACGCCGCCCCCACCCGGAATATGTTGTGATACGAGCCGATTACCCAGATCGCGCCGTTTGGCTTGAGAATGCGCCGCGCCGCCTTGAGCCAGCTTTTGGTGAACTTGTCATAAGCGGCGAAGGATGCAAATTGGTCCCATGCATCATCAACCGCATCGACCTGAGAATTATCAGGCCGGTGCAAATCACCCTTTAGCTGCAAATTATAAGGCGGATCCGCAAAGATCAGATCAACGGACCCCTCAGGCAGCCCGTTCATCACCTCAATGCAATCACCCTCAAGTATACTGTTCAGCGGGAGCGCAGGCGCGCCCTTACCCTTAGTTATCTCAGTCATATTCTGCCTCTGTCCCGGCGCTTATGCGCTCTGGTTATTCGGCCTTAATCATGAGTCAAAGATGATTCGCCGTCAAATTCTTTTTTAAATCAGTATGTTAGTTATTTCTCTTGATACAAGATGTTGTGCACAGGTTTGAACGATCGCCTATGATGTGGGGTCACCCCAAGATTTTGCAGGGCCAATTTGTGGCTTTTTGACGGGTATCCGGCGTTTGTCTCCCATCCGTAGCCGGGAAACTGTTGCGCTAAATCCCACATGATCTTGTCGCGTGCTGTTTTGGCCACAATCGAGGCGGCGGCTATTGAGAGCGAAATGCCATCGCCCTTAATAATGGCCCGCGCTGGAATGGTCAGGTTTCGGGGGATCATATTGCCATCAATCAGCGCCATATCGGCGGGCTGTCGCAGCCCCGCCACCGCCCGCTCCATCGCCAGATGCGAGGCCCGCAGGATATTGATCTGATCAATCTCGGCCACCGAGGCATGGGCAATGGATATGTCGGCACATTGCATCAGCAGATCATTCAGCACCTGCCGCCGCTTTGCCGAAAGGCGTTTGGAATCATTCAGCCCCTCAGGGATGTCTCCTGCGTCCAGAATCACCGCCGCCGCCGTGACCGGCCCGGCCAAGGGGCCACGGCCCACCTCATCCACCCCGGCGACAAAGGCGAAACCTTTGGCGCGGGCCTTGGCTTCATATGTGTAATCCGGGTGGCCCATGCAGGATCAAAACCACAAGCCGCGCCGGAATGCAAAAAGGGACAAAAAAAGGG
>CAZZKL010000029.1:0-3914 GCA_964655135.1 uncultured Roseovarius sp. | reverse complement strand
CAAAAAAAGGGGCAAAAAAAGGGAAGGGCACATGCCCCTCCCCTTCTGCTCGATTTATTCAGATTAGTAATTGCCGGGACGATAGCCGTGCTGAGCCAGACAGTTTCTGGCGTAAACCGTATGGCGCGAGCCATGGCGGGTTGTACGGGCACGGAAGGCACATTGGCGCGGCAGGGCATTGGCATAGCGGAAGCTGTTGTTCAGGCAACGGCCACTATACGCCGGAACCCGGCCACCACGGGTGCGGGCCTGCACCTTGCACGAGCGCGGCAAAACCTTGCGCTGAACCCGGTGCGGCAGCGGACGGGTGTAGCCGTCATCACTGTAAGAGTCATCATCCTGACGATACCCATCATCATTATAACCATTGCCACCATTGTAGCCGTTGCCACCATTATAGCCGTTACCGCCGTTGTAGCCGTTGCCACCATTATAGCCGTTACCGCCATAAACACCGCCATTATCATAAGGCTGATACCGCGTGGTCTGATTTCTACGGCGGCTTTTATTGCTTTGCGAGATCGCCACCCCAATCAGGGCAAGGGCTGCAACGCCCACAAGAATTTTTGCGGTGTCATTTTTCGCATAAGCCGGCGCGGCTGTCAGGCCGGTGACGGCGATGGATGTGGCAGCGATAAGAGTGATGAATTTACGATGTATCATTTGGTTTCCTTTCAGGTGTCTCTGGTCAGGCGTTTCTGGTTTTTAATGCCCCGGGATGTTTTGGCGATGTTTTGGCCCGTTGCGATGTATTGAAGATGGGGCCAATCCTGAAAGACAGGCAATATCAATCCGATGTTATCTGATAACAACGCATTTTGGGGTCATAACCCATCACTTGTTATTGAATAACCGTGACATCCACCGCATGTTCCATGGCATGAAACAGATCCTTTTATCCCTCGTGGCCTCACTGGCCCTGACCGCAGGCGCGACCAGCGCTGAGGCGGCGTGTTATGCGGATTATAAAGCCAAGCGCGACAATCCGCTGGAACTCCACTATGGTGTTATGCAAGTCTCGTCTTGTTCAGCATCCCAGGCCGCTACGGAAGTTAAGACGCGACTTGCCGGACAGGGCTGGAAATTGCTAAAGGTGTTGTCAACATTTGATGACAGCGGCCTGAATGAGAAGAGGAAGAAACGTGCGGGACAATATTACCTCCGCTTCTGACACACTGAAAACCGGCAATCGAATTGTCACCATCGGTATCGCATCGGTGGTGGCTATTTTGTTGATCTCGGCGCTTTTACTGTTCATGTATCTGCCCGACGCCAACGCATTTAACGCGCGCGTTGAGCAGTTATTCATTGAAAATGATAACCTTACATCGCAGGCCGAGATTAAATTGCTTGAAATTCTGGCACAATCGGGCACCTCATTTTCCGAGGTGCTGACCAGCTATCGCTTTGTAATCTTTGTGTTGCTGATCTTCGCCACCGCCCTGCTGATTGCCGCACTGGTCTTTTTGGTCATGCTGATTACGCTCAACCGCCGCATGGCGCAGATTGAACGATCCGGCATTCAGGTGAGTTCGCTGTTGATCAGTCGCGAGGAAAAAACCGTTTACCTGAACAATATGGGCTTTAAGCTTACGGATGCGGCGATGGAAACGCTTTCGGTTCTGGCCGAGGCGCGGATGGATGATGACGTGCTGTCGGGCAGTGAGATCGAGGGCATAATTTCGGGCCGTAATGCCGCCGATTGTGATGAGGCCGCCGGGGCCACCCGCATCAAACGGCTGCGTGATACGCTGGGCAATCAACTGGTCAGTGAATTGCTGGTCAAGAACATCGCAAGGCGCGGCTATATGCTGGCGATTGACAAGGATGTGATCCGGGTGCTGTGACGCGCGCGCCTATTGCCCCTGAATGCTTTCGAGATACACCAGCAACGCGGCCAAGGGCCGGGGGGTTGGTGTCAGCACGCCGTCCCCCACATCAACCGGCACGGTGTCACCTTCCAACAGCAGGCCAAATTCCGGCATGTCTTTACCCGGCAAACCAGTGCGGTCATAGCCGTCAATCACGCTTAACACCCGCGCCTTGGGAAAGGCGCCACCTTCGGAAAGCCGCGTCAGATCAGCCGGGCGCGGCGAGTATAAGCTGGCCCATGGCCCATCCCCCTTGGCCGATGTGCCATGGCATTGCACGCAGTTTTGGGCAAAAAGCGCCTGCCCTTCCGGGGCTTCGGGCATCGAGACCTGAGTGCAGGCGGTGATAAGAACAGCCAGTGAAATCATCGGGACGCGTGTCATGGGACGGCTCCTTTTTTGCCATCGTAGCAACGGCATTGAAGCCGCGCAATGATTGAGATCAGCCCACCTGTCGGCAATTTGTAGGGTGGGTGAAACCCACCACACTTGGGCAAAAGGTGGGTTTCACCCACCCTACGGAGTCATAACATCTGTCTGGGATCAGGTTAGCTTACCCGCCAGCGCATCCTCAATCAGCTTTACCGTCTCCTCCACGCCGTAAAGCGCAATGAAGCCGCCAAAGCGTGGGCCTTGGGAGGCCCCAAGCAGCACCTCATAAAGTGCCGTGAACCAGTCGCGCAGCGGGTCAAACCGCTCGCGTCCGCAGGCAAACACAAGGCTTTGCAGCGCTTCTGCGTCGGCCTCACCCTGCCAACCTGCCAGTTGATCGTGCAAATCTGTCAGCGCTTCACGTTCCAGATCACTTGGCGCGCGGAATTTCCGGTCAGGCTTCACAAAATCATTGTAATAGCGCAGGGCAAACCCCGCCGCCTGATCCATATCCGGGTTGCTCTCCGGCGTCGCCTCAGGCGCATAGCGCTGAATAAAGCCCCATAATTGCGCCTTGTCTTTCGCCCCCGCCACCGACGCCAGATTAAGCAGCATTGAAAACGGCACCAGCATTTTGCTTTCCGGCACATCGCCGCCATGGATATGCCAGACCGGATTATTCAGCTGCGCCTTAAGGTCTTGCCCCGGATAGGCGCGCAACTGCTGATGATACTCATCCACCGCCTTGGGGATCACATCAAAATGCATCCGCTTGGCGGTTTTGGGCTTTTGGTACATGAAATAAAATAGGCTTTCGGTTGACGCATAGCGCAGCCACTCATCAATCGACACACCATTGCCCGAGGTCTTGGATATTTTCTGGCCCTGCTCGTCCAAAAACAGCTCATAGGTGAAATGCTCGGGCGCACGTTGGCCAAGGATGCGGCAGATGCTGTCATAAATCGGCGTGTTGGTGGAATGGTCCTTGCCGTACATCTCAAAATCCACCCCCAATGCGGCCCATCGCGCGCCGAAATCGGGCTTCCATTGCAGTTTTACGCGGCCCCCGGTGACCGGCAGCGTCCATTCCCGGCCATCCGCGTCATCAAAGGTGATGGTGCCCTCATCGGCATTCACCTGCTTGATCGGCACATAGAGAACCCGGCCGGTTTCAGGGTGTATTGGCAGGAAGATCGAATAGGTCTGACGGCGCTCATCGCGCAGGGATTTGAGCATCACCGCCATCAGTTTGTCATACTCACGGGTGGCGCGCAAAAGCACCTCGTCAAATTTCCCCGAGCGGTAAAATTCCGTGGCCGAGATGAACTCATACTCAAAACCAAAGGTATCCAAGAACCGCCGCAGCATGGCGTTGTTATGCGCGCCAAAGCTCGCGTGGGTGCCAAACGGGTCGGGCACGGATGTGAGCGGCAGTTGCAGATATTGATACAGCGCCTCTGAATCGGGCACATTGCCGGGCACCTTGCGCATCCCGTCCAGATCATCGGAAAAACAGATCAGCTTGGTCGGGATGTCACTGATCAGCTCAAACGCGCGTTTGACCATGGTGGTGCGGGCGACCTCACCAAAGGTGCCGATATGTGGCAGGCCCGAGGGGCCATAGCCGGTTTCAAACAACACATAACCCTTTTCCGGCGGGGCCTTGGCAAA
>CAZZKL010000028.1:0-24661 GCA_964655135.1 uncultured Roseovarius sp. | reverse complement strand
TTTGAGCCCTCAAGCCAAAGTTTTTTGGCAATGTAATCGTCCCTCTCGTTCCCTTTTTTAAAAAGTTCCTCGATTCCTATCTCGCGGGTCGTTTAAAAACAACAGCGCCATCAGTGTTGGCGTGAAGCTGGGCTTCCATTTCTAATCGCCCGCCAAGCGTTATTAACAAACCCCGCCCCTCATCCGGGCGGGGTTTTTCTTTGCTTTGAGGGCCATGGCAATTGACCATCGCGCCGCCGCTTTGTACCAAGCCGGTCAAAGGACGCTTGATATGATCTATAAAGACGCAAAATGCTGGCTTGAGGCCCCCCATAAACGGGTGCTGTTTTATGGCATGTCCGGCCTTGGCAAAACCCATCTGTCAAACATGCTGCGCGCCCAGGGTCAGTGGTTCCACTATTCCATCGATTACCGCATCGGCACGCGGTATATGGGCGAGCTGATTGCCGATAACGCCAAGGCCCACGCCATGCAGGTGCCGTTTTTGCGTGATCTGCTGCTGACGGATTCGATCTATCTTGGCTCCAATATCACCTTCGATAACCTGACCCCGGTGTCCACTTATCTCGGCAAGCCCGGCAATCCTGCCATGGGCGGCCTGCCGATTGATGAGTACCGCCAACGTCAGGCACAGTTCCGCGAGGCCGAGATTGCCGCGCTGCATGATACTGCGCATTTCATCACCCGCGCTGAGCGGCTTTATGGCTATCCGCATTTCATCTGCGATACCGGCGGCTCGATCTGTGAATGGGTAGATGGCGATGACCCGAATGATCCGATCCTGAGCGCACTGGCCGTTGACTGCCTGCTGGTGCAGATCAAGGGCGACGCTTCGCATACCCAAGAACTGATCCGCCGGTTTGACAAATCCCCCAAACCGATGACCTATCAGGCGGAATTCCTGACCGAAGCTTGGGAAGAATATATAAGCGAATATAAATGCTTAAAAAATGAAGTTAACCCTGATGACTTCATCCGCTGGACCTATGCCCGCGCTTTGGCCCACCGCGCGCCGCGCTATCAGGCGATGGCGAAATGGGGGGTTAGCGTGACGGCGGGTGAGGTGGCGCAGATCAGCGATGCCGCCGGGTTTGAGGCCATGATCGGCCACGCCCTTGATGCCCGCGCCTGATCGCCTATCTCTTTGACAACTCACATGAAAGCCTGAACAAATGCCGATTAAAATCCCCGCCGATCTGCCTGCCTATGACGTGCTCACGCGCGAGGGTGTGATGGTGATGGACGAAGATCAGGCGGCGCGGCAGGACATCCGCCCATTACGCATCGGGTTGCTCAATCTGATGCCGAAGAAAATCCAGACGGAAAATCAGTTTGCCCGCCTGATCGGTGCCACGCCGTTGCAGATCGAGTTCAGCCTGATTCGCATGTCCGAACACAAGACCCGCAACACCGCCGCCGAGCATATGAAAAGCTTTTACCGCCCGTTCAGCGATATTCTGGCCACGGGTGAAAAATTTGACGGGCTGGTGATCACCGGCGCGCCGATTGAGCATCTTGAGTTCACCGATGTCACCTATTGGCAGGAATTGCAGCAGGTGTTCGACTGGACCCAAACCCATGTGCATTCCACCTTTGGCGTCTGCTGGGGCGGCATGGCGATGATCAACCATTTTCATGGCATTGAGAAACATATGCTGGACCACAAGGCGTTTGGCTGCTTTCGCCATCTCAATATGGCGGCTGCCTCGCCCTTGCTCAGGGGATTTTCCGATGATTGCGTGATCCCGGTCAGCCGCTGGACAGAAATGCGCAAGGCTGAGATTGACGCGGCCCCGGGCCTTAAAACCCTGCTGCATAGTGACGAGGTTGGCCCCTGTCTGGTTGAGGACGCGGACCACCGCGCACTTTATATCTTCAACCATCTGGAATATGACAGCGGCACTTTAAAGCAGGAATATGACCGCGATATCGCCTCGGACACGCCGATCAATGTGCCGTGCAATTACTACCCCGGTGATGATCCCTCATGCGCGCCGCAAAACCGCTGGCGCTCTCATGCGCATCTGCTTTATGGCAACTGGATCAACGAGATTTATCAAACCACCCCGTTTGGCTTGCATGGCGATGGCCATTAAAATCGTCCTCATACTGGCGCTGATACTGGCGGCGCTTTGGGCCTTTGTGCTTTTGCGCGCGCAGTTGCAAGAGCGCCGGGCCGTGGCGGCCTATCCCCCCGACGGCCAGATTATCGAGGTCAACGGCCATAAGGTTCATGCGGTTGTGATCGGCGACGGGCCTGATCTGGTGCTGATCCATGGCTCTTCCGGCAGCACCCGCGATATGACGTTTGAATTTGCCCGCAGGCTGGCGGAAAATTACCGCGTCATCGTGTTTGACCGCCCCGGCCTTGGCTATAGCGACAGGCTCAGCCCGACCGGGGCGACAATCAAGCAACAGGCAACGGTTCTTTCTCAGGCCGCGCAGCAGCTCGGGGCCATGAAGCCCATCGTTTTGGGCCATAGCTATGGTGGCTCGGTGGCGCTGGCTTGGGCGGTGTATCAGCCCGGTCATATCGCAGGGTTGGTGGTTTTGTCGGGGGCGGCTATCCCTTGGGATACCGGCCTGTCGCGGCATTACCAAAGGCTCTCACATCCCATTATCGGCCCGCTGGTGATCCCGTTTTTTACCGCCTTTGTCCACAATGCAAGGGTTGAGCGTGAAGTTTCCAGCATTTTCACCCCGCAAACCGCCCCGGCGGGCTATGCCCATTACATCGCGCCGGGGCTGACATTGCGGCGCAACTCCTTGCGCGCCAACGCCCTGCAACGCGCCAATCTGCTGGCTGAGGTCACAGCCATGTCGCCGCTTTACGGGGCCATTTCCGTGCCCGCCGAGATAGTCCACGGCACCGATGATGAGATTGTCGGGGCACAGATTCACGCGGTCCCGCTCAGCCATTTAATCCCCGATGCCAAGCTGATCTTGCTGCAAGGCATTGGCCATATGCCGCATCACACAAACGCGGATCAGGTGATTGCCCGCATTGATAGCCTCGCCATCCGCGCCGGATTGCGCCCCGCGCCCTGAGCCGCCATAGTGGCCGGAACGACCAAAGGAGGCCCCCCATGCAACTGCCATTTGACGGTGCCATCAGCGCCTATTTTAACACTGACGCCCCCAAACCCATCCGCGAGGCCATCCTGCGCGCCGATAAAGATGACATTCTTGAGGCCGATTACCCCCATTCTGAGCGTATGAAGCGCAAACTATACGAGCGCGAAATGACCGCGTTGCAAATTGAGCTGGTCAAACTTCAGGCTTGGGCCAAGGAAACTGGCGCCCGCGTGGCGATTGTGTTTGAGGGCCGCGATGCCGCTGGGAAAGGCGGCACCATCAAGCGTTTTCGCGAAAACATCAATCCGCGCGGGGCGCGGGTGGTGGCGCTGTCAAAACCCTCGGATACCGAGGCCACGCAATGGTATTTTCAACGCTATATTGATCACCTGCCTGCGGGCGGCGAGATCGTGTGTTTTGACCGCAGTTGGTACAATCGCGGCGTGGTCGAGAAGGTGTTTGGCTTTTGCAGCGATGAACAGCGGGCGCATTTCTTTGCGCAAGTGACGGATTTTGAAAAGATGCTGGTGGAAGAAGGCATTTACCTTTTCAAATTCTGGCTCAATGTCGGCCGGGCCGAGCAGCTCCGCCGCTTTCTGGCCCGTGAAAAAGACCCACTAAAGCAATGGAAGCTAAGCTGGATTGATGTTGAAGGCCTGAAAAAATGGCAAGAATATACCGATGCTATATCTGAAACCCTCAGCCGCACCCACACGGATCACGCCCCCTGGACGGTGATCCGCTCAGACGATAAACGCCGTGCCCGGCTGGCCGCAATTCGCCATACCCTTGGGCAGATTGACTATGCCCGCCGCAATCAAAATGCCATCGGGACACATGACGATCTGATCTCCGGCGGCCCGGACTTATGGAATGCGTAAACGCGGCTATCATCACGGCAATCTGCGGCAGGCCTTGGTCGAGGCGGCGCTGGCGCTGATCGAGGCCAAAGGCCCCACCGGCTTTACCCTCTCGGAAGCCGCGAAACAGGCCGGGGTCACCCCCGCCGCCGTCTACCGCCATTTTGAGGGCCGAGAAGAGCTGATTGCCGAGGCCGCACGGCAGGGCTATGTGATTTTCGCCGATCTGATGCAATATGCCTATGACAAAGGGCAGCCCTCGGCGCTGGCGTCGTTCGAGGCCACGGGGCGGGCCTATCTGGCGTTTGCGCGCAAATACCCCGGACATTATATCGCGATGTTTGAAAGCGGTATTTCCGTCAACCGCACGCCTGAACTGGCCGCTGTGGCCGCGCGGGCACGCAGTGTTCTGGAACGTGCGGCCACGGAATTGTCCAAACATATCCCGCCGGAAAAACGCCCGCCGCCGGCGATGTTTTCCGCCCATATCTGGGCGCTGTCCCACGGCGTGGTTGAGCTGTTTGCCCGCAATTCGCCGGGCACCCAAAGCCCGTTTTCCCCCGAAGACCTGCTGGAAAGCGGCATTGGCATCTATTTGCGCGGATTAGGGCTTATCCCGGCGGACGATTAAGGCCGTTACCTGCCGATCCGCTTTGGTCACCTAAGTGTCATTATAACGTGTATCGGGAATCTGTTAACATCTCAGACATGCATCCATTCAGGAGTAATGTTATGAGACATATGAAACTGATCAAGACATTTGCCCTTGTTACAGCCACCGCTTTTGCCGCCGCCCCTGCGCTGGCGCAATCGGCGGACTGGACCGGCGCTTATATAGGTGGCGAGGTCGGGCTTGGCACGTTTGATGCCAACATCCCCGGCGGCAGCGTTGACAATACCGATTTCATCGGCGGCCTAGTTGCGGGATATGATTATGACCTTGGCACCTGGGTGGTTGGGGCCGGGGTGGATGTTGATTTCGCCAATATCGACCTGCCGGGCACAATCGCCTCATTGGATCGCCTCTATCGCCTCAAGCTCAGGGGCGGCTATAAAATCGGCAGCGGGCTGCTTTATGGCACCGGTGGCTATGCCAATGCGGTGCTTGGACATGGCCGCGATGATGATGGCTATTTCTTTGGTGCGGGCTATGAGTACCTGACGCAATCGAATTTCAGCGTCGGCGGTGAGGTGCTGTATCATCAGTTTGACAGCTTCAGCGGCACAAGCGCCAATTACCATGTGATCACCTATCAGATCCGGGGCACCTTTCGGTTTTAAAACCTCCGGGGTATCGGCGTGAAAACATCGTATAAACCTGTAGGCGGTGTCTTCCTATACAGCACCGCACGGGTTTCCACCCAAAATCCACCAATATGGCGTTAATTGAGTGCAGTAAGGGTTTACCCCCTTTCAAGCGAAATTGGCGTCGCAGGGGTGGATTTTGGTGAACTCCCTGCGGGACGCGGCCAAAATTGCCTCCAGCGCGCGAATTTGCCCTTCCGATCAGGCGATCGCTGCGGTCAAATTCATCACGCTGGCTGCAATTTTAGCAAGCGCCAGTGCGGTGCTGTATAGGAAGATACCGCCTACCCCGTCATCAGCAGATCAACCGAGCTTTGGGCGATCAGCGTGATATGCGCCAACGTCAGGTCATCGGCATTGGCAACCGAGGCAATCTGCTCGCCGTTCAACACGATATGTTGAAGTGTTGGATCGTTGTCATCCGGCTCCAGTGTCACCTCGGGATCGGGATCGGTATTACCATCATAAACCACCATGATGTTATCTTCGGCGGCGGAGAAATCCAGTATCTGGGCCTGATGATCCTGGCTCAGCCAATCCCCGAGGGCGATGGTATCGGCCCCCTCACCGGACGTTACAATATCATCGGCCCCGGCAACTATGAAATCATTACCACCGCCGCCATTAAGGAAATCCTGACCATCGGTATCGTCTAGGGCGGCGGTGTCGGGATTATCCGTGACGCCGATAATGGTATCATCGCCCCAGCCGCCAAACAGGTTATCGGCCCCGGCCCCGCCCACCAGCGTGTCATTGCCAATATCGCCATGCAGCGCATCATCGCCCGCGCCGCCAAACAGCAGGTCATTGCCGGCGCTGCCAACAAGACTGTCATCGCCTTCATTGCCGGAAAGGGTATCATCCCCGCCATGGCCAAACAGCTGATCATCACCGGCATTGCCTTCCAGCGTATCCGTGCCATCGCCGCCGTGCAGCGTGTCGTTGCCATCGCCACCAATCAACGTATCGTTGCCGACACCGCCATAAAGAATGTCATCGCCGCCATTGCCGATGACCTGATCATCGCCCGCGTAACCGTTTATCTGATCATTGCCATCGCCACCAAGCAGCGTGTCATTGCCATCGCCGCCAAGCATTGTATCGTTGCCGTCACCGCCATAAAGCAGGTCATCGCCGCCGCCGCCGTCAACCTGATCATCGCCCGCGTTGCCGTTTAACTGATCATCGCCTGCGGTTCCGGTAAGTGTATCATCACCAGCGCCGCCTTGATCTATGATACCTGGATCAGCCGGTGGTGTATCAATTATATCAATTAAATCAGGGACTTGCGCGCCACCGCCATTATCTTCACCTGTGTCTGGCGTGGTGTCATCCGGGTTATCGCCGGAATTACTGTCGCCATCCAAGCCGATAAAGGCCGATGCGCCAATGGCAAAGATTCCAAGAATACCTGCTAAAAACATTATCCGACTACCCGATACCACCGACTTTTCAATAAGCCATATTTTGCCTGTGTAGTCAAATATATCCCTTTAAAATGGTTAATATTTCGTTAACCGGTGGCATTAACCTATTGATTTTGGGACTTTTTGACCTGATCTGCAATCTGTCCAACCCATTCGCCAATGATCGGCACATACTCGAATTGCGACAGCCACCAGGCCAGTATGGAAACCAAAATCGTCGCCCCAAGCACCGAGCCAAGGCCAAAAGCCAGCCCGCGATAAAACTGAAACATGATCAGCCGCACGGGCGAGTTATATATTTTAACAAAGCGGTGTTGATTGAGCCGGTGCAGCTCTTGCGCCAGCAGGGCAATCTCATCGTTGGCCAAACTGTTCTGGTCGGGTTCGGATTGGTCCATTTAAAAACTCCTAAAGCGTTTCGAGTTTAAGTTGAGACACGACCTAAACTCGAAACGCGCGCAACATCTCGATGTCGTGGGCGTTTCGACATATTGCCCCTGTATCAACAATATATCGAAACGCTTTAGCTGGTTTGCCGTGGATTCAGGTCGTCTTGGATAGTGCCTGCAGGAAACGCGCCGGATCAATATGGAAATCAGCGTATAAAATCCGGCCCAAAGGATCAATGACCGTAAACCAAGGGGTGCCACCGCTGCGATAGTCAAGCATGAAGGTTGAAACCGGCGCGCCGTCCTCAGGCAGATCATGACCAAAGGGAAGCGCCAGCCCATAGCGCTTTTGCGTCACCCGCAATTTATCAAATGTGTTTTCCTCAAAGCCTTCAAAGACCGTCTGAATAACCGCAAAGCCAAAGCCCTTATCCGCAAGCGCCCCGTGCAGCGCAATCAAGGCCGGAAACCCGCCGGAATGGCAGCCAGCGCACCAATGCTGAAAGCAATAGAGGATTTTGAAGCCATCGCCGAGATCGGCAAGTCTCAAAGGCGTGGTCTCACCCCCGTCGCCATCAATCCATCGGCCAACACGCAGCTCGGGGGCGGGCTGTGTCATCGGGGTTATTCCGCCGCATCGCGCCGGGGCAGCACCCAATCGGGGCGTGGAAAATGGCAGGTATAGCCGCCGGGATGATGCTCAAGATAATCCTGATGCTCAGGCTCGGCGGGCCAGAAATCGCCCACAGGGGCCAGCTCGGTCATCGCTTTACCGGGCCACAGGCCACTGGCATTCACATCGGCAATGGTATCTTCTGCGATGGCTTTTTGAGCGTCATCCGTATAAAAAATCGCCGAGCGGTACGCGGCCCCGCGATCTTTGCCTTGCCGGTTTTTGGTGGTGGGATCGTGGACCTGAAAGAAAAACTCCAACAATTCACGATAGCTGATCTTGGCTGGCTCAAACTCAATTTCGATGGCTTCCGCGTGGGTGCCGTGATTTTGATAGGTCGCATTCGCCACATCACCACCGCTATAGCCCACCTGTGTGGTTACAACGCCGGGCAGTTTGCGGATCAAGCCTTGCATGCCCCAAAAACACCCCCCAGCCAGAATTGCGTGCTCCGTCATGATCTTTCCTCTACCTGATCCAGATAATCGCCATAGCCTTCGGCCTGCATATCATCGCGGTGAATAAACCGCAGGCTGGCGGAATTGATGCAATAGCGCAAGCCGCCCATCTCCGGCGGGCCGTCGGTAAACACATGGCCCAAGTGGCTATCGCCATGGCTGCTGCGCACTTCGGTGCGGATACGGCCACCGCTGGTATCGGTGCGCTCGGCCACATGAGCAGGCTCAACCGGTTTGGAAAAGCTGGGCCAGCCACAACCGGAATCGAACTTGTCTGAGGACACAAATAACGGCTCGCCTGAGACAATATCCACATAAATCCCCGGCTCGGTGCAGTCATCAAGCGCGCCGGTAAAGGGGCGCTCGGTTGCGTCCTGCTGCGTCACCCGAAATTGCTCGGGTGTCAGGCTGGCAATGGCTTTCTCAGACTTCTTATATTTCATGGCACGGCTCCCTTTGCACTGAGATAAGCCGGGATTGCGCAAAATCCAGACCTTCCAGTGCCCACCAAAGCAAAAACCCGGCGCGCTGACAAGCGGCCGGGTTTTTATAATCGTCTTAGCTGGTCTTTGATCAGGCCGCGTTGGGCAGGATCACAATCTCAACCCGGCGGTTTTGTGCCCGGCCCTGTTCGGTCAGGTTTGAGGCCACCGGCTGATCTTCGCCGCGGCCATAGGTATCAATCCGCCTGAACGCCACGCCGCCGCTCATCAGCACATCCGCCACCGAATTGGCCCGGCGCTCGGAAAGGTCCTGATTATAATAGGCCTCGCCGGTGTTGTCGGTATGGCCGATCACCTGCACGGTCGAATTGGGGTAATCTTGCAGGCTGCGCGCCACCGTCAACAGGTCCCGGCGCAGCGAAGAATTAACCACCGCGCTGTCGGTGGCAAACAAGATGTCATCGGGCAATGTCACGATCAGACGGTCGCCGGTGTTGGTGATCCGCACATTGTCATTGCCAATATCGCGCTGCAATTCAGCCGCCTGCTGATCCAGCGAATAGCCAATCGCGCCACCCACCGCAGCCCCGGCCAGCCCGCCAATGATGGCACCTTTGACCGGTTTGTCAGCGACAAGCGCCCCAAGTCCAGCCCCGGCAAGCCCGCCAAGCAGCGCGCCTTGTTGGGTTTTTTGGTAAGGATTGCCGCCCACTGTTGACGGGTCGGTACAGGCCGTGGCCAATAAAAGGGATGCCCCGGCTGCAAACAGCGTGGGTTTTCTGGTATAGATCATAATACTCGCCTCATTGATTGTAATGCTTGCCCGTTACGTTGGGTCTGAGGCAAATATAATCAACTGCGGCATATTCCCCAAGGAAAATCAGCGGGGAAACAAGCGGGTTTTAGCGCATTTATGCAGGGTCAGGCCTCTGCACCAGCCTCAGCACCAGCCTCAGCACCAGCCTCAGCACGGGCGGTTTCCCACGCCAGAATGGCCCGTTTCACCGGCAAGCCCCAGTGATAGCCGCCCAATCCCCCCGATTTGCGCAGCGCCCGGTGGCACGGGATCAACAGGCTAATCGGGTTGCGCCCCACCGCCGTGCCCACCGCCCGCATCGCCCGCGGCCGGCCAATGACGCGGGCGATCTCGGAATAGGTGGTGACCTGCCCTGAAGGGATTGTCAGCAGCGCCTCCCAGACCTTGATCTGAAACGGCGCACCAATCAGATAAAGCGGTGTCGGCTCACTTTTTGACGCGCCGTATGCGGCCAACACCCAAGGCCTAAGCATCATCGGATCCTCAACAAACGTGGCCCGGGGCCAGCGTGAGATCAGATCCTGCATCGCTGCCTCTTCGCCCATCTCCCCAGCAAAGCCGATGCCGCAAATGCCCTTACCCGTTCCCATCACAAGGCTCGGCCCAAACGGGCTTTCGTGCCAGCCCCAGTAAATTGTCAGCCCGGCCCCTTTGCGGGCATACTCGCCGGGGCTCATTGCCTCCCAGCGCAGGAAAAGATCATGCAGCCGCCCGGTGCCCGACAGGCCCAGATTATGCGCCGTCTCAAGCGTGGTAAAATGATCCTTGAGCATGGCCCGCGCGTGGCCCAGCGCCAGATATTGCTGATACCGCTTTGGCGACACGCCGACCCAGGCCGAAAACAGCCGCTGAAAATGCGCGGCGCTCATGTTCATCTCGGCGGCGAGCTTATCCAGCGTCATCGCCTCCCCGCCGCGATCAATCAGATCAATCGCCCGGCGCATGACGTGGTAATGATAGCCCTGATCCGGTTCTGCGTTCATCGTCTCACCTCTTGATTTATCCAAAAGATACGCCGGACACGGCCCACCCGCGACCCGAATATTGCGCATTGGCAAAATTATCGGCATAGGGGGCTATGGCCAAGCAACTCGACTATCATACCATCCGCGAAATATTCACCCGCTTTCGGGCAGCCGAGGCTGAACCCAAGGGCGAGCTGGAGCATGTGAACGTCTATACTTTGCTGGTGGCCGTCGCCCTTTCGGCGCAAGCCACCGACGCGGGCGTCAACAAAGCCACCCGCGCGCTGTTCAAAATATCCGATACGCCGCAAAAGATGCTTGATCTGGGCGAAGACGCTTTGCGCGAGCATATCAAAACCATCGGGCTTTTCCGGCAAAAGGCCAAAAACGTGATCAAGATGAGCCGCATTCTGGTTGAGGAATATGGCGGCGAAGTGCCCAATTCCCGCGCGGCTTTGCAATCTCTGCCGGGTGTCGGGCGCAAGACCGCCAATGTGGTGCTGAATATGTGGTGGGGGATGCCGACACAGGCGGTCGACACTCATATTTTCCGGGTTTGTAACCGCACTGGCATTTGCCCCGGCAAGGATGTTGTCGCCGTTGAGCGCGCCATCGAAGATCAAATTCCCGCCGATTTTCAGCACCATGCGCATCACTGGCTGATCCTGCATGGCCGCTATCATTGCACCGCGCGCAAACCCAAATGCGCCGCGTGCCTAATCCGTGACCTATGTGACTATGAGGAAAAGAACCTATGAGCAAATTTCAAGCCGTCGGCCTTGGCAACGCCATCGTCGATGTGATCAGTCAATGCGATGACGCATTTTTGGCCCGTATGGGTATCGACAAGGGCGTCATGCAACTGATCGAAACCGAGCGCGCCGAGCTGTTATACGACGCGATGGAAAACCGCACCCAAATGCCGGGTGGCTCGGTTGCCAACACCATTGCAGGCCTTGGCGCGCTGGGCTTATCAACCGCCTTCATCGGCCGGGTGCGCGATGATGAGCTGGGGCGCTATTATGCGCAGAGCCTGGCGGATGTCGGCACTGAATTTGTCAATCCACCGGTGTCGGGCGGTGAGGGGCCAACCTCGCGCTCAATGATTTTTGTGTCCCCGGATGGCGAACGGTCAATGAATACCTTTCTAGGCATTTCCACTGATCTGGGGCCAAAGGATGTGCCCGCCGATGTAACAGGGCAGGCGGGGTTGCTGTTTCTTGAGGGGTATCTCTATGACAAACCCCAAGGCAAAGAGGCCTTCCTGAGCGCCGCGCGCGCCTGCCGGTCGGGCGGGGGCAAGGCGGCAATAACGCTGTCTGATCCGTTTTGTGTGGATCGTCACCGCGATGATTTTCGCCGATTGGTGCGCGAATTGGACATTGTTTTTGGCAATGAGCATGAATGGAAATCGCTTTATCAAACCGAAGACCTAGGTGCCGCGCTGGAACAGGCGGCGACGGAAAGCGGCCTGATTATCTGCACCCGGTCGGGCCATGACGTGGCGATAACCGAGGGCGATGAAAGCGTCTCGGTGCCGGTGCATGAGATCACCCCGGTGGATGCCACCGGCGCGGGTGATCAATTTGCGGCGGGGTTTTTGTACGGCGTGATAACCGGCTGCGGGCTGGAAACCTCAGGCCGCATGGGCTGCATCGCGGCGGCCGAGGTGATCAGCCACTTTGGCGCCCGCCCCGAGGCCGATGTGATGCAGATGTTTCGCGCTGAAGGGTTGGTTTGAGAAGCCACAGAGCAACGCCCCCTTCGGCATTTTTACAAAAAATGTCAGCCCCCGCCCGCCCCAAGGCGGGGGCTTTTGCGACGTTGCGGCTTAAATAAAGCGTGTGAAGGTTTGCGATGTCCCGCGATGCTTATCCGCTGCTCATGCCCCCACCCGGGCGGGGGCTGACATTTTTTGTAAACCGCGCTGTTTTGTTCAGTGGTTCCCAAATAACCCGGCGGGCGTCAGATACAGCGCCCACCATCCACCTCAAGGCAAACACCGGTGATCATGCTGGCCTCATCGCTGCATAAAAACGCCGCCGCATTGCCCATGTCCTGCGGCGTTGAAAACCGCCCCATGGGGATGGTCGCAAGGAATTTCGCGCGCATCTCGGGGCTGTCTTCCCCCATGAAACTGGCCAAAAGCGGCGTCTCACCGGCCACCGGATTGAGTGCGTTCACCCTGATGCCATCGCCCGCCAGCTCCACCGCCATGGTGCGTGTGGCGGTGATCATCCAGCCCTTGCTGGCGTTATACCAGTTCAGTTTCGGCCTCGGGCTGACCCCGGCGGTTGAGGCCATGTTCAGGATCACCCCTGCGCCGCGCGCCTTCATCCCCGGCACAAACGCCCGCGCCATCAGGTAGACGGATTTGCAATTCACCGCAAAAACCCGGTCAAAATCCGCCTCGCTGACATAATCCAGCGCCTGCGGCAGATGGGTGATCCCGGCGTTGTTGACAATAATATCCGTCTCACCAAAGGCGCGTTTTGCCGCCTCGGCCAGCGCCTGCACACTGTCGCCATCCGCCACATCCACCTGATGCGCCACCGCCCCGTGACCAATATCATCCGCCAGCGCTTCAGCCGCTTTGAGATTAATATCAGCGATGATCACCCGCGCGCCCTCGGCCACGAATTTGCAGGTGATGCCCGCGCCAAAGCCGCTGGCCCCGCCGGTGACAATTGCGGTTTTACTGTCCAGTCTCATGCCGTCTCTCCGTCTCATTATGCTTCGTTGTCATCGCTTATATCATGCCTTCACGCCGGGCGTGGTGCATCCCAGCTCACATCTTTGATCCCCGCCAACCGGGCAAAGCGCGCCAGTTCGGCCTCAAGTTTCCCCAGCCGCGCCGCGCCCCATTTTATCCGCGCCTCGGGCCAAAAGCCGGTGACGCGCATCCATCCTTTGGCCCTGTCAGCCTTCAGCTCAATCCGCCCGACAAACCGGTCGCCCTCCAGCAACGGATAGACATAATAGCCCCAGCGGCGCTTGGCGGCGGGCACGAACATCTCGTTGCGGTACTCAAATCCAAACAGCCGCTCCAGACGCATACGGTCGCGTATGGCCGGGTCAAACGGGTTTAATATACGGAGCCGTATGGTGGGTGCAGGCGCGTTTGCAAGCCGCGCTTCAATGTCTGGCAGGCCCCAGGCTTCTGTGATCTTACCATCCGCCGCCTGCACCTCTACCGGCACCAGCTTGCGGCGTGTCACCCAGGCCTTGGTCTCGGACGCATCCATCGCCTGCCAAAACTTTTGAATCTCGCCGCTCGTGCCGATGCATAACCGATCAAGTGCCTGATCACAAAGCCAATTTATCTGTTCCGTATCTTCCGGGCCACGCCTTAAATGCGCCGGAAACACCCGCTCGGACAGATTGTAAAACTTCACAAAATTGGCGCGGTAACAGGTGGCCAATTCACCAGCGTACCACATCTGATCCAACGCCTTCTTATGCGGGGGCCGGGCCCACATCTTACGACTGCTGGCCTTGGTATCAAAGGCGTGCGTTGATAGCGCGCCTTCATTTTCTATACGCTTGCGTATGGTGGCAATTTCCTGTTGCCCCAACCCTGAGGCATACCACTTATCGCGTAACACCTGCGCCCCCAATCGGCGGAATTGCCGCTGCCACATCGGCAGAAATTCCATCGGGATAAGCGAAGCGTCATGGGTGAAATGCTCAAAAATCAGCCGGTCCCGGCCCAGCAGCGGCCACAGCATGTTTTCACGGTAATTCTGGTTGCGCGACCACAGGATATGATGATGCGCGCGGGTGACATTGCGGATGGTGTCAATCTGCACGAAACCCAAAGCGCGGATCATCGCCATCAGATCAAGCTTGCCCACCGGCGTGGCCGATAAGCCGTTGCTCCACAGCCATAACCGCCGGGCGTCTCGGTTGGAAATCCGCAAGACGCTCATGGCGCACTCAGCAGGATCAGGGCATCACGCAGATCGTTCCCCTTCAGGCTCAGGACCGTCTCCATGAACAACCGCCCGGCGGTGCAGGCGCGGCGATTACTGACCCGGTTCACATTCTCATAGGCGGCAATCAACCCGCGCGCGTCATTGGTATCGGCCACCCGCAGCGCCAGATTTGTATAAATCTTCTCAATGATTTTAGCCTCTCTGGCCGGGCTTAATGTTTTTGCCTTATGCCGCAATCCAAGCCGCGCCGCTTTGAGTTGTATCCGGTAATATTCCTTAAGGGCGGCGGTGTTCATCTGCGCCTCAACTTTTGAGGCCATTTCAAGCTGACGCTTGCTTTGTGGCCTGCCCTTAACCGCCCGGCCACAATCGCGCACGGAAAACGCATTTATGACCCTTTGCTCAACCAGATAGAAATGCCGCAATTCACGCATGGATAAATGGCTGATTCCGCGGTCAACCAGCACCTGCACCAACCCGCCTGATCTGGCATCCTCGGGGATCTGCCCGGCATTGGCGGCGATCAGCAGATCGGCCAAATAGCCCGCAATATCGGGGTCTTGCACAAATACCTGCGATTGCCGGATCGCCAGCTCAAGATTTTCGCCGCGAAATCCCAAAGCCTCAAGCTCGGCGCGCACCGGCGTTTGGGCAACGATCTTTTGCAGCAGCCGGATCACATCCGCCCGGTTTGTCTCAGGGGGTTCGGCATTGACGCCAAACGCCAAAAGACACAGGCAGATCAGGATTGATAAAAATTTCACGGCCACTCCCATTTGCGCAACGCTGCCTATGTGTAGCCCATATACCGGGAATGAAAAGCCGGCATACCCGGAATGAAAAGCCGGCGGATCACATCAATGCTAGATTTACCGGATTGGATTTGATAATCACGCTGCAACGCAGCATCAACCGGAGCCATCCCATGAGCGCCACCGCCCGGAAATCCGCCCCTATGCCGGATGACATCCGCGCCGCCAAAGGCCGCACGCCGATCGTTAGTCTGACGGCCTATACCACGCCAATGGCGCAACTGATGGATGCCCATTGCGATTTTGTGCTGGTCGGTGACAGTGTTGGCATGGTGCTGCACGGATTGCCCTCAACCCTTGGGGTGACCATGGAGATGATGATCCTGCACGGCGCGGCTGTGGCCCGGGGTCTGAGCCGTGCGATGATGGTGATTGATATGCCGTTTGGCTCGTATGAGCAAAGCCCGGCGCAGGCATTCGGCAATGCCGCGCGGCTTATGTCCAAGACCGGCGCTGCGGCAGTCAAGCTGGAAGGCGGGGCGCATATGGCTGAAACCATTGAGTTTTTGACCGCGCGGGGCGTGCCGGTGATGGCGCATATTGGGCTGACGCCGCAATCTATCAACACGCTGGGCGGCTATAAGGTGCAGGGCCGCGAGGCTCAGGCCGGGGTGCTTTTGCACGATGCTCAGGCGGTCAGTGATGCCGGGGCGTTTGCCGTGGTGCTTGAGAAAATCCCCGCCAATCTGGCCGATCAGATCACGGCCGAGATTGCCATTCCCACCATCGGCATTGGCGCCTCAAAGGGCTGTGACGGACAGATTTTGGTGGTGGATGACATGCTGGGGTTGTTCACGGCGTTCAAATCCAAATTCGTCAAACGCTACGCTGAATTGGGTGAGGGCGCAGAAGCGGCGATCAAGGCCTATGCCAGTGAAGTCCGCGCCCGAAAATTCCCCACCGCCGATCACATATTCGCCGATAAGGCCCCGAAGAAAGCGCAAAAATAATGTCCACTCCCCCCATTCTGCGCAGCCTTTCCGATCTGCGCGCCACCACCACCCCCTGGCAGGCCAAAGGCGCGCGCATTGGCGTGGTACCCACCATGGGGGCGTTGCATGACGGGCATTTGTCGCTGGTCGAGGCGGCCAAAAAGGATTGCGACCATGTGGTTGTCACGATCTTTGTCAATCCGATGCAGTTCAACAATCCTGATGATCTGGAAAACTATCCCCGGACCGAGCATTCCGACGCCAAAAAGCTGGCGCGGTTTGATATTGATCTGCTTTATGTACCGGACGGGCCGCAGATGTATCCCGAAGGCTTTGCCAGCACGGTCACGGTTGAGGGGCTGACGGATGTGCTCTGTGGCGCGCACAGGCCCGGCCATTTTGATGGGGTGGCGACGGTGGTGGCAAAACTGTTCCTGCAAAGTGCTGCCACGGATGCGTATTTTGGTGAGAAGGATTTTCAGCAGTTGCAGATTGTCCGCCGCATGGCGCGCGATCTTGATATTGCCATTACCGTGCATGGCTGCCCGACGATCCGCGAAATTGACGGGTTGGCGATGTCGTCGCGCAATCTTCTGTTGTCGGATCGTTCCCGTGTCATCGCGCCGCGCCTTTATGAAGAAATGCAGCGGGTGGCCGATGAGATTGCCACGGGCACGGCTTTTTCCAAGCTCCAAGCCCCGGCGATGACGCGGCTTGAAAACGCGGGATTTACCGAAGTGGAATATTTTGAGCTGCGCGCCAATGATGATTTATCTCTGCTGGAAACCCCCACCCGCCCGGCGCGGCTTTTGGCGGCGGCGTGGCTTGCCGGGGTGCGCCTGATCGACAATATCGCGATTGAGCCTTAGGGCCCGATAAAGTGGTAAGGCGGGCTTCAGCCCGCCACCCGTTGATATATTTGAAGGGGGGGCGGGCTGAAGCCCGCCTTACGGACTGAGGCTGCTGCCGGAGAGTTCCTGACTGAAGGGGATTGGCAACGGGTCTTTGCCCAGACGCGCACGGTAGATGGGCAGGCTTTCGGCCACCCGCATCACATAATTGCGGGTTTCGCGAAACGGGATATGCTCGATCCAGTCGACGGCGTCCGTGCGGGGCAGGCGGGGGTCGCCATTGTCGTCAATCCAGCGCGTGGCGCGGCTTGGCCCGGCATTATATCCCGCCGCAACCAGTAAGATATTGCCCTCAAACTGCCCGGCCAGTTGTGCCAGATAGGCCGAGCCCAGCCGCGCATTATAGCGCCAGTCGCGCAAAACCCGCGCGCGTTCATGCTCAAGCTCAAGGTCACTGGCGACCTTTTTGGCGGTGGCGGGCATCAGTTGCATCAGCCCTTGCGCGCCGGCCCCGCTGACCACGGAAAAATCAAATTCGCTTTCGCGCCGGGCAATCGCCAAGGCCATCTCCATCGGCACCGGCAGGTTTTCCTTCATCATCGGGTGCAGCGCATAATAGGGCGCAGTGAGGACAATCCCACGTCGGGCTGCCGTTTTGCCCATCTTGACCTGAAGATGCGGCTGGTCCAGCTCGGCCAGAGCCTGCCCAAGCTGCCCCAATGCGGGCCTGTTCAATGTCCCGGCAAGCTGAGTGAAGAACCGCCGTGCGAGATACATATCGCCAGCCGCCAGCGCCAGAATACCGGCCTGAAAGACGCTTGATTTGGTAAACTCCGCGCCGCGCCAAGGGGGGAATTCCTCATCTCCTGATAGCTGTGCGTTTAGTGAAACCCCGGCTTTTTCCGCCGCCAGCAGCCCATAAAAACTGGTCTGATATTGCGCGCCCTTGAGATAGGCCGCCCGCGCGGCATCCCCATCGCCCATCGCCTCGTAAGCGCGGCCAAGCCAATATCCGGCGCGGCCTTTTGAGATCGGTGATTTGACTGCCGCGCTGAAATTCTGAAAATGCGCCAATGCCTGCTTTGGTTTTGCAAGATACCTCAGCGCCAGATAGCCCGACAGCCATTCCAGATCGGCATAATCCGCGCCCTCAACCAACTGATGCGCCGTCGCCAGATCATAAGCCACCTGCGCCTTGCCCTCGCGCATCATCGCGCGCGCCAGCGACCGCCGCCAACTGGCCCAGCGGGGCGGCTCTCCCAGACCGTTCTCAATCCGGCTTTGTTTCAGGATTAAAGCAATCGCATCGGTTTTGTCGTCGCGTTTGACAAGGCGGCTGAAGCGCTCAAACGCCACGACTGGATCATCCTGCAACGCCTTGGGCAGGGCGCTCAGCCGGTCCTTCCAGCCGGGTTTGCCTTTCTTGACCATTGCCCGGATTTCAACCAGCTCGCGCTGATCCTTTGACACCAGCGGCAGCATCTGTTTCACATCCTTCAACCCGCGCCACAGCGCCATTTGCAGCCGCGCCTGATGATGCGGTTTGAGCAGTTTGCCATGGGCCTTGATAAAGGCGTTATGCTCCTCGGTGGTCAGGTCCATGGTGCGCCAGGCCAAGACCAGATTAACCTCAGCCTCGCCCACATGGCCGCGCGCGGTCAGGGCGCGGGCATAGGTCAGCGCCCCCATGCCCGATTGCGGTGGGGCCTCGGCATAAAACTCAAGCACCTGATCAAAATTGGCGCGGGCCATCGCCAGCTCGCTTTGTTTGCGCAGGTATTTCAGGCCGGGCCAGTCGCCATGCCGGTGCAGAAACTCCAGCACCTCATCGGCATTTCCAAGCCCCGCGCGCAGGCGTTGCCATTCGATCAGGTCCGCCGCCACCGGGCCGTCGCGGGTGGCTAAAATGGCGGCGCGCTCCCACCGGCCATCCTGTGCGGCCTGCAAAGCGCTCAGCAATGGCCGGGGCGCAATCGGGCGATGCTCATCGGCAACGCCTATCGTGGCGAGGCAGATCAGAACCAAAAAAACCAACGCGCCGCGCAACATCTCTTGCATTTCCTGCCATAGCAAAGGATAGACAGGCCCAACCTATGCGCCCATCACCCGCCCGTCCAACCTTATACAAGGCGGATTGGCGATATTGTGCCGGATTGTGTTGCAACCGGGCCTCTGCCCGCCATGACGATATGAAAGGAGCGTGTCATGTTTAAAGGATCATTCCCTGCCCTGGTCACGCCGTTCAAGGACGGCGCGCTGGATCTGGAGACGCTCAAACACCTGGTTGAGTGGCATATTGCCGAGGGTAGCAACGGGTTGGTTCCCGTGGGCACCACCGGCGAAAGCCCGACCCTGAGCCATACTGAGCATGAAACCGTGGTTGAGGAAGTGGTGCGTGCCGCCGCGGGCCGCATTCCGGTGATCGCCGGGGCGGGCAGCAACAACACCACCGAATCCATGCGCCTGATGCGGCACGCCCATAAGGTGGGGGCCACTGCGGCGCTGGTGGTGACGCCTTATTATAACAAGCCCACACAAAGCGGGCTGATGGCGCATTTTCGTGCGCTGCATGACTGCTGTGATCTGCCGATTGTGATCTATAATATCCCCGGCCGCTCGGCTGTGGATATGACCCCTGAAACCATGGGCGAGCTGGCAAAACTGCCGCGCATTATCGGCGTCAAAGATGCCACCGGCGATCTGGCGCGGGTCTCACAACAGCGCCTCACCTGCGGCAAGGATTTTGTGCAAATTTCCGGCGAAGACGGCACCGCGCATGGCTTTAACGCTCAGGGCGGTGTTGGGGTGATCTCGGTGACGGCCAATGTCGCCCCCGCGCTGGTATCCCAAGTGCAAGCCGCCACCCTTGCGGGGGATTATGCCAAAGCGCTTGAGCTTCAGGACAGGCTGATGCCGCTGCACCAGGCGATCTTTACCGAGCCGGGGCTGGTGGGGGTGAAATATGCCATGTCAAAGCTGGGGTTGTGCCGCGATGAGGTTCGCCTGCCGCTTATAGGCCTGAGCGACGCCACCAAAGCCTTGGTTGAGGACGGGTTGCGCCATGCGGGTTTGCTGAACTAATTTGGCCAAGAGCATTAATGCGGCCTGTGTTTTTCCCACAGGCCGCATCTTTACCGTCGTTTTAAGAGCTTGAGCAAATCCTGACTGGGAAATCCATCCGGCGTCACCCCCACGGATTTTTGATAGGCGCGGATGGCGTCGATGGTATTGGGGCCGATGATGCCGTCGATCTTTTCAAGCTCAAACCCCTTGCGGCGCAACCGGCGCTGCATTTCCTTGCGTTGCTCAAAACTCAATGGCTTATAGCCACGTGGCCAGCTTGCCTGTATCGCAGGCCCGCCCTTCAGCCGGTCCGCTAGGTGCCCGACGCCAATCACATAAGCATCGGCCTTGTTGTATTTCTCGATCACCGCGAAATTGTCAAAGATCATGAACGCGGCCCCGGTCGCCCCCGCAGGCAACAGGATTGACGCCTTGCCGTAATTCTTTACCGGCCTGCCATAAATATCCGCCACCCCAAGGGCGGCCCACGCCGCCGGGGTTTTCTTATTCGACCGCTTCGCCAGCGCATGATTAAACCCCTTGGGCAGGCGCACTTCCACGCCCCATGGCTGTCCCTTTGTCCAGCCAAACCGCGCCAGATAGGCGGCGGTTGAGGCCAAGGCATCGGTCGGATCATCCGACCATATATCGCGCTTGCCATCGCCGGTGAAATCCACCGCATAGGCCAGATACGAGGTGGGAATAAACTGCGTATGGCCCATCGCCCCGGCCCAGCTTCCGGTCATGTTGCGCGGCGCCACATCACCCGATTGGATGATTTTGAGCGCTGCAATCAGTTGGCCCTCAAAGAACTTGCCGCGCCGCCCGTCATAGGCCAGCGTCGCCAGCGATTCGATCAACGGCATGGTGCCCCGGCGCGCGCCATAGGTGCTTTCCATGCCCCAGATTGCCGTGATGATCTCTTTATCAACGCCGTATTTCTGTTCAATCCGGCGCAGAGTCCGATCATACTCGCGCAGCGCCTTTTGGCCGTTTTCCACCCGCACCGGCGAGGCGGCACTATCAAGATAATCCCATATTTGGTTGGTGAATTCTGATTGGTGGCGGTCTTTTGCGATCACATCGGTATTGTATTTCACCCCGCGAAAGGCCCGGTCAAACACCTTGCCCTTGATCCCGGCAGAAAGGGCGCGCGGCTTGAAGCTTTTGATCCAGCGATCAAACGCCAGATTAGCCGAGGCAAGCTGTATCAGCCCGGCATTGGCCTGATCCCCCCCGGCGGATTGAACCGACGGGCGCGGCATAGGCCGTATGACGCTTTGGGGGGTCGTGCTGAGCACCGGCAGATTAACCGGCTTGATATGTCCGGGCCTGAGCTGTGGCCTTAGCGATGTCTCAACCGGGGACGCCAGTGCGGATATGGCAAACAATCCGGCCAAAGCAGTTGTCAGAATAAAACGAATATGCATTGCCTGTTCTTTTCCTCAATGGTTTTTCGAATGGTTTTTTGCCCATCGTAACGTGAATACCATTAAACAGGAAGTCATCAAAACACATCCTCGCGAGGGGCGCTTATGAGGTGTTTTTCGCCTGCATTTGCGCCCAGTATTCGCGCAGCATCGGCACCCGGCGCGGCCTGAATGAGGTGTCAGTAATCTCCAGCGCCCGCATCCGGTCGAGCCGGAAAGCGCGAAAATCATCGCGCAGGTGGCAAAACGCCAACAGGCAATGCGACGCCTGCATGTAAACAATCGACAGCGGATCAACGCGGCGCTGGGTCTCACGGGCTTCTACATCAGAGTAATCAAACCGGATGGTGCGCTCGTCCCATGTGGCCTGTCTGAGTGCTGTCACATCAATCCCCGGCTCGGGCAGGGGCGCAAACCGCCGGGCGGTCAAAACCGCATGTTGCAACCGGTGCGCCTGCGCCGGGGGCAGCCGCGCGCGCAGTTTGCTCAGCGCCGATTGCGCCGCCTGCACCAACGCCGGGTCGCCCACCTGTCCAACCTCGCGCAGGCCCAGCACCA
Source organism: uncultured Roseovarius sp. (assembly GCA_964655135.1). GTDB lineage: Bacteria > Pseudomonadota > Alphaproteobacteria > Rhodobacterales > Rhodobacteraceae > Roseovarius. The sequence continues at coordinate 2,668 of CAZZKL010000028.1, read as the reverse complement.
GCGCCTCAAGCTCATCATTGCTAAAGCTCAGGGGCGGCATGGCCGCGTCTTCGATTAATGTATAGCCAAACCCCGCCGCGCCATCGATCACCGCGCCAAGGCTGCGCAGCGTATCAATATCGCGGTAAATCGTGCGCGGTGTCACCCCAAGCGCCTGCGCCAGATCACGCGCCGTGGCCGGCGGGGCCATGTCACGCAGGCTTTGCATCAGTTGGAACAGGCGATGGGTGCGGGTCATGGTCTGAGTATCCTAGCAGGCCCTGACAATAAGTGTCAGCAATCAATGCTGTTTTCCAGCTAGCAGATCAACTGTGGCCGTGACGGCAGGGTATAAATCACTTGCCGCGCAACCCGTGCGCGCCCGCACCATCAGGCCCCGGGCGGTTGCGGCCAGCATCAGGCCCAGATCATTTGCGGCGGGATTGGCCGGGATCTCGCCGCGCGCCTGCGCCTGCGCCACCCGGTCTGACAAGGCCCGCTCAACATGATCAAACTTCTGCATCAATTCATCGCGCATTTTTGCATCAATGCCCGCCGCATCCGCCAGCACACAGGCAATCAGGCAGCCCGGCGTTTCCGGATCATGGGTGGCGAAATCTATGATGCCGTTCAGGAAAGCCGTCAGATCCTCCCGCAAGGTTTTGCCGCCGGTCAGAAGCTGCATCACCGGGGCAAAACTAACATCGCGGTAATGCCGGATCGCCGCCAGAAACAGCCCCTCTTTGTCGCCAAACATCTGGTAAAGGCTGGCGCGCGGCACATGCATTGCCCGGCTCAGTGTATCGACCGACGCTGCCGCATAGCCCTGCGCCCAGAAAACCCGCATCGCGGCTTCTATGGCATGGGCCTCATCAAAGCCACGGGGGCGGCCCCGTGGCTTTGATGAGCGGTGGCTATCACAACTATTTGAACTCATCATTCTGAAATAGCTTGTAAGTCTCGATTTTGCAATATATGAAACGACCATTCTGTAAATAAAGGACAGCTCATGACATATACTGCATTGATCGACATCACCCCCGCCACTCCTGAAACAGCCACGCCCGAGGTTGCTGAAATTCTCAACGCCACCAAGGAACGGTTGGGATTCATCCCAAATATGTATGGGTATATGGGCGCGCTTCCGGGTGTTTTGACCGGCTACATCGCGTCTTATAACAGTTTTCGTGCCGACGCGGGCTTTACCCCGGCCGAGCAGGAAACCGTTTTTCTCAGCATCAGCCGGGTCAACGGCTGCACCTATTGCACGGCGGCGCATTCGATGATCGCAGATAAAATGTCGGGCGTGCCAGCCGATAGCCTTGCGGCCCTGCGCGCCGGCACCGCCTTGCCCGATGCGCGACTGAACGCGCTGGCCACATTCGCCCGCATCATGACGGAAAAACGCGGCCTGCCGGACCCGGCCGAGGTTGACAGCTTCCTTGCCGCCGGGTTCACCGCGCAACATGCATTGGGCATCGTGCAGGCCATCGCCTGTAAAACCTATTCAAACTACGTCAATCACCTAGCGGGAACCGAGGTTGACGCGGCCTTTGCAGCGTACAAAGTGGCAAGCTGAGGTAAGTTGGGGGGTGTGGCCGCGCCCTCCGACATACTGACAAAAATTGACAGTACGGATTGGTAAGAACGGGCAAAATTCATATTCAAGGAAACCCGCTCGTGCTCACTCTTCTTACCTTCCCCGGAAATTCTGATCAACCCAGCTTTAGCCCGTTTTGCCTTAAGGCCATGTGTTTGCTGCACATGTCAGGGCAGGAATGGCAGCCCGAATATATGGGCAGCCCATCAAAAATGCCCTATGGCCGCCTGCCGGTTCTGAGGGCGGGTGACAGGCTTATCCCCGACAGTTCAAACATTCAGACGCATCTTGAAAGCATGGGCGCTGATTTCAACGCCGGGCTGAGCGATGATGAAAAGGCCCGCTCACACGCTTTGATCCGCATGGTTGAGGAAAATCTGCGCTGCGGCTTGGTTTATGACCGATGGCTGGATGACGCCTGTTGGCCGCACACGCGGGATATGCTTTTTGGCGCGATGCCCGCGTTATTGCGGCGGATCATTCCGGGTAAAATACGCAAGCATGTCCGTCGCGCGATGACTGCACAGGGCATCGCGCAGTTTTCTGCCAAAGACAGGCTGGATCGGCTGAAGCGGGATATCAGCGTCATTGAGCAGACGCTTGGCGACAAGCCCTTGTTGTTTGGCGCGGCCCCCACCGCCGCAGATGCCGCCATTGTTCCGGTGTTGGATATGATCCGTACCCTGCCATGCGATACCGGGTTGCGGCGGCTGGTTGCGAAAAATGCCAACCTTACCTCTTATGTGGAACGGGCCCGTGCATTAATATACCCGGCATGACCCATCCAGCCATGCCATCCGCTGTCCGCGACGTGATCAACCACTACCCCGCCCCGGTGCGGGACGGCGTGATGTGCCTGCGCGGGTTGATCATGGGCGTGGCAAAGAGCCTGCCGGAAATAGGCCCGCTGGAAGAGACCCTGCGCTGGGGCCAACCGGCGTATCTCACGCCTCAGACCGGTGCCGGATCAACCCTGCGCCTTGGGCCGCATAAACAGGCAAGTTTTGCCATTTTCGCCCATTGCCGCACGACGATCATCGCCAGCTACGCGCAGGCCTTTCCGGGCTGGGACAGGCTGGATGGCAACCG